>CAIQUL010000295.1 GCA_903874975.1 uncultured Chthoniobacter sp. | reverse complement strand
TTCAAGAACTCGCCCTCGCCATAGGCGCGCCCGTTGATCACGGCCAGCGAAGGCGCGGTACCGGCTCCGAGCAGGATGCTGGTGACGCGAAAGGCTTTCTCATCGAGCAATGGCGCCGGTGCCGCAGCCTGAGCGCCAGGTGTCGTTGCGATCATCGTTTTCTTTGGCACCCAGCCGATCGGCCAAAAGGGCGCACGCGCGTCCGCGGTCGGAGGCGTAAAGGAGGACCGGCGTTTCAGCTTGTACGGCGCGGGCTCGTCCTTGCCCGCATCGGCATCGGCCGCATGAACGGCCGGAAGTGGCAAAAGGCTGACGGCCAGGGCGAGGACGAAGGGATAGCGTTTCATTGTTTGACGTAGTTGCTGACGGTGAGGAGGGCGCGCTGGGAGCCGAGGTCGTCGCGGCCGGATTCGATTTGCAGGCCGCTGATTTCGAGGAGCGGCTCCTCGTTTTCGAGCGAGGCGACGGCGGTGGCAAACGGGACGAACGCCACTTTCGGCAGATCGATGCTCCAGGACATCCGGCGGAAGCCCACCATCTCCTTTTCCACGATCTCGCCGGCGAGGCGGGTCGTGCTTTTCTCCAGCCCGTGCTGCTTAAAGAAATCGCCGACCCGCGGCGGAAACCAGGCGACCGGGGAGCCGTCGGGAATCATCGACGTGACCTGCCGGGTGGCTTCCATATTGGCCGGCGCGGCGCGTTCGACATTGGCGGTCCGGGCGATCTGGGCTTTGGCCGCGGCAATCATCGGACCGAGGTCCTCGATGCCCTTCCGGGTCGCCGCCTGCCGTCGCGAAAGCGGACCGAGAAGGAGCGTGAAGTAGCAGTAGATCACGCCGATCACCATCAGGCCGCCGAGGACCAGTTTTTGAATTTCTTCTTTGCCGAGTTTCATCGTTTTCTCCTGGTTGGTTCGGGGGCCGGCTCTTCACCGGAGGTGAATTCCACGTTGATCGCGAAGGTGGCCGTCGGCACCTGCTTGCCATCGAGCATCGCCATCTCGATGCCGTCTTCGAGCATCCGGAATTTCGAGGTGACGTTCTTGTGCTGCGGCGAGATTTTTTCCGCGATCGCCGTGCGCAACGTCTCCGCGACATGGCGCGCATCTTCGCCCGCCGAGAGACCGTCGATCGAGAGCGCGCAGCGGCGGGGGCCCTCGCCGGAGACATCGCCGACGAACCGCGTCACCTGCACCTCCCGCGGCACGACCTGCATGATCTGCTCGAGGAGCGGAGCCCAGTAGAAGCGATTTTCCACCTTCTTCACGAGCAGGTTGCCGGCTTTTAGTTTCACCGAAAGTTCAACCTCGCGCGCCTTCGCGGCTTTGGATGCCGGGTCCAGCTTGTCGAACTCCGCTTTCACCGTCGCCAGCTCGCTGTTCAGGCTGTGCAGTTTGACCGCCTGCAGCACGTAGTAGCCGGCGAAACCGGCGACCACAGCGGACAGCGCATACATCGTGAGCTTGAGCGGATCGCGGCGCTTGAGCGCCTTCGCCTTGATGACTTCGTGATAGAGATTGAGATGCAGCGACATGGTTCAGTTCCCTTGCAAAAGTTCCACTGCGGCCCCGCAAGCCACGTTCAGGTCGAGCGCCTCAAGGGCGAAACTTTTGCTCCGACTGGCCGGCAATGCGGATTCGCAGTTCGCCAAAGCGCTCCACGATTCGCAGGGCAGATGGAGATTGTCACTGAGGACGCGGAGCAGCGCGGCCGATTTGGCCGGACCGCCGGAGACGTAGATGCGCCCGATGGTTTCCTCGTCGCGATGTTCGAGAAAGCCGATCGAGCTTTGAATTTCGCGGATCAGCGGAGCGAGCGTCACGCGGGTGTATTCCACCATGACTTCGTCCTCCTGTTCGAGGGCCTGGAAAACGGATTCGCGCCCTTCGCCGCTCAGGCTTTCGAGTCCCTCGATGAGCGCCTTGCCGCCGAAATCAATCGACCGAACGAGGATCAATTCGCGCTTTGAGCCGACCATCACCGTCGAGTTCGAGTGGCCGATATCGACGAGGAAAAAGGCCTGTCCTTTGAAGACCTCCGGGAAGGCAAACTCGAAGGCGTTGAACGCACAGATCGGAGCGAGTTGCAGCGCGCCGACATTCGTCCCGCTCTGCTCCAGCGCGCCACCGATGACGGAGACCTGCGCCCGCGGCAGCCCGCCGACGAGATAGCGTTTCCGCCCGGCCGTTTCCGCTTCGGCATTGCCCGGAGCGGTCGGGATTTCGTCGCAATCGAGCACGAAATCTTTGCAGTCCTGATTGAGCAAAGCCATGCCGTTGAGCCGCAGTGCGTCGCGCAAAAGGGTGGGCGGCGTTTCCGGCTGCTCGATGATGCGGATGAGCGCGTCGGGACTCGAAATGCCCACGGCGCAGGATTTCGCGGAACCGCCCATGGTTTTGAAAAGGGATTTGAGTTCGCGCCCGAGACTTTCCGCGGTATCGACCGGCCCGCTGAGGACCTGCGAAGCGTAGTGAGTCACGACCACGCGGCTCCCGGATTTGCGCTGGAGGAGCACGGACTTGAGCGAGTAGCACCCGAGATCCACGCCGATGATTGAGGTGAGAGCTTTGGCCATTTGAGTAGGCTTTTTAAGCAGCCGATGTGCCGGGCGCGGGGCTGATTCTCAAAATTTTCCGCCGGTTTTTTGCCCCAGATCGCGAGAACCCACATGCCCGGGTGCGCGCTCGAGATCGGAAAGTATTTGCATCAAGACAACCAGCGCCACACCCGCCGCGATGACGATGAAGAGCACCCCGCCCACGAGCAGCATGGCGCGGTTGCGGCCCGACCCGGGGGGGCGCGGGCGCGCTACGCCGCGAGTTCGGCGTCGCGCATGCGCAGGAGATGTTCTGGCATTGGTTCCTCGATTGCGATTTGCTTCATGTTTCTCAAAAAAATTGTTTCGAAATGTTTGGCGCTACTCGTGAAGAAAAAGCCTATGTCGGGCCACTCATCGTATTTCTTGCGATCATGTTCCTCGGCCAGATCCCCGGATGGATCGCTCCCCGCAGTGAATGGTGGGTCATCGCCAAGCCGGGCTACTGGGTGATCCCGCTCCAGACCGTGATCGGCACGGTGCTCCTCGCCCGCTACTGGCGCATCTACCAGATGCGGTTTCCCTCCTGGTTCGGAATCTGGTTCGCCTCTCTCATCGGCGCGCTTGCTCTCATTCTTTGGATCGCCCCGCAGCAGTGGCTCGGCTTTGCGCCGCGGCTCATCGGCTTTGAGCCACACTACTTCGGTGGCCCCGACACCTGGATGTATTGGTTCAACCTCGTGGTGCGCTTCATCCGGTTGGTCATCATTGTCCCACTCATTGAGGAAATCTTCTGGCGCGGCTTTTTGCTGCGCTACTTCGTGGACGACGATTTCACGAGCGTGCCGATGGGCGCGTTTTCCTGGACCTCCTTCTGGATCGTCGTTGGCGGATTCTGTCTGGAGCACTCTTTCGCCGACTGGCCCGCGGCGCTTCTCACCGGCGCACTTTTCAATCTCGTGGCCTACCGCACCCGCAGCCTCAGCGCCTGCGTGCTCACCCATGCGGTGACTAACCTGATCCTCGGCGTCTGGGTCATGCGGACCGGGCAGTGGGGCTTTTGGTAGAAACGAACCGCGCGCCTCCGCGGCAAGGGATGTGCTAGAACAGCATGCCAATATGCAAAGCACATTCACGCACAAGGTCCTGATGTGCATGGTTTCAGGATTCGCCGCGGCTTCATTGTTCTGGGTTTTCCGGCACTTCGTGCAGCAGGCATTCTGGGAATCCGGCGAGGGCTGGAAAGACAGCCTCAGCGTCTCGTCGGCGGAACGCGGGCGCCGCTAGTTTTTTCGCAAGGCGCCAGCGGTTACCGCGGCGCCCTGGCGATCACTCCGTCCGCGATCTCTCCTGCGATGCGCGCGCGGGCGCCTCAAAAATAAAACGGGACGCCGAGCTTTTTGAACTCCACCTTCTGCTCGCCGAGCCACTTGTCGCCGAGCTTTTCGAAGCCGCCATTTTCGCGGTAGCCGGTAAGGAATGCGTTCACTTTCGCGCGGAGGTCGCCGTTGCCTTTGCGCAGGCCGATGGCCCAGCTCTCCTCCTGGAACGGCGCGAGGAGGGCGCGCGTGCTGTCGGGGTTTTTGCGCGAGTTTTTGAAGGTGGATATCTGGTCGTAGATGAAGGCCTCGGCTTTGCCCTGCACGACTTCGAGCACGCAGGCGTTTTCGTTGTCGAGGACGAGCGGGCGCGCGGCTTGGAGGGCGCGCAGGGCGTAGAGATGGCCGGTGGTGCCCTTCTTCACGGCGATGCTGCGTCCGGTTTTGTCGGCGTCGGCGATGCTGCGGATGTCGCTCTTCGCGCCGACGAGCAGGCAGAGGCCGGTCTTCAGGTAGGGCTCGGAAAAATCAATCGACTGTGCGCGCTCGGGCGTGGCGGTCATCGAGGAAATAATGAGGTCGAGCTGGCCCGTCTTGAGCGCAGGGATGAGGCCGTCGAAGGGGAGGTTCTGGATTTCCACGGTCCGGCCGAGGTGCGCGCCGAGCGCCCGCGCGAGATCCACGCTCACGCCCGCGGGCTCGCCGCGCTGGTCGCGCATTTCGAATGGCGGATAGGCCAGCTCCATCCCGACGCGCAGTTTTTTTTCCTGCGCCTGCGCGGGTCGCGGGAGGATGAGGAGCAGCGCGAGAAAAAGGTAGCCGAGGGTTTTCACGGACGCGAATCTAGGTGCCGGGTCCCGCCTGCCAAGCGGTGAAAATCATTGAATGAAACCCGGCCCCTTCAGTCCGAAGATTACTGCGCCATGAAACTCCAAGCCCTCCTCTTGCTCCTCCTCGCCGCCCTGCTCCCGCTCGCCGCTCCGCGCACCGCCCAGGCGGCGGATGTTTCCTTCGACTATTTCTACGATGCGCTGCTGCCGCACGGCGAATGGATCGAAGTCACCGATTACGGCTTTTGCTGGCGGCCGACCGAGGTGGATCGTGCTTGGACGCCCTACTCGGATGGCTACTGGGCTTTCACCGACGCGGGCTGGACGTGGGTGGGCTACGAGGAGTTCGCGGGCATCGTCTATCACTACGGGCGCTGGATGAATTTGGTGGATGTGGGCTGGTGCTGGGTGCCGGATTACGAGTGGGGGCCGGCGTGGGTCTCGTGGCGGAAGAGCGACGACTACGTGGGCTGGGCACCGCTGCCCCCGCGCGCCTACTGGCAGCCGGAGATCGGCATCAGCACGTGGGTGGACACGACCTACGACATCGGCCCGGCGTTTTACAGCTTCTGCCGCGTGCGCGATTTCGGCGCGCCGGTGTTGCGTCCCGTGATCATCGATCGCTCGCGCAACGTGGTCATCATCCGCAGCACGGTGAACATCACGAACATCACCTACAACTCCTACGGTGCGGTGCCGGTGGTCTATAATGGCGGGCTGAGCTACACGGTCATCAGCCAGCGGTGCGAGCGGCCGATTCCCACGTTAAAACTGGTGCGCCGCACGCAATTCGACCGGGCGGATTTCCGCGATGGAGCGGGTCGCTTTTCGCCCAATGCGCGGACCGTCGGGAATCAACTCCTGGTCAACGCGCCGCTGGTCGCGGCCCCGGTGCGGCGCGAGTTTTTGCAGGCGAAGGTGAAAAAGACCTTCGCCGCGAACAAGGTGGACAGCGGCTGGGCGGGCGTGAAAGACGGGAAAGAGCGCACGGAATTGCGGCAGAGATTTCAGCGCGAAACCAAGGGGCTCACGCCGTCCACCGCGCCGGCCCGGGCGGTGCTCGCGGCGGATTTGCAGGTGGTGCCGGTGCAGGGCGACGCGCACGCGGTGCTCCCGGGTTTTGCCGGCAAGGGGCCGCGCGGCAAAGGTGATCGTCCGCCGCCGGGCGGGGCGGCCACCGACATGCCGCCGCCCGCGCATCCGGCGGTCCCGGGACCGGGCGAGCCACCGCTCACCGAGCCGCGCGCGGTGGTCCGGGGCGACCGCGAAAACGGCCGCGGAAAAAGCGCTGAGGCAACTCCACCGCCGGTGATCTCGGTCCGTCCGTCGAGGCCGGTGAGCCCACCGGCGAGCAACCTTCCCGCCGCGCCCACGACTCCTCCGGTGGCCACCGTGGCGGCACCCACCCGCCCCGCCGAACCGCGGACTGCCGATCAACCCAAACCCGACAAAGAGCGTCCCCCACAAGAGCCGCCGCGCAAACCCGTGGTCGTCGTGCCGCCAGCCGCACCGGGCGTCGGCGACGTCGCTGTGGAGCCAGCGCCGAAGCCCAAAGCCGACCCACCCGCCGGGGGTTCTCGTCCGCCCAGCGAAACCCGCCGACCGACGGTGGGCGAGGGGCAACCAGCGGTGGGCGATCCGGCCGTCGCCCAAGCGCAGGCCGCGGCGGAAGCCACCCGGGCAGCCCGGGTGCAGGCGGCAACCGAGCGGCAGAAATTGGAGGCGGAGCGGCAGCGCGCCGCCCGGACTGATGCCGAAAAACTTCACCAGGAACAAAAGCGTCTCGAACAGCAGCAAGAAGCGGAAGCCCGTGCCGCCGCGGCCCGCGCGAAGATCGCCGCCGAGCAGGCCGCAGTCGCCACGCGGGAGCGGGCCGACTTGGAAAAACAAAACAAGGAACTGGAAATGCGGCGAGCCGCGCAGTCTGACGCCGAAAAACTCCGCGCCGAACAGGAACGGGCGGCGCGCAAACTGAACGCCGAATCCGAAGCCGCCGCCCAACGGCAAAAACAAGCTGCCGAAGCCGCCGCGCTCGCCGCCGAAAAACAAAAGAGCGAAGCCAAAGAGCACCACCGTGCCGCGCAAAAGGAACGCGAGAAACTGGAGGCCGCCCAAGAACTGCTCGCCCGCGAACAGGAAGCAGCCACGCTGCAAAATCAACGCGCCGCCCAACGCCAGGCTGAAGCCGCGAAACAAGCCGACCGGGAGCGCCAGCAAGCCGAGGCGCAAGCGCTGGAGCGTCTGAAACAGCAGCAGGAGCAAATCCTCGAACAGCGCCGACTCATGCAGAGCGAGCAGCAAAAAGCCGCGCAAGAAGCCGCGCAGCAACAAGCCGCCGCGCGCGCCCGCGAACAGCAGGCGGAACAACAAGCCGAGCAGCACCGCGCCGCCCAGGAGGTGGCCAAACACCAAGCCGCCGAGCAGCGGCGGCAACTCCAGATCGAGCAGCAACGCGCTGCCCAAGAGGCCGCGAAACAGCAAGCGGCCGAGCAGCGCCGCCAGCTACAAATCGAGCAGCAACAAATCGAGCAGCAAAAAGCCGTGCAGGAAAACGCCCGGCAGCAAGCCGAAGCCCAACGCGCCGCCCAGCAGCAAGCCGCACAACAACAGGCCGCCCAGGAGCAGCGGCGGGGCGAGCGGGAAAAGGACAAAGGACGCTGATTCTCGGCCCGCCGGCATTCACTGCCGGCCGCTTTTCCGGCACTGTCTCAACGCTCGGCTTGCATCGGAAATCTTCCGGCCTGGGAAACATTCGTGCTGACAAGACTGGAGCATCTTTTCACTCTCACCGCTCCGCTGTTCCCGCAGCATCAATCAACCTTCACCCATATCTATCATGTCTGAACTTTTACCCCATATCCGCCCCGTCACCTACGAAGGCCCAAAATCGAAGAACCCGTTCGCTTTCAAACACTACAACCCCGGCGAGATCGTCGAGGGCAAGACGATGGCCGCCCATCTGCGGTTCTCGATTGTTTATTGGCACACCATGTGTGGTCAGGGCGCGGACATGTTTGGCGGGCCGACGGCGATCCGTCCGTGGGATGCGGGCCTGAGTGGGCTCGATCTGGCGAAGGCGCGGGTGCCGGCGTTCTTCGAGATCGCGGAGAAACTCGGGATGCCCTACTACGCATTTCACGATCGCGACGTGGCCCCGCACGGCCAGACGCTGCGCGAGTCCAACGCGTGGCTCGATACGATTACGGCGCTCCTGAAAGAGCAGCAGCAGCGCACAGGCATCAAGCTGCTGTGGGGCACGGCCCAGCTTTTCGTCCACCCGCGCTACATGCACGGCGCGGCCACGAGCTGCAACGCGGAGACCTTCGCCTTCGCTGCGGCACAGGTGAAAAAGGCGCTCGAAGTGACGCACGAACTCGGCGGCGAGGGCTACACCTTCTGGGGCGGACGCGAGGGCTACTCGACGCTCTGGAACACCGACATGAAACGCGAACTCGACCACCTCGGCCGGTTCCTCCACATGGCGGTGGACTACGCGAAGTCGATCGGGTTCAAAGGCCAGTTTTACATCGAGCCGAAGCCCAAAGAACCGACCAAGCATCAGTATGACAGCGACGCGGCCGCGTGCCTGAATTTCCTCCGCGAATATGATCTGCTCCCGCATTTCAAACTGAACCTCGAAACCAACCACGCCACGCTCGCCGGTCACTCGATGCAGCACGAAATGGAAGTCGCCGGAGCAGCCAACGCGCTCGGCTCGATGGACGCGAACACCGGCGACCTGCTCCTCGGCTGGGACACCGACCAGTTCCCGACGGACATCTACCTGACCACGCAGTGCATGCTCTCCACTCTGAAATACGGCGGACTCACCACCGGCGGCGTGAACTTTGACTCGAAGGTGCGCCGCGAGAGCATCGACCCCGAGGATCTTTTCCACGCGCACATCGGCGGCATGGACGCCTTTGCCCGCGGCCTGAAAATCGCCGCCGCCATCCGCGCCGACGGCCGGCTCGCGGATTTCGTGAAGAACCGCTACGCCTCGTGGGACAGCGGGATCGGCGCGAGCATCGAGGCGGGCAGGGAGAGTTTCGCGTCGCTGGAAAAGCTCATGCTGGAGAAAGGCGAGGCCGTGGCTTGCCAGAGCGGGCGACAGGAATTCCTCGAGAACCTGATCAACGAATTCATCTAGCCATCAAGGCAAAGCAAAACCGCCGGACGCAGATCACGTCCGGCGGTTTTTGTTTTCGTCTGGAAGCGGGTGGCGCGGAAGCGAAACCGCGCGCCTGGCTACTCGTTGGGCTTGGTCTTGCGCAGGCCCAGGACCTTGTCACCGACCTTGAACTGCCCCCGTGACTTGAGGATTTCGACGCGCTCGAAACGCTTCAGGACATTGCGCTTGGCGGTGATGGTGCTTTGACCTTTGAGAGAGCGATGTTGGGACATAAAATGATGAAACAGTTTTTCGGAAAGGGCGGGCACTATACGGACCGAGTGCGGGATGAAAAGGGGAAATTTCAGCGCGGCCAATTCCGCGCGCGCAGCGCGGCCGGGACGATCAAGTCTGGGGGCTCGGCGTTCACAAATCTGCCTTTTCTCTCAAGATTTCCAGTTGTCATCAAAGGCAACTCCACTACCTTCCCGCGAAAAGATTTCAACCAATGCATCCCAACCCCCAACTCCGCTCGCAGGCCTTCACCCTGGTCGAGCTTCTGACGGTCATCGCTATCATTGCGATCCTCATGGGGTTGCTCTTTCCGGTCATGAACGGCGTAAAGGAACAAGCGCGCAAAGCCGAGGCCAAGACGGCCTGCGCAGGCATCGTGACCGCAGTGAGAGCCTACAACGCTGAGTACGGGAAATACCCGACTACGAGCAGCAGTACGACGCCACCCACGGCCGACGTAATTGTTGGCGACAGCGTTGGCAGCGGGACGGCAGGCAACGAATTCCTTTTCAATATTCTGCGGAACATCGGCACAAATGCGACCACGCCAAACCCGGGCAATCCCCGGAGAATACCATTCATGGAGGGAAAGGTCTCGACCGCGACTCCACCCAAAGGCGGGTTCGCCAACGGAGCCTTTTTCGATCCTTGGGGAACCCAATACTGCGTGGCCATCGACTTCGACTACGACAATCAACTCAACACCCTGCCTTACACCGATTTCAAAGGCCAAACCGTACCACAAACGGGAGTCGGAGCCTACTCGATCGGCAAGGACGGCAAACTGGGAACCAACGGCAAATTCAAGGACGGCAGCACCACGTCGGACGATATCATTTCCTGGCAATAAATCACGGTCTGAAAAAGCGGGTGTAGTTCAATGGTAGAACGGCAACTTCCCAAGCTGCATACGAGGGTTCGATTCCCTTCACCCGCTCCATTCCTTTACCAGACAGCGTAGGTGGCGATGGCATCCACCGCCCGGATGCCGCTCACGACGCTCCCGTCCTCATCCTAAAAAGCGGGATTGGTATTTGTTAACGCAGAGGCGCAAAGGACGCAGAGTTGCGGAGCCATTGTGGCCCCGAAACTGTTCACTGCTGGGTGAACCTGTGGAGCAGCAGACTTTTCCCAGCGCTCTCGGCGTTTTCCCTCCCAGCGCCGCATTTCGGCTAATTTGCGCTGCTTCCGATCACGCCGCGCCGGCGCTGGCGGGCTACGGACCGGCCTTCGCGATTTCCTCTTTGGCGCGCTCGGCGAGTTTGCCCTGCACCTTTTTCAGCGCCTCGATGGCCGCTTGCTTTTGCTGGGGATTTTTGGCCGCGCGCAGGCGGTCTGTTCCTTCTTGGAAGGCGCTGAACTCCTCGATCAACCGCGCGGCGAGCGGTTTCAACTCCTCGATCCACGCATCCCTCCCGGCAGGCTTCGTCTGGCGGAATTCGCGCAGCAGCGCGACGCCGTCATCAAAGCGTCCGAGTTGCCAGTTTTTCACGCCAAAGAGCAGCCGTGCGATGGTCTCGTGATTCGTCTTGCTCTGAGTTCCCGCGGCATTCGGCGGAATTGGGGACCGGTCTGTCATCCGGCGCGCGACATCGGAAAAAAAAGCCGCAAGTTTGGCGTCGTCCTGGGTCGTGGAAAGCGACGTGCGATTGGCCAGCTTCTTGAAGGCGTCGTTCGCCAGGACCTCGTGCCCGGCAACGGACTCGGCGAGGCCCTCGAGTAAGTTTGCCCACGCCGCGCTGACCGGCGGGAGCTTCGGCTGCGCGGCGGCCTGACGAAAGGCATCGGCGGCCCCGACCGCATCGCCCGTTGCAAGTTTGGCGCAGGCTTCAGGGAAGATCGCGGCCGCCAGGCCCGGCGCGATGACGACGGGAGCGGGGCTCGGCGTGGAGTCGGAGGACTCGCCCTGCCTGAAGAGCTGATCGCGAAAGACGTATGCCGCGGCGCCGCCGGCGATGAGGAGGACGATGAGGAGCAGGCTGAGCCAACCCATCACCGTGCTCTCGGTCTCGCTCTGGATGACCACGCGTTTGGCCACCGGCGGCTTGGCGCTCTGCAGTTCGGTGCGCGCGTATTCGAGGTGCTCGATGAGTTCGTCGTAGCTCTGGTAGCGCTGCTCGGGGTCTTTGTTCAGCGTGCGGTTGATGACGAACGCGGTGGAACCCGAGACCCACGGGGCAAAGGCCTGAAGGCTCACCGCCTGACTTTTCAAATGCTTGAGCGCGACGAGCGAAGCGTTCTCCGCCTCGAATGGCGGACGCCCCGCGAGGGCGTGAAAAAGGGTGCCGCCCAGCGAGTAGATGTCGCTGCGAAAGTCCTCCGGTTTGTTGTCCAGTTTTTCGGGCGCGACGTAGTAGGGCGTGCCCCAGATTTCGCCGCGCACCTTTTCCTCGTCCGCCATGAAGATCGCGAGGCCGAAGTCCACGATCTTCGCGGTATGGAGGCCGGCGAAAAGAATGTTGCCCGGCTTCACGTCGCGGTGAATCAGCCCGGCGTGCTGCGCTGCGCGCAAACCTTGCGCGATCTGAATGCCGACCTCCAGCACCTGCGCCTCGGCGACGCGCCCTTGCAGCATGATGAGCTGGTCGAGCGTGCCCTGATCCACCAGCTCCATGGCGATGTAGAAACGCCCGCGGTCCATCCCGGTGGTGAAAACTTTGACGACGTTGGGATGATTGATCGACGCGGTGATCGAAGCCTCATTGGCGAGCTGCGCGCTCTGCTCCTCGCTCGCGCCTTCGCTTTTACGCAGCAGCTTCAGCGCGACCTGCCGGCCCAGCGAGGTGTCCTGCGCGCGATAAACCACACCCATGCCGCCGCGCCCGAGCACGTCCACCAGCTCAAATTGGTCGATGTGCGCGGCGATGACCGAGGGCGCGCCACACGACGGGCAGAGCACCGCGGACAGCGGTTCTTGGTCGGAAACGTCGATCAACTCCCCACATTCGGGGCACTGTTGGATAAGGGGTTCGTCTGTTTCGGCCATGAAATCCTTGGCGGCGCCAGGGCGCGAAGTTTTCGCGCCAGACGGGAAGTGGCGAGGAGAATTTTGGCCGCGGTCGGCGAAAGTTCGCGCGCGTTCTTGCTGGACGCCGCGCCGCGCGCATGATGCCCGCGCCGCATGATCACCGCCGAGTTTCACGCCGAACCCGAGGACGCCGGCGCGCGCCTCGACCAGTTCCTCGCCGCGCGCGCGGGCACGCTCTCGCGGGCGCGGATTCAGGATTTGATCAAAGCCGGGCACGTGACCCTCAACGGGCGTCCGACCAAGGCCAGCGCAAGGTTGCGCGCCGGCGACGCCCTCGCGCTCAGCGAGCCGCCGCCGGTGCCGATCAGCACGCTGGCGGAGGATCTCGCGCTCGATGTGCTCTTTGAAGACGACGATCTCATCGTGCTGAACAAGCCCGCCGGCATGGTCGTGCATCCCGCCGCGGGCAACTGGCAGGGCACGGTCGTGAACGCGCTGCTCCACCACTGCCCCGCGCTTTCCGGCATCGGCGGCGAGCAGCGGCCCGGCATCGTCCACCGGCTCGACAAAGAAACGAGCGGCTGCCTCGTCGCCGCGAAAAACGACACCGCGCATCAGTCGCTCTCGAAGCAGTTCGCCGGGCGCGAAATCACGAAAATCTACCTCGCGCTCGCGGCGGGAAAATTTCGCCACGCGAGTGGCGTCATCGAGGGCGCGATCGGGCGGCATCCGGTCCAGCGGAAAAAGATGACCGTGCTCGAGGACGGACGCGGGCGGGCGTCGAAAACCAGCTACCGCGTGCTCTCCGAACTCCCCGCCGGGACGCTCGTGGAATGTACCCTGCACACCGGCCGCACCCACCAGATCCGCGTGCATCTCCGGCACCTCGGCCACCCGCTGCTCGGCGACGAGGTCTATGGCCGGCGCGCGGGTTTCGCGCGGCAGATGCTCCATGCCTGGCGGCTCGGCTTCACCCACCCGCGCACCGGCGCGCGTCTGAATTTCCAATCGCCCATCCCCGCCGACTTCCTCGAAGCTGGCATCCCCGCAAACCTGCCATGAACGAATTTCCGTCCGCCCTCGATCACGTCCACGCCACCCTGGCTGAACTGCGCGAGCAGGGCGTGGAGCTGCGCGCCTCCGCCGCCTCGCTCGCCCGCCTCGCGGCCACGCCGAGCGCCGCGGTTCCTGCGCCCGCGCCCGTCGTGGAAACGCGACCACTTTCCCGCCCGCCCGCCGCCCCCGCGGGCGCGAAAGCCGAACAGCTCGCCGCCCTGCGCGGCCCAGTGCTCGCCTGCACGCTCTGCCCGCACCTTGTGCAGTCGCGCACGCAGGTCGTCTTCGGCGTCGGCAACCCGGAGGCCGAGGTCATGTTCGTCGGCGAGGCACCCGGCGAGGAGGAGGACTTGCAGGGTGAACCGTTCGTTGGGAAGGCCGGGCAACTTCTGACGAAGATCATCGTCGCCATGGGTTTCAGCCGCGAGGACGTGTTCATCGCCAACGTCCTCAAGTGCCGCCCCGACCTGCCCGCCGGCGAATCCGCCAATCGCATGCCCAAGCCCGCTGAAATGCAGACCTGCCTGCCCTACTTGCGCCAGCAGATCGACATCATCCAGCCCCGCGCGCTCGTGGCCCTCGGCGCGACCGCCCTGGAAGGTCTGCTCGGCGCGAGCGAACCCATGACCAAGCTCCGCGGTCGCTGGCACGACTTCCACGGCATCCCGCTCATGGCCACCTATCACCCTGCGGATCTCCTGCAAAATCAATCGCTCACCGATAAGCGCAAGGTCTGGGAAGACCTGCTGCTCGTCCTGGAGCGCTTGGAGAAACCGATCTCGGAAAAGCAGCGCGGGTTCTTTCTGAGCAAAGGGTAAGCGACTGTCGCAACCGCGCCGGCCCTCCGATCGGCTGAGGCACGACCGGTTGCCTGCTCGTCCCGGTCGCCGGTGGCCTGCGACCTGCGACTCGAAGCCATGAAGCTCGCCGCCTGGCTCGAAGCCAACCTCCACGAGGGCTTCACCGTCTTGGCCTTTCCCGCCGCACACCAGCGCCGCCTGCGCACTTCCAACGCCCTCGAACGGGTCAACCAGGAACTCCA
>CAIQUL010000294.1 GCA_903874975.1 uncultured Chthoniobacter sp. | reverse complement strand
GCCGTCAATTAGGCGTGTGGGTTTATCTTCTTCGGTGTTGCGCAGCACCCAAAGGCGGGGCCGCTCTCCTGGCCCCGAAGCACCAGACACGCGGTGAGGTCGGGAAGCGGAGGCGATGCCGGAGGTGAGGAATTTGCGCGGCCTGCGGTCGCGGACTGCGGAGCGATTGCGCATCGCGTCACCCTCCGCGAAACAGAGTTTCGCCAGCAGGTGCGTTCCAAAACAGAGTTTGGGAACGAGGGGCGATTGACGGGGTCACGGACCCCGGAGGGGTCATCCACGATTAGCAGAAGGGGAGCGCGGGCTTCCAGCCTGTCGGAGCCGGCATCCTGCCGGCGACCCGCACGCGTGATGATGTCCACGGATCGGTGACTCATCCACGCGCCATCCGCAGCCGGCAGGATGCCGGCTGCTGCGGCCAGGATGGCCGCGCTCCCCCTCTCCCGACTGCATCGTTCCGGCTGCCAATGAACCTCCCCCAATCGCGTGTCATCCCGAGAAGCGTGATAAATGTCCTGTCAATTGATTTACGAGGTTCATCGCGGAGACGCGAAGCCGGTGACTTGATGGGCGGAATGAACCGTGGGGGTGGTGCTGCTGAAAAACAAGAAGGCCCCGCCGGTCCGGCGGGGCCTTGCAAGAGACTTGCTTGTTGAGAAGGCGTTAGTTCTTACGCCGACGACGCAGGAGGAGCGCGCCGCTGGCGAGGCCCAAGAGCCCCATCGTTCCCGGCTCGGGGACGATTTCGTAAGACAGGATCGCGACGCCGGAGCCGCCATTACCATTTCCGTCATCCCAGTCGTCCGAACCGCCACCGCCACCACCTGTATTGGGTGTGCCGGCCGTTGCGCGGATACCGCCAGAATTCCAAGCCGCGCCACCAAATCCGCCGCCGCCGAGTCCACCCTGACCCCCAGTAGCCGGTAACCCAGTGGTGGTGACTCTGGAACCGCCGCCGCCGCCGCCGTAATACAACTCCACTCCAGTGATCGAGGAGGGCAGGCCATTGCCGCCGTTGCCCCCGACATTGCCGGACCCATTAGTTCCGTTGCCGCCGGCACCGCCGCCGCCGCCGCCAGCGTTAGAATTCACAGTGCCGCCATTGCCCCCGTTAACGCCGATAGAGGCCGTGTTGGGGCTGGCACCGCTTCCATTCCCGCCGGCGGAGCCCAATGTGGACCCTGTGAGGCCATTCCCGCCATTACTCCCGCCTCCGCCACCACCGCCAAAAGCGGTAACGGAATTGAAGCTGGAGATGAGGCTCGAAGCCGATCCGTTGGACCCCCGTCTGTCGTTAAGATTAATGGCCCCGCCGACGCCGATCGTGATGGTGAAGGCCTCGCCCTCACTCACGGTAAGGAACCCCGTGCGAAATTGGCCGCCGCCGCCGCCACCGCCAGCTTGGCCACCACCGGCGCCACCGCCGCCGACCACGAGGTATTCGAGGCTGGTTACGCCGGCGGGAACAGTGAAAACGCCGGAGGAATTGAAGGTTTCGATGATGGGGGCCGCGCTCGCGACCGACGCCGTGACGCCGAGAACGGCCGCGGCGAGGATATTTTTAAGCATCAGATTTTGTCTGGTTGATTTCATAATGGTTGTTTTGGTTGTTTTTATTGCTGCTGGAAGTTTGCTTGCGCGCCCGCTCCACCGAAACCCTGCCCGGATGCGGAATTGCCGCCGGGAGGGATGAATGAAACTGGCATCGCACCGCCAAAATTGCAGCAAATAGATTAGACGCAAATCTTTTTTGAATATTTTTTCGGGTAGAGGTGAGCCGGTCTTTTATCCTGAAAACGTGAATCGGATTTCTCGCACAAAGGCACAAACGCACAAAGGCACAAAGGCACAAAGGGCAAGGCGTTGCGAACGGAAAGTGGGTGCCAGACTGTTCACCCATTGGGTGAATGACTGGCCAGCGCCTGAATCGTTAGAAGCCTCCGGTCTTTGCGCCTTTGTGCCTTTGTGCGATAATTTCCATCGCCGCTTTCAGGTTTTTCAACGGTGTCCAAAATTGCCCTCACAAACCGGCGCATCACTGGCGCAGGGCGGCGATGGCATAAAGAATAAAGGAGCAGATCTATTATCCGAGAAACGGAATTGCGGTCCGCGAAAATCACGAAAAGCACGATGCGGAGCGGCGCTTGGACTTCTTCGACCTGCGCCCCTCCGGCGGGCTGGTCGAGATCCCCCGCGAAGACGGCAACTTCCTCGTCCTCGATCCCACTGAGGCCATGGCGAGCGCCGCACCAGAAATTACCGCTGCCAAAAATTTCCAAAATCGCGCTTGGCCCAGCGGGGCGGACCGCCCTGCTCCGAAGCAACCCCATGAGCGCGGCCCTCTCATTGCGACCGCAGATCCGCCGCAAATCCCCCGTCCTGGCCGTGCGTGAAACTCCCCATTCATCCTTCTTCATTGGTCTTTCAGCCTTCCTCCGCCCCCGCACTCCCGACCCCGCTCCCCGTTCTCACCGTCGCCGGTGCGGCAGCGCGGAAGCAAATTGCTCGCGCCGCCAGCCTCGCGGCCAGGCCCCCGACGCGCCTCCTGACTTGGGAACTGTGGTCAAAAAAATCGGCGGGTGCGAAAGAAGATTCCTGGCGGCTAGGGCTTGGCAAAGCGGAGTGGATCGCCATGCTCCAATCAATGCCCATGAACCCTTCCCTTTCATTGCTGCCGCTGATCATCCTTCCCGACGCCCATTCTCGTTCTGGCGGTCCACGCTGCGGCGGGCGAAAAAGCGCCCTCTTTGCAGTCCTGCTGGCCGCCTTCGCCGTCCTGTCCGCGGCGGTTGGCAGGGCCGCCGCGCCGCCGAACATCGTCATCGTTCTCGCCGACGACATGGGCTACTCGGACATCGGCTGCTACGGCTCGGAAATCGCCACGCCGAGTCTGGACTCGCTGGCGAAAAACGGCCTCCGCTTCACGCAGTTTTACAACGGCGCGCGCTGTTGTCCCACCCGCGCCGCGCTGCTCACGGGATTGTATGCGCATCAGGCGGGTATCGGCTTGATGGAGGGCGACTCGGGCTTCGACGGTTATCGGGGTGATTTGAGCCGGAAAGCGGTCACGGTGGCCGAGGTGCTGCGGCCCGCTGGCTACCGCACTTACATGACGGGCAAGTGGCACGTCACGTCAGGCAAGGGACCCAATTCGAACAACGCCAACTGGCCCGTGCAGCGCGGCTTTGACCGCTTCTACGGCACGATTTCCGGCGCGGGGAGTTTTTACGATCCAGCCACGCTTTGCCGCGACAACCAGTTCATCACCCCGCTCAACGATGCGGACTACAAGCCGAAGCAGTATTACTACACCGATGCCATCAGCGACAACGCGGTGAAGTTCATGGAGGATCACGCCAAGGACCATGCCCAGAAGCCGCTCTTCCTCTACGTCGCCTACACCAGCGCGCACTGGCCCATGCACGCGCTGCCGGAGGACATCGCCCGCTACAAGGGCCGCTACGCCGCCGGCTACGACGCCATCCGGCAGGCGCGGCTCAAACGGGCGAGGGAACTCGGCGTGCTCGATCCCCGCTGGGAAATGTCTCCCACCGTGGGCAAGTGGGATACCGTCAAGGACCGCGAGTGGGAAATCCAATGCATGGAGGTCTATGCCGCGATGGTCGAGTCCATGGATCGGGGCATCGGACGCATCGCCGCGGAGTTGAAACGGCAGGGCCGACTGGAGAACACGCTGTTTGTTTATCTCCAGGACAACGGCGGTTGCGCCGAGGGTTATGGCCGGAAGTCCAATGCCGACGAGATCAAGGACAAGGTCCTCAAGTCCATGGGGCCGGACGACCTCCAAACGAAGATCTGGCCGCCGATGCAGACCCGCGATGGCCGCCCGGTAGCAACCGGCCCGGGCACCGCTCCCGGCGCCGGCGATACTTACGTCGCCTATGGCCGCGACTGGGCCAATGTGTCGAACACCCCGTTTCGCGGTTACAAACACGACGGTCTGGAAGGCGGCATCAGCACGCCCTTCATCGTCCACTGGCCGGCGGGCATCCCCGAGTCGCGGCGCAACGCCGTGGTCAACTCGCCCGCGCATCTCATCGACCTGATGACCACCTGCGTGGACATCTCCAAGGCCGCCTATCCGAAAGAGTTCAAAGGTGAAAACATCCAACCGATGGAAGGCGTCAGCCTCGTGCCCGCATTCCTC
>CAIQUL010000293.1 GCA_903874975.1 uncultured Chthoniobacter sp. | reverse complement strand
GCCTCCGCGAGTTCCGCCGTGAGGCTGGCGTCTTTCGTGAAAACGATCACGTCGAACGCCTCGAGCAGCCCGCTCGTCGGGGCCGCGCGCCACGGCGCGTAGGCGAGCATTTCCCGCGCTTTGGCGGCGAGATACGCGGTCGCTTGCGGCCCCGCCCACGCCACGTTGCGCAGCGCGATCGCCCATTCGTCGGCGGAGTCCTTTTTCTCCAGAGTCGTCCGCGCGAGCTGCGCCGCCGCAGCGCCGCCGTCGCGTTTGGCGATGCGCCCGAGCACGTCCATCAGCAGCACGCGCAGCGTAGGCGCGCTGAGGTCGCCGCCCGGACGCAGTGTGAATTCGAGACCGGTCCGCGCATCGCGTCCCGTGGCGAGAAATTCGCGGATCGCCGCAGTCGCCACCGCCGGGTCAGCGGCGAGCAGCGTGCGCTTGAGGGCGTCGAGATCGGCTTCCGTGGCGGTGCCGGCTTCGAGTTTGGCAAGGAGCTTTTCGATGGGATTGTCCGACGAATGGGAGGGCGCTTTTTTGGCACTGTCGCCCGGGCCGCTCCGGCTCGGCACGCTGCCACCGACTCGACCGGAAGGTGCGGACGCAGCCGGAATCCCGGCGCTCGGGACCGCGACGCCCGTGCTCCTGCTCCGCTCCGTAAAAAACGCGACCAGCGCCAGCGCGAAGAGCAACCCACCCACCACGACCGCCAAGCGCGCGCGATTTTCCACGCGGCTCCCCTATTTCAAGTAACGCCGGATGAAATCCGCCGCGGCGCGATCAAGGATGCGGATGCCGGCGGAGGGTGGTTCGTTCGAGCCCGCCACGACCACGCCCGTGAGGTAGAGCTTGCCGTCGGTGTCGCGCGCGAAAACCGGACCGCCGCTCATGCCGCTCTCGCAGTAAATCGAGAGATTGTCCCAAAACGCGCCGACGATCGGCCGGAACGGGGCCGTCGGCGCGACCGAGAGCAGGTCATCGCCGCTGTGAAACTCCCCGCCGTAGCCGAGCGCGAGCAACGGCGCGGGGCCGGTCAGGAGCGCGGGATTCGCCCACCAACCGGCGTTCAAGCCGCCCGCGACTGGCGCGCGAAAAACGAGTCCGCCCGTGTCGTAGGAGAACGC
The DNA here is from genome assembly GCA_903874975.1 of uncultured Chthoniobacter sp. GTDB lineage: Bacteria > Verrucomicrobiota > Verrucomicrobiia > Chthoniobacterales > Chthoniobacteraceae > Chthoniobacter. Next base: position 3,375 of record CAIQUL010000293.1, on the reverse strand, counting down.
GCGCGGGTCGCTGCTCTTCAACTGCCGCACGTTTTCGCGATACCCGGAGAGCACGTAAATCCGGCTGGCGTATTGCGCCGAAAGCGCCGAACTGCCCGCCAGCCCGCGGCGGAAAAGGATGTCCGTCGAGAAGCCGCCCTCGGCATCCCACAAATTGTGCGCCGCCGTCAGCACCGAGTGCGGACGCACCACCGTCCCCGAGCCCGTGAACCACGACCCGCCATTCGCAAACAGCAACTGGCCGACCATCGAAAACGGAAAGGTCCGCGTCACTGCCGCGCCCGTCTCCTGCGGATACGCCACCCCCGCGACCGGAGCCTCCGCCGCCCCGGCGAAAGCGGCCGCGCCCAGCGTGAGGGCGGCGAGGATGGAAAGGGAGGATTTCATGCGCGGCGGGAGTGTAATGAGGATTCGTTTGAAGGCAAACAGCATGCCACGGCGATCCGGGCACTCTGGACTGGCAAAACCCTGCGCCTGCGCCAAAGTCGCATCCCCTTTTCTCAACATGAAAACCTGGCACTACACCATCACTCCCACCCAGCGCGAAAGCGCGAACGAGACCGAACTGCCGAACCTCGTCACCGGCGGCATCCTCCAGCCCTCCACACTCGTCTGGACCGACGGCATGGCCGCGTGGGAGCCGGCGGGGCAAGCGCTCGCGCATCTTTTTGCCAGCCGCGCCGTGAGCGCCGCGCCGCCGCCGCTGCCGGCCGGGCCGCTCGCTCCGGCTAAACGCTCGCACGAAATCGACTTCGAGATCCACGGCGACGACCTCCAGATGGTCGAGATCGAACTCGATCCCGGCGAGACCGTCATCGCCGAGGCCGGGGGCATGTGCTACCTGGAGGAAGACATCGAATTCGAGTCCCGGATGGGCGACGGCTCAGCTCCGGGTGGCGGCTTTTTCGGCGCGCTGAAAAACATCGGCAAGCGCGTCCTCACCGGTGAGTCGCTCTTCATGACGCACTTCACGAACCGCGGCGGAAAGAAGCGCAAACTCGCCTTTGCCGCGCCCTATCCCGGCAAGATCATCCCGCTCGACCTCGCCAAACTCGGTGGCGAGATCATCTGCGAAAAGGACTCCTTTCTTTGCGCCGCGCTCGGCACCTCCGTCGGCATCGCTTTCAACAAAAAGATCGGCGTCGGCCTGTTCGGCGGCGAGGGCTTCATCCTCCAGCGCCTGCAGGGCGACGGCCTCGCCTTTGTCCACGCCGGCGGCACCATCATCCGCCGCGACCTGAAAGGCGAAACCCTCCGCGTCGATACCGGCTGCCTCGTGGCCATGACCGCCGGGGTGCAATACGACATCCAGCGCGCGGGCAACCTGAAATCCATGATCTTCGGCGGCGAGGGCCTCTTCCTCGCGACCCTCCGCGGCCACGGCACCGTGTGGTTGCAAAGCCTGCCCTTTTCCCGCCTCGCCGACCGCATCCTCGCCAACGCGCCCTCCGCCGGCGGCAGCGCCACCGGTGAAGGTAGCATGCTCGGCGGCATCGGCCGGATGTTCGACGGCGACTGAGTCGGAAGCCGCACTCGCGGCGCGTCTCCGCAGTGTGCCTTCCCTTCGCGAGCGGTTAGAAGGGCGGGATGCGCTTCCTTTTCTCCGCCCTCGCCGTGCTGCTCAGCGGGGCCGCGCTCGTGGCGCAGGTGCCGGAGAATCTCGTGGCCGACGGCGTCCCGCCGATCCCGCCGGAGCTGCGCGCGGATCCGGGGCGCTATTTGGAATTCCGCGCGGCGACGCTGCAGAGCTGGCATCCGCAGCGGCGGGAAATGCTCGTCAGCACACGCTTTTCGGACACCGTGCAGCTTCATCTGGTGAAAATGCCGGGCGGTGCGCGGCGGCAGCTTACCTTTGGCGCGGAGCCGGTGGCGGGCGGATCGTTCCGGCCGAAAACGGGGGAGTTTCTCGTCTTCGCGCAGGACACGGCGGTTTTCTTCGACAAAAGACCTGTCCCTTAGTTTTGCCGACGCTCACTACTCCGCAAGGCGCGGTGCCTACCAGCGATCCTGCGGGTCTGGTTCCACGTCCGGGATCTTGGCGAGAACGGCGGCGAACGCTGCGTCATCCGCACGAGCCGCGCGGGTCGCGAGATAGTCGCGGTCGCGGTAAGCGGCCACTGCCTCACGCAGCGCGTTCTCGGCAAAAGCGTCCACGGGCTGTTTTGCAGCGGCGGCGAGCTGCGCGAGTTCGCCGAAGCTCGGGTCGTCGAGATGGAGTTCCAGAGTGGTCATGGGATTCGCGGGAGCATAGCAAGGAATTGGCCCGGTGTCATGGCCTTCGGATGAACGTCGGCGGGCCAGTCGCGGAGATTGAATGTGATGCAGTAATCGCAGCCACCCCCAGCGAGATCGACGAGGAAATCATCGTCCGGGTCGCGCGAGCGAGGCCGCCAGTGAAAGTAAATGACGCGGTGGCGGCAACGCCGCGCCAGCATATCGAGCACCGTGGCGATTTCCGCCAGGGTAAGGCCAAGCACGGCACGCTGCTCCAGGAGCTTCTCCTCGGATTCGAGCATGAGCGCGGTGGAGATATTCGCCTGCCACCGAGGATCGCCGAGCGTGGAGAAAAGCCAGAAGGAAGGCCCGCGCCGCGACCGCAGTGCGCAGAGGAGAACGTTCGTGTCGATGACGATTTGCAGCGGCGGCATGGATCGCGATTACGCGCTTACCCATAGTGGTGTCACGAGCCGGGTGACGAGCACGAAGTCGCCCCGCATTTCATGGTAAAATGCGGGGATGACGTTCCCCCGGCATCCGCGCTTTCGGCGCGCAGACACATTTGCTCCGATGGAAAGGACTGCGCGCGCCGCGGGGATTCTTCGCATGGTGAATCGGCACCGCTTTTTGCGTTCGCACCAGCTGGCGGCGCAAATTGTTTTCTGTAAAAGCAGCGGAGGTCAGGCGGAAGGCGAGATGGATGGATTCATGTTGAGGTAAGATTTGGAGGACTCCCAATCGTCGGAAGTTTCCGTGAGGAGAGCGGAGACGAGGCGGAGGAGGGAGGCTTCGTTTGGGAAAATGGAGACGACGCGAGTGCGGCGTTTGAGTTCCTGGTTGACGCGTTCGAGGGCGTTGGAAGTGCGCAGGCGGCGCTGGTGTGCGGCGGGGAAGGCCAAGACGGTGAAGCCCTCGTGGAGGTTGGCTTCGAGCCAGGAGGCGAGTTTTGGGGCGGAGGTGGAGTAGGCGGCGACGAGTTCCTTGAGGCGGCGCTCGGCGCTGGGGCGATCTGCGCAGTGGAAGACGCTGCGGATGTCGGCGGCGACTTGGGCGCGCATTTCCAAGCGCGGGACGTAGGCCTGGGCGTTTTGTTGGAGATGGAACTGGCAGCGTTGCCAGGGGATGGATGGGAAGACGGCACGGCGCGCGGCGCCGAGG
>CAIQUL010000292.1 GCA_903874975.1 uncultured Chthoniobacter sp. | reverse complement strand
GGAGGAATTCGCGGCGGGTCACATCGCCGGGGCGAAGAACGTGGATTTCAAGGCGGCGGATTTTGCGGCGAAAGTGGCGGCGCTCGACCGGAAGCAGACCTACCTCGTGCATTGCGCCGCGGGCGGGCGGAGCGGGAAGACCCTGGAAATGATGAAAGGCTTCACCGCGGTCTATCACCTCAACGAAGGATTCAAGGCGTGGGAGAAGGCCGGTAAACCGGTGGAGAAGTAGGCCTCCTTTTTCCTAAAACAATCGCAGCTCCGTGACGGCGATGTGGCCGGTGAAGCAGGTGTCCACGTCGGAGCCGGGTGTGCGCCGCCGGGCGTGGTAGTCGCCGTCGTAGAAATGGTGGTCGTTTTCCCCGTGGCGATAGCTGAGCGGGAGCGGGTGCGGGTCGAGCGGGCAGAAGACGATCGCGGGCTCGGGCTGGTCGGCGGCGAGGTGCGGGAGGTTGACGTTGTAGAAAAGACCCGGCTCGGCGGGTCGTGCGAGCAGGTCGGTGAGGACGCGGGCGACCCAGCGGGTGGCGCGCGGCCAGTCGGTCGCGGCGTCGTCGCGGAGATAATGCGAGAAGGCGATGCCGGGCCAGCCGTGGAGCACGGCTTCGCGGACGGCGGCGACGGTCCCGGAGTAGTAAACGTCCGCGCCGAGGTTGCCGCCGTGATTGATCCCGCTGAGCACCCAGTGGGTGTCCGGCGCGACGCGGAGCAGGCCGAGTCGCGAGCAATCGGCGGGCGTGCCATGCACGGCGAAGCTCGCCGGGCCGCGCGGCTCCAAATGCACGCCGCGTTCCCACGAGACGGCGTGGCTCACGCCGGATTGCGGCCCGGCGGGCGCGACGACCACCGGCGTGCCGAAAGCGCGCGCGGCCGCGAGCAGCGCGGCGAGACCTTCGGCGGCGATGCCGTCGTCATTGGTGAGGAGGAGATTCATGAGTGCGGTGGGGTGGGTGAAGGGCGGCGCCATTCGTGGAGAAAAAGGACGGCGACGGCGGCGAGGAGGGCGGTGTTGCGCAGGAGGAGGAAGCGGAAATCAGTCGGCGCGTTCTCTTTGCCGAAACACCCGCAGGCGATGTCCAGCCCGCGCCACCACGCGCTGCCGACCGCGCCGAGAAAGACCGCGCTCAGGCCGAGCAATGCGGTGGCCGCGCCGAGCGCGAGGCGGCGGATGAAAAGGGCGGACGCCGCGGTGACCTCGAGCCACGGCAGATAGACCGCGAGCAGCAGCGCGAGATCGGGCGAGGGAAGGAGGCGGAAATTCTGGATGGCGATGGTGAAGTCCGGCGTCGCCGAGCGCAGGTGCGTGAAGTCCCAGATCTTCAACGTGCCGGCGTAGAGAAAGACTCCGGCGACCGCGAGCCGGAGTCCGGCGATCACAAGCCCTGCCATTCCGCGAAGCCTCCTTTCAGCACGAGCACGCCGCCGATCATGAGATCCTTCCGGAGGCGCGCGGCCACCTGGTGGCTGGCCTCACAGCTCCCGCCATCGCAATAGACGACGAGCGTTTTGTCCGCATCCCAGGCGTCGAGAAACGGCCCGACGAGCTTGTCCCATTCATCCTCATTGAGCAGCAACGCGCCGGGGATGCGCGTGCGCTCAAACTTCGCCCGCGAGCGCGCATCCACCCACTGCACGCGCGCGCCCCACTCGCGTGCGGTGGCCAGCCGGACCTCGCCCGCCGCGAGCGGTTCCGCCTTTTTCCACGCGAGCTGCCACGCGCCGGAGACCACCGCCGGTATGAGCGCGAGCGCGAGCACGAGCGCGAGCTGGCGGGCGGCGCGGGCAATCACTTGACGCGCACCTGGAGGATGTAGGTGCGCGGCGCATCGGCGGGGAAATCCGTCAGCACAAAGACTTCGCCGGACTCCTTCTGCGTGGTGTCGGTCGGCGTCACCGCGACGGTGTAGTGCTCGCCCGCCTTGACGGTCTCCAGCTTTGCGGCCAGCCGGGGATTCGAGGCGATGATGCGTTTGATCCGCACGGGCTGCCCGGCTTCCGCCGTGAGCTGGATGGTTTTCGCCGCGGCGGCATCGCCCCTTTTCCAATAGACCAGCGCGGGCTGGATGGTCAGCGGATCATGGATCAGGACGCGCAGATCGAGTAGCACGGGCCCGGCGGAATCGTCGTCGGTGCGGACCTCGATGGTCTTGCGTTGCGGGCCTTTGCGGTCGCCGAAAACGAAGCGCGCCACAACCGCGCCCGCCTCGCCGGGCACGTAGGTTTCCTTTTCCAGACGCGGCGTGGTGCAACCGCAAGAGGCGCGCAGCGACTTGATGGTCACCGCTTTCGCACCCGTGTTGCGAAAGGTGAAACGCGCCTCAAGTCCCTCGTCCTGCGGCGTGCGCTGAAACTGCTGGACGAGATTGTCCCACTGGAGCTGCGCGCGGCTGTGGCTCGTGAGCAGGAGCAGCGTGGCGAGCCCGAAGAGGATGCGAATGTGCATTGGCCATCTTCTAAACGGCGCCGCGCACCGTTGGCAATCGCCACGGCCCAGCGCCCGGTGAAATGCCTCTCGGTGCTGGGTGCTTCCTCTTCATCTTCCTCCTTTTCCCCTCATGCCGGAGGAAGATGAAGAAGGGGAGAGCGGTATTTCGGCAGGCCGTCAGGGTGGGGCCAGGAGCGGCATATCCACGGGAGCGAAATCCTTCACATCCTCGGAGACGAAGTGCCACCACTCGTCGCGCAGCACCCAGAAGCCCGCGCGGGACATGGCGCGCTGGAGCGTCCGCAGGTTCGCGGCGATGACCGGATCTTTGCCGCGATAGGTCCGGCTCGCGGCCGGCGTGAAGTCGTCGAAGTCCGTCGGCATGGCCAGCTCGCGGCCGCGTGCATCGACCAGCGTGGCATCCACGCCGGCTCCGTAGGCGTGCAGCGAACCGCCGCGCGCCGGCTCGCCCACGTATTCGGGATTGCGGATCGCGTCCCACAAAATCTGCTGCGCCCAGGCCGGCCGGTAGGCGTCCCAGATTTTCAGGCGCACGTTCAGCGGCTGCAATTCCGCCTGCACCTTTTTCAACCGCTCGGCCACGCTCCGGCGCACGAGGCAGCGCGCCGTGGCGGGATAAATCGGCTGGCCGGTGACGTTGCGCGCGGTCGCGTAGCGCAGCTCGATGACGATGGACGGAATCTCCTTCGCGACATCGACCATCGGCTCATCCCGGCGGCGGCCCATCGGGGCGGGTGTCGCCTTGGCTGGAGGGGTGCTCTCGGCCGCGACCGCCCCGGAAACGGCGAGCAGCAAAGCGACCGCCGCGTGTTTCCAGAAACGCCGCGTCACGGCTTCACCGCCGGCACCGGCTGCTTGCTCTTGAGGATTTCCGACTCGCTCGTGAGGTTCTGCTTTTTGCCGCTGAAGATGATCCGGCTGGGCTTCTCGGCGAGTTGCTGGGTCAGCGCCTTGGCGTGGGTGGAGACGACTTTCAAGTTGTCCAGGACGACGCTGAGTTCTTGCAAACGGCCGTTGAGATTGCGGTCCGTGCGGCTCAGGAGTTGGTCGGCGGAACCCATCGTTTGCTCGATTTGGATGAGCAGTTTTTTGACCTGCACGAGGTCTTCTTTGATCGGCTCGTCGGCGTCGTCGATCAGCTTGTCGAGCCGCTTCAGCGCGGCGTCGGCGGAGTCGGAGGTGCCTTTCAAGCCCACCACGAGTTGCGACACTTTGGGGAGCGCGTCGCCGATGCCGTCCTTGAAGGTATCAATGGCGACTTCGGTCTTTTTCAAAAGCGGAAGCACTTCCTCGATCGCGGCCTTCAGCGTCGGGCCGAGGTCGAGCAGCGCGTCCAGCCCGCCGCCGCCCTGGCCTTGCAGCACCGCCCCCGCGGCGAGCGCCGGGCCGTCCGGCATTCCGGCGGTGAGCGCCACGAATTTGTCGCTGAGCAAAGTGTCGGACCCGATCGTGGTGCGCACGTCGGCGGGCAGCGGCGGCACGTCCGGTCGCAGGGTGACGGTGACGCGGACGGCGTTGCGCTGCTGCACGGCGGTCTCGGTCTGGAGGCGTTCCTTGAAAGTCAGCAGGCGCACGGCGGTGATGCTCCCGGCGGGCGCGCCCGCGTAGCGCACTTCCGAATGCAAGTGGATGCCCGTGATGTCGGGGAAATCAATCTCGACGGTGCGATCGTTTTTTCCGCTGCGCCGGCCGCCGAGCGTGAAAGCGAGGGCCAAGACGAGGACGATGCTGCAGATGATGACGATGATCGCGACGACGAAGTCGGTGAGGTTCTTTTTCATGTGAACGCGTTGTTCTTGAGGCGGGGATGACCGAGGAGGCGGGTGACGTAGTCGTCTTTGGAAAGCTTGAGCGGCACGGGGCCGTCGGGCTCGCCGTTGATGAACTGCTGCACCTCGCCGTTGGCACTCGCGCGGATTTCCTCCGGCGTGCCGGTGGCGATGATCTTCCCCTGATTCGGCCCGGTGCCGAGCATGATCATACGCGAGCCGATGCGGAAGGCGCTGGTCATGTCGTGCGTCACGACGACGGCGGTGACGCCGAGTTTGCGGGTCATGTCCTTGGTCAAAATATCCACGACACTGACCATGATCGGGTCCAGCCCGGCGGTCGGCTCGTCGCTGAAGAGCAGCTCGGGATCGAGGGCCAGCGCCCGCGCGAGACCCACGCGCTTTTTCATGCCGCCGCTGATCTCGGCGGGCTTGAGATGCTCGAAGCCGGTGAGGCCGACCATTTCGAGTTTCAGTTTCACCATGAGATCGACGATGCCGGGGTCGAGCTTGCTGTGTTCGACGATGGGCAGCGCCACGTTTTCGCCCACGGTCATGGACTGGAGCAGCGCCCCGCTTTGAAAGAGCATGCCGAAGCGGCGGCGGATGCGCGCCAGCCCCGCTTCGTCGAGCCCGGTGATCTCCTCGCCGAAAAGTTTGATCGAGCCGCTGGTCGGTTTCATGGAGCCGATGACGTGGCGCAGCAGCGTGGACTTTCCGCAGCCCGAGCCGCCCATGATGATCATGGTGTCGCCTTTCATCACCTTGAAGGAAATGCCGTTCAGCACCCGGCGACCGTGGAATTCGCGGACGAGGTCGGTGACCTCGATGACCGGGATATTTTCAGCCGGCGCGCTCATGAGAAAAAGAAAAAGCCGGTCAGAATGGCGTTGGCGATGAGCATGATGAGCAGCGACCAGACGACCGAATCGGTGGTCGCCTGCCCCACGCCCTCCGCGCCGCCTTCCACCGCCAGGCCTTTGTGGCAGGCGATGGTGATGATCAGCCAGGCGAAGACGACGCTCTTGATCAGCCCGGAAAGGAGATCCCACGTCTCCGCGCGCGTGACCGAGCGGTGGATGTAGGCCGCGGTTTCAAAATCCAGCGCGAAGTGGCAGACCGACCAGCCGCCGACCATGCCCATCCAATCGCCAAACACGGTCAGCACCGGCAGCATGATCATCATCGCGAGAAAGCGCGGGACGACGAGGAAGCGGATGGGGTTGATGGCCATGACCTCCAGCGCCTCGATCTCCTCGGAGACTTTCATCGTGCCCAGCTCCGCGGTCACCGCCGAGCCGCTGCGGCCGATGACGATGACGGCGACGATGAGCGGGCCGAGTTCGCGCAGCAGCGAGAGCGTGACGAGGTCCGGCACGTAGCTCAGCCCGCCCATTTTGCGCAGCGCGCCGGCTCCCTGCATGGCCATGGTGAGCCCGATGCTGAACGACGTGAGCGCCGCCATCGGCAGTGCGCGGACGCCGATGGCGACCATCTGGCGAAAGACTTCGCCGATCTTGAAAGGCTGGCCGCGGAAGGGCGCGAGCAGGGTCCAGTAGAGGATCTGGCCGTTGAGCGTGAGGTAGCTTTTCACGCGCCGGGGGGAGCGAGGAGCGCGGTCTTGGCGTCGGCGAGCGTGGGGTAGATCGAGAGAAATTCGCGCAGGCGCACGAGGTCAAAAATGGTCTGCACGCGCTCATTCACCTGCACCAGCGCGAGGCGGCCGCGATACGCCTGCGCCTTGCGGACATATTCGATGAGCGTCGCGAGCCCGGAGGAATCCACATAGCTCACGCCCTGGAAATCCACGATCAGCGCGGGCCGGCGCGCCTTGGCGTGCGCGTGCAGCACTTCCCGCAGCTCCGGCGAACGCGCGAGATCGATCTCCCCCTCGATGGCGACAATGTGCAGCCCATCTTCGGTGAACTCGCGCGTTTTCATAAGGCGGCGATGACTACCAGTGCCCCCGGGGGGGCGGAAGGGGAAAGTGCGCGCGCGGCTGCTCCGGGGCAGGCCAAGGCCGCAGCAGCAGGCGGCGGACCAAGCGCGGGGCCCGTCCCGCGGCGGCGCGCGGGGCAAGCCGGACGCCTGCGCTCCATCGCGGCTCCGCTACTTGCCCACGCAGTAGAGCGCCGCGGTGGTGCGGAGGAAAAGCTGCCCGCCGCTCGCGACAACGCTCGCACGCGTGCCTTCGGCGTCGCCCATCGGGATGGTCGCGAGGACTTTGAATTCGTCGCCCGCCGCGCAGACCATGACGGTCCCCTTTTCATTCACGATATACACCTTGCCGTCGGCCACGGTCGGGCTGCTGCGGATGACGCCGCGCTCGGGCAGTTCGCCGCTCCATTTTTTCGCGCCCGTCTTCGGGTCGAGGCAGGTGAGCGTGTGGCCGTCGCCATCGAGCACAAAAAGACGCTGCCCGTCGAACGCCGGCGTGCAGACATCGGGCGTCTTGCGGTCCTCGCTTTTCCACGCGAGGCCGGTGGTGGTGACGTCGCCTTTGCCATCGGTGCGCCAGGCAAGCAGCGGTTCCTTTTTCGGTCCGCACGCGATGGCCAGCCCAGCGGCGCTGACGGGCGAGGCGACGATGCGCATCCATTCGCCGCCCTTGGGGTTGAGACCGTATCCGCGCCACAGTTCGGCGCCGGTGGCGGGGTCGTGGCCGGTGAGGCAGTCGCCGCCGACGACGAGGATCTGCGCCTTGCCATCCGCGCCGGTGTGCGGAATCGGGGTCGCGTAGCTTTCGAGCGACTCCATCTTGGCGGCGCTGGGGCGGACGTGTTTCCACAGCGTCTTGCCGTTCGCCGGATCAAGCGCGAGCAGGTAGCTTTCGCGCGTGGGGTCGCCGCCGGCGAGACCGGAATAGTCGGCCGGCGCGGGCGTGCGCTGGAGGACCTGGACGTAAAGTTTGCCGTCGAAAAGCAGCGGGCTGGACCCGTAGAGCCACATGATGGCGAAGCGCCCGTAGTCCGCGCCGAGGTTGCGCTGCCACTTGATATTGCCGTCGAAATCGAGCGCCGCGAGATCGCCGGTGCCGAAGAAGGCATAGACGGTCTTGCCGTCGGTGATCGGCGAGGGCGAAGCCATGTTGGCCTTGCCCTTGTTGATGTCGCCAGTGGCGAGCTGTTTCTGCCAGCGCACCTTGCCGTCTTTGCGGTCGAGGCAGAGGAGCAGCAGATTTTTTTGCTTGTCCGGGCTGGTGACAAAAATGGCATCGCCCCAGATCGCGGGCGTCGCGCCGCTCGGGCCGGGGAGCGGAGCCGTCCACTTCACGGTTTCCTTGGTCCACGTTTCCGGCAGGTTTTTTTCCGGCGACGAGCCGTTGAAAGCCGGGCCGCGCCACTGCGGCCAGTTTTCGGCACGGGCGGCGAGGGTCAGTGAAAGGGCGGCAAGGAGGGCGAATTGGAGGCGCATGGTCGGTATGACCTGCCAGAACGGATTTCCGTTGGCAATTCCTGCGAGGGAAAATTTGGGCGCGGCTCGAAAGGACACATTGCTTCTTGCCCGCTCCCTCGCTGCGCGCAAAGTGACCGCATGATCGCCGTCGAAACCACACCCGCAGGCATCCGCGTGACCATTCCCACCGGAGAAGTGGACCCTGGCCAACTGGATGAAGTGCTGAGCTGGTTGCGGCTGGAGTCGGCGACTCGCCGCAGCGCGATGAGCGAAGCGGAGGCTGACGCGATGGCTGAGACCGGCAAAGCGCAGTGGTGGGCAGAAAACAAAAGCCGCTTCATCAGGACGGACTCGTGAACGGGCGGCGCATTGTCGTCGATGCCAACATCGCCTTTCGCGCGCTCAGCCGCGGCCGCAACGATCTGGTGGCGATGCTGCGTCCCGCCGGCCGGATCGCCGATTCCAGGCTGCACGCGCCGCGGTTCCTTTTCGTGGAGTTGTTCAAACACAAGGAGCGGATCGTGCGGGCTTCGCGTCTCCCGGAAGCGGAAATCATCGAATCGCTGCACGCCCTGGTCGCGCGCATCGAGTTTCACAATGAAGCGCTCATTTCGATTGGCGACTGGATGGAAGCATATCGTCTCTGCTCACCGACCGATGAGAAGGACACGGCCTATGTCGCGCTCGCGCTGCATCTCGACGCGAAGATTTGGAGTGAAGACGAGGAATTGAAGGCCGGCCTGCGGGCGCGTGGGTTCGATCGGTTTTTGTGAAGGCCACGTCGCCCTCGCCAGCCCGCAACACTGCCGCTGCATTGGCAGTTGGAACTTCAAGCACACCGTCCACTTCGACAAAATCCCGCTGTATCATGGAGTCAATCTGATCAACGATTTTGACAGCACCAGCATCCACACCCCCGCTGAGGTCATCGCCTATGAAACTTGAAGAATACGAATGTGTGAAAACCAAGCGTCGCGCCCAGGCCCGCATCTCGCCCCTTTTCTCAATTGCTGTCGGCGTCTCAGCTAGGTTCTGCCGCGGCACCTGCTCCTTGATGCGGCTGGCGGGCAGTCGTCCGCGGCCCATGAACCTCCCCCATTTACAGGACTGTCGGCATCACTGGACGGTCGATGTTTACGCGTCGCCGGCGAACTCGCCAAACTTGCGGAATTTCCCGTAGCGCCGCGCGAGCAGTTCGTCGTGCGGGAGCTGCGTCAGCTCCTGGAGCGCGCCGCTCACGGCGGCCTTGAGGTTGGCGATGGCGGCGGCGTGATTCTGGTGCGCGCCGCCCATCGGCTCGGGGATGATGCCGTCGATCAGCCCCATCTCCAGCAGATCGCGCGCGGTGAGTTTCAGCGCGGCGGCAGCCTCCGGCGCGTGCTTGCGGTGTTTCCACAAAATCGCCGCACACCCTTCCGGCGAGATCACGGAGTAGTAGGCGTTTTCCAGCATGAGCACGCGATCCGCCACGGCGATGCCGAGCGCGCCGCCGCTCCCGCCTTCACCGATGACCACGGCCACGGTGGGTGTCCGCAGGACCATCATCTCGCGCAGGTTCACGGCGATGGCCTCCGAGATGTGCCGCTCCTCGGAGCCCAGGCCTGGATAGGCACCGGGGGTGTCGATGAGGGAGACAAAAGGCAGGCCGAATTTTTCCGCGAGGCGCATCAGGCGGAGCGCCTTGCGGTAGCCCTCGGGGTTGGCGCAGCCAAAGTTCCGCTTGAGGTTCTCCTTCAGCTCGCGGCCTTTCTGGTGGCCGATGACCACGCACTTTCGCCCCGCGACCGTCGCGAGTCCGCCGGGCATCGCGCGGTCCTCGGCAAAGAGCCGGTCGCCGTGCAGCTCGATGAAATTGCTGAACGAAAGCTGGAGGTAATCGAGCGCGAACGGCCGCGCATTGTGCCGGGCGATCTGCACGCGCTGCCAGGCCGTCAGGTTTTCGTAAATGGCCCGCTTGGTTTCCTCGATCTTGCCCTCCATCCGCAGGACTTCGTGGTCGAAATTGATGTCGTTCGCACGCGAGTGCCTTTTCAGGTCGGCGAGCTTTTCCTCGAGTTCGATGATCGGTTTTTCAAATTCCAGCGGTTGCAGTTTCATGGTGGATTTATTCGAGGGTCACGGGGTCGCCGGCGCTGAGGAGTGCCGCGAGTTCGGTGAGCGCCGGGCGGGCGAGGGTGATGCCGCCCGTGGTCGGCTTCGAACTCGGCGTCTCGGGGGCGTTTTTTTCCGGTTGGGGATAGAGCGTGCAGCCTTTGATCGAGATTTCGATCCAGAATTTCGAACCCCAATAGCCCGGTTCGGTAAAGATGACCCGCTCGTCGTCGAGCCACGCAACTTTGTCCCGGACCTTGCCTGCCTGTTTGACGTGCGGCACGATCTTGCCTCCCGGGGCGTGGGTTTTCGAGTGCTCGGATGACCAGGAGAGGATCGGGTAGTGTTTGAAAAAACGGCCTTGGTTCCGGACGGTCACGCGGTTGGTCTGGCGGCTGATGATGAGCGAGAAATCCGCCGGGGCGTAAGTCAGCTTCTGCCCGATCTGGAGTTTGTCGGTCTTGAGGTTGTTCATCCGCATGAGCAGTTCCGGCGAGACGGCCAGATGCTTCGCCACGCGGCTGATCACGTCGCCGGACTTCACGATGTATTCCTGCTTTTCCGGGGTCGGGCGGGTGGACAGAAAGAGCGTCGTATTGATGTTGCCGAGCAGGTCCTTGGCTTCGCCGATCTTGCTCGATTCCGGGTAGTGCTCCACGAAGGTCGCCAGGGCCTCGCGCGAATCCACCAGCTTGCCGGCCTTGGTCACCTCCTTCGCCTTTTCAAAATCCTCGACCGTCGGATCGGGCGGCGGCAGCGGCGGCGGCTGCGCCTTTTCCTCCTGCAAAGCCCGCTGCGGCTGGATCAGTATCTCGTAGGAAAAATACGCGCCGGTGCCCAGGATCGAGAGGGCGAGAACGATGAGGAAAAGGGCTTTCACAGGCGGCGGGCAGTGAACGGGAAAGTGGCCGCCGAGTCAACGTGTGCGCCGCGCGCGGTGGTGCGTGAGGCAGACCAGGCCGGTCGCTTTTTTCAGGCCGCAGGTGCGGGAATTTTCACGAAACGAAACTGCTCGGCATACCGCCCGCCGCGGTGCTGCCGACAGCAGGCGAGGCACGCCGATTTCGCCCGGAGCGGACGCACCCGCCGCAGCACCGTGGCGCAGCCGGGGCACTGGTAGAAATGGCGCGCCTGCACCTGGCGGCGCGGCAGCGGCAGATCATGGCAGCGCTTTTCGTCGGTCAGCCCGAGATCGCGGCAGGCCTGCTGCCACTCGCGCCCGTGCGGGGCAATGCGGCGGCGTCCGGCCCGGTGATGCGCGAGCAGATGGGCGAGTTCGTGCCGCAGCGTGCGGTCCACCTCGCTGTCGCCAAACTCCCGGAGGCGCGGGTTCAGGTTGATCAGCGACTTCCCGGCGTAGGCCATGCCGGCGGTGCTGCGCATCCGCCCATTCCAGCGAACGCGCACCTTCGCCGCGAGAGCCGCGCAGCCGAGGCCCCGGAGCAACGCCCGCGCGGTCTCCTCCAAATCCGCCGCGTCACCTTTCGCCGCGGTGCTGACCGCCGCCAGCGGCTGGATCGCCGCGCGCAGACGGGTGGTGAGTTGACGGAAAAAATCGAGCTGCATGACGGCGGCGCAGGCTAGCAGCTTCGCCCAATCCTGTCCGGTGTTTTGCGGGGCCAAGGAGCTTGGACTTTAGTCCAAAGTTCCCGCCGGACTCAGGACGATGGCGCGAGGCGGGCGAAGATTTCCGGCAGGCGGCTGATGGCAGTTTCGATTTCAGCGGCGGTGGTTTCTTTGCCGAAAGAAAAACGAACGGTGGCGCGGGCGAGATCGGGGGCGACGCCCATGGCGAGGAGGACGTGCGACGGCAGGATCGAGCCGACCATGCAGGCGGAGCCGCTGGAGGCGCAGAGGCCGGCGAGGTCGAGGTTGATGAGCAGGCTTTCGCCGTCGAGGCCGGGGAAGCTGACGTTGAGCGTGTTCGCGAGAGTGCGGGCGGGGTCGCCGTTGCGGACGGCGGTGGGGCAGGCGGCGCGGATGCCCTGCCAGAGCCGGTCGCGGAGCGCGGCCTGGCGCGGGCGCTCGGCGTCCATCGTCGCGAGGGCGAGTTCGGCGGCGCGGGCGAGGCCGACGACGGCGGCGGTATTCTCGGTGCCGGGGCGGCGTTGGTTTTCGTGCGAACCGCCGTGCTGGAGGCTCTCGATGTCGTGGCCCGCGCCGAGGTAGAGCAGGCCCGCGCCTTTGGGACCGTGGAATTTGTGGGCGGTGAGCGAGAGGGCGTCGAAGTCGCGCGCGGCGAGGGGCTCTTTGCCGAAGGACTGGATGGCGTCGCTGTGAAAAAGAACGCCGCGAGTGCGGCAGAGCGCGGCGATTTCGCGGACCGGCTGGAGCGTGCCGGTTTCGTTGTTTGCCGACATGATGGAAACGAGCGTGGTCTCCGGCGAGAGGGCGGCGGCGAGCTGGTCGAGGTCGATGCGCCCGAGCGGATCGACCGGCAGCCACGTCACGCGGAAGCCTTCCTTTTTCTCCAGATGCTCGAACGCCTGGAGCACCGCGTGGTGCTCGGTGGCGCAGGTGATGAGATGCTTCCCGCGCGCCGTGTTCGCCCGCGCGAGACCGATGATCGCGAGGTTGTCCGACTCCGTGCCGCCGCCGGTGAAGATGATCTCATGCGGCTTCGCGCCGAGCAGAGCGGCCAGCCGGTCACGCGAATCGTCGATCGCCGCCCGCGCCTCGCGCCCCGCGGCGTGGATGCTCGAGGGGTTGCCAAAGTGCCGCTCCAGATACGGCCGCATCGCGTCGAAAACCTCCGGCGCGAGCGGGGTGGTGGCGTTGTAGTCGAGGTAGATCAAGGGCAAATGGCGGATGACGGATGACGAGGGAATGACGAAATTCGTCATTCTAAATCACCCAATCCGCCACCCATTCCTCCGGCCGCTTGTCCTTGTCCACGATGCGTAGCGAATTCTCCTCGTACACGACCAGCGACCGC
>CAIQUL010000291.1 GCA_903874975.1 uncultured Chthoniobacter sp. | reverse complement strand
CGTCGTTAGGGATGTCGGCCTATGAAATTCCTCCTCTCCGCTTGCACCTTCGCCCTACTGCTCGTCCCGCCGGCACTGCGCGCGGCGGATGCTCCGAAACCGACCGCAGCGGCGGCCGCGGGGAAGGTGCGGCTGTTTGTGCTCTCGGGGCAGTCGAACATGCAGGGCGTGAACCCCGACACGTCATTCACTCCGGTGGTGAAGCAGGCCTTTCCGGGCGACGACGTGATCGTGGTTCTCCACGCCGTGGGCGGCGTGCCGATCCGCCAGTGGTGGAAAGGCCGGACCGGGCCGCACGATGCCTCGGCGGCGGGCGCGGAGAAACTCACCGGCGATCTTTACGACGCGCTCATGGCCAAAGTGAAAACGGCGCTCGCGGGGAAGACGCCGGACACCGTGGCATTTGCCTGGATGCAGGGTGAACGCGATGCCAAGACCGCGCTCTCGGCTTCTTACGAGGAGGCGTTGAAGGGACTGATCAAAGCGGTGCGCGATGACTTGAAACGTCCCGATACGGCGGTGGTCATCGGCCGCCTGAGCGACCATCTCAAGGGCCAGGAGCATTGGGACGCGGTGCGGGCGATTCAGGAGAAGGTGGCGACGCAGGATGCGCGCGGCGCGTGGGTGGATTCGGACGATCTGAACGGCGAGAAGAACGACCTGCACTGCACCAAGGAAGGCTTCGTCGAACTCGGGCGGCGCTTCGCGGCGAAGGCGGTGGAGTTGCTGGCGAAGGCCAAGTAACTCACCGGTCCAGCCACGAACCGAGGAGCGGCGCGGAGTGTCCACGCTCTTTGCGAACTTAAGCGGGAGCTTTTTTAGAAGGTGGGTTGCGTCAGGCGGCGCTGCGGCAGGCCGCCCATGCGGCAGACCCAAACTGGCGGCTCGCCAGCCCGCGCATGGTTTCCGATCTCACGGACGAGGCCGCGAGAGCCGGTGCGATGCGTTCCGCCGCTGCGGCAGTAGCGACAAACCAGGGCCCGAGTGCATTTTTCAGGGCGTCGCGGCGATGGCGAAGCTGCTGGCGCTGGACAGGCGGGCGTGGGTGGCCACCGCGCGCGCGGTCAGGTTTCTGCGGAAAGATGGAGAGATCAGGTTCATCTCGTCGCCGATCTTGCTCTCGAGGACGGCAACGCATTGCGCGGCGTCTTTCTCGATGTAGGGCGAGCGGATTTTACTGGAAACCGGGGTGCCGAGTTCCGCGGCGGTCAGCCCAGCGAGGTGCCGGATCTCCTCGCTCTGGACCATGTTTTCCAGTCCGCCAAAGGCACGATAAACGGCGGCGAGCTTGAGCATCTGGCCGAGCCGGGCGGAGGCTTCGGCGGTGCGGCTTTTCCGGGCGTAGGCACGGGCCTCGGCGGCGTAGTCGCGCCAGGCGGTGCGGGTGTCGGGCAGGACTTCGATGAGGTTTTTGCCGGTGCTGTTCCGGGGCAGTTGCACGGTGGCGAGGAATTCATCCATCTTCCGGCTGTCGGCGACCCAGAAAAGGTCGGCGGCCACTTTGCCCGCGGCGGGCGCGGGCGACTGGGTCAGGGCGTCGGGAATTTCGGGTGTGTCCGCGGTGGGCTGCCCGAGGGAGGTGGCGGCGCAGAAGGTGAGGAACGGAAGGAGCAGATTGAGAGATTTCATAAGGTTTGAGAAGTTTGTTGCTCCTGCTGCCAATGCAA
This sequence comes from uncultured Chthoniobacter sp., assembly GCA_903874975.1. Taxonomy (GTDB): domain Bacteria; phylum Verrucomicrobiota; class Verrucomicrobiia; order Chthoniobacterales; family Chthoniobacteraceae; genus Chthoniobacter. Next base: position 2,819 of record CAIQUL010000291.1, on the reverse strand, counting down.
TTGCCGTGCCGACTCCGGGATTGAGAGGTTTCATAAGGTTTGAGAAGTTTCCTGTTACTTCCCACATCGGCGGGGCGGCGGGACACTTTAGCGATTGTTGCGAGATTTTTCGCGGTGGCGTTTCGGGGTGATGGAAACGCGAGAGGCGCTTGTCAAAGCCGGGCGGTGGTGGAACGCTCGGCACCGCTCCATTTCCGATGTCCGCCACATGATTTCTCCCGAGGTTTTTTACGTGCATGTGCAGGGGGAGCAGCGCGGGCCCTACACGATTCCGCAGATCGACCACATGCTGAATTCCGGGCTGATCGAGCGGGAGACGCTCTACTGGCGCGAGGGCATGGAGCAGTGGCAGCCGGTGACGGAGCTGGTGATCGTCCGGGTGGTGCCGAACCCGTGGATCAAGCCGGCGATGGCGGCGGCGGTGCTCCTGATGCTGGCCATTCTGGGGCGGATGTTCGGGCCGATCACGCTCGAGGGTTGGCGCGAGACGAACCAGCACGCCTACACCGCGCCGGCGGCGTATTGGCGGGCGCGGGACGTGGTGCGCAACACGGCGCTGCCCAAGGGGAGCCTCGTGGTTTTCGGCGAAATCGAGCGCGCGCAGGTGGCGCTGCAAGCGGCGGACGGCGCGGTGGTGACCGTGCGCGGCGAGGTCACGGGAGCCAATGGGAAGACGGCGGAGCGGGGCTGGCGCGTCCCGATGAAATTCAACACCAAGACGCGGGAATGGACGGGCGGCCCGGCGGTGGAGGTGGTGCCGTGAGCTGGCGCTGCGGGTGGGCGCTGCTGGCGGCGCTGCTGGCGGGTTGCGGGCCAGCGCCGGAAGTCGCACCCGCGCCGGAGGCTGTCCCGCAGCCGGAGAACGTCGCGGTGCCGGAGGCAAAAATGGATCCTCCGCCCGCTGCGCGCCTCGTGCCGGTGGAGACGCGCCCTTTTGAGGAAGGCTACGAGGCGGGCTATACGAAGGGTCTCGGAGCGGGAAAAGTCGGGGCCAAACTGCCGCCCACCTCGGCCGCAGAGGAGATCGCCCGGGCCGATGCGGGGCAGGATGCGGCGCGGACGGAGCGCTGGCAGCGGGGATTCGTGGACGGCTACCTCGACGGTTTTCGCAAAGTTGTGACCGGACAAAAGTAACTGCCCGTGCCATAAGCACACCCTCTCCATGAAGCACCGCTCGTTTCTCTCCTGCCTGGCCGCGTTCACGCTCGCGCTTTCCACCGCGCTGTCGGTGCCACCGGTGAACCTCGGCGAATCCGAGGCGCTGAAGTGCGAGGAGAAGATCGCCAGCGTGCGGCGCGACGTGCTCGGCAAATATGACGACGCGCTCGGGGAGTTGCAGGCGGCGCTGCAAAAAGCCGCCGATCTCGAGAGCGCACTGGCGGTGCGCACGGAGCGGCAGCGGGTGACGAAAGAGCGCACGCTTTTCGAGCGCGATTACGTGGCGGAACCGAAGTCGCTGCGCGCGCTGCAGGTCCAGTATGTGACCAGGGCGCAGGAACTCGTGGGGCAGGTCGTGGCGGAGGCGCTGCCCAAGCTGATCGAGCTGAAAAAATCCATGACCGTGGCGGGCAAGCTCGATGACGCCGTGGCGGTGCGCACGGCGATCGAGAAGCTGCAAAACAGCCACGTGCCGGTGGCGCGCCCCGAGGCCGGGACGGTGGTCCCCGCGGAGACGCTGCTGGTCGCGTATTCCGGGGACCGCGTTCGCGCGGACAAGACCTACAAAGGCCAGAAGATCGTGGTCCGCGGCGCGGTGAGCGGTTTCCGCGTCGATCCGGCGGACGCCCGCACGTATCAAATCTACCTCGCGAGCGGGAGCGGCAGCGGCTTTGTGCAGTGCGCGTTTTCGATGAGCGGCTTCCGCTTTCGCGAGGAGAAGAACGCCTTTGGCGCGGTCACGCTGGCCATCTCCGCAGCCGATGGCGACGGCCCGACTTGGCGCGTGCAAAAAGGCCAGCCGCTGGACATTCGCGGGGTGTGCGAGGGGCTGGATGAAGTCGTGCGCCTGAGTCGCTGCGAAGTGCTGCGCTGATGCCGCTCCGCGCGCCCAGTCCCGTCCGCACGGGCCGACTCTCCCGCCGCGGGACGCTGCTTTTCCTCAATTTCGCCATGTCCACTTCGCTCCCACTCGCCCACGCTGCGCCTCCGGCATCAGAAAAGAAACCGGTCACCGATGCGTATCATGGCGTGCAGGTCGTGGACGAATATCGCTGGCTGGAGGCGACCGGGACGCCGCCGGTGAAAGCCTGGACCCACGCGCAGAACGCGCATGCCCGCGGGCATCTCGACGCCCTCCCGGATCGGGCCGCCATCGCCGCGCGACTGACCGCGCTTTACGCGAAAGTCACGCCGTCTCATGGCGGACTGGTCTCGCGTCCGGGCCGGCTTTTCGCGCTGAAATTTCAGCCGCCGAAACAGCAGAGCCTGCTCGTCACGCTCGCCTCGGCGCACGATCTCGCCTCGGAAAAAGTCGTGCTCGATCCGAATGAGATCGAGCCGAAGGGTCAGGTCGCGATCGATTGGTATGTGCCGTCGCCCGACGGCAAGCTGCTCGCGGTCTGCCTTTCCGAGCACGGCAGCGAGGACGGCACGCTCTACTTTTACCGCACGGAAACCGGCGAGCGTCTGCCCGCCGCCATCCCGCGCGTGCAGTATCCCACCGGCGGTGGAAGCGCGGCGTGGACGCCCGATGGGAAGGCGGTTTTTTACACCCGCTACCCGCACCACGGAGAGCGCCCGGACGACGACCTGAATTTCTTTCAGCAGATTTACTTTCACCGGCTCGGCACCCCGGTCAGCGCCGACGTGTATTCCACCGG
>CAIQUL010000290.1 GCA_903874975.1 uncultured Chthoniobacter sp. | reverse complement strand
TCGGGTCGAGTGCTCCACCCCGCAATCACCAGCGGACGCGCCTCCAAGCTACATTTCCGCTCCGGTCCGCAGCGGCCCGTCGCTCAGAATTTTCGCCCGCAGGCCGCCGCGGCCTTTCAGCCACGCCTCCGCTCCGGGGTGAAAGGCCGCGTTCATCCAGTGGCAGGGCGCACATTCGCCGGTGCCGAGGAAGCGCACGCCTTGGATTTCAAACTCCTGCCCGTAGCAGTCCGCGAGATCGACGCCGACGGTGATGACGTTGCGCCGGAGGACGCCGGGCTCGCGATCGCGCACGCCGAATTCCGCGCACAGCCCGTCGTAGACCTCCCGGGCGAAAAAAGTGATCTGGCCTTTGTAGTCGTCTTTGAAATCGAGGAAGCGGTCGCCGACGATGCCGCGTCCGGCGAGGCACGTGATGGCGGGCTGTGCGAGCATGGGGTGCGCGCCCGCGGGCTGGCCGTGGTGGCCGAAAAAGTTGTGGCCCGGCGAAATGAAGAGCTGCTGAACGGCGATGGGTGAAGAGGGCACAGCCGCACTCTATGGCTTGGCGGAATGGTGGCTCAAATGCTTTCCTGCGGCGCACGGTCAACTTGCGTTCCGGACTGGGGCGGCGTAGCCCTCGGATCGTGCCGACCACTTTCCACGACTCGCTCTCCCGACCGCTCCGCGATCTGCGGCTGTCGGTGACGGATCGGTGCAATTTCCGCTGCGGCTACTGCATGCCGAAGGAGGTCTTTGGGCGCGGCTACGACTTCCTCCCGAAGGAATCGGTCCTGACGTTTGAGGAGTATGCGCGGCTGGCCCGCGTGTTCGTTTCGCTCGGGGTGGAAAAAATCCGGCTCACCGGTGGCGAGCCGCTGCTGCGGAGGAATCTCGACCGCCTGGTGGCGCTGCTCGCGGAGATCGGCGGGCTGCGCGATCTGACGCTGACGACGAACGGTTCGCGGCTCGTGGAGGAGGCGCCGGCGCTACGCACGGCGGGGCTGCGGCGGCTCACGGTGAGTGTGGACTCGCTGGACGACGCGACCTTTCGCGCGATGAACGACGTGGACTTTCCCGTGCATCGGGTGCTGCGGGGGATCGAGGCGGCGCAGGCGGCGGGCTTCGCGCCGATCAAGATCAACATGGTGGTAAAACGCGGCGTGAATGACCACGAAGTCGAGGCGCTGGCGGAGCGTTTCGGAGGACGCGGTTTCATCCTGCGCTTCATCGAATACATGGATGTGGGCAACACCAACGGCTGGCGGCTGGAGGAGGTGGTGCCGTCCGCGGAGATCGTCGCGCGGCTCGGCCGCGCCACGCCGCTGGAGCCGCTCGGGCCGAACTATCCGGGCGAAGTGGCGCGCCGCTTCCGGCACCCGGACGGCGGTGAGATCGGCGTGATCTCTTCGGTTACGCAGCCGTTCTGCGGGGATTGCACGCGGGCCCGGCTCTCGGCGGACGGCCAGCTTTACACCTGCCTTTTTGCCAGCCACGGCCACGACCTCCGCACGCCGCTCCGCGCCGGCGCGGGTGATGCGGAACTGGCCGGGATCATCGGCGCGGTCTGGCACGCGCGCGCCGATCGCTACTCGGAAATCCGCGCGACCACGGCCACCCGCGAGCCCAAGGCCGAGATGTCGCTCCTTGGCGGCTAACGGATCTCGCTGTCGGCGGCTGCCTCCGCTTCCTGCGCGGCCTGCTGCCGGGCTTCGACCTTTTTCTGGATCCTCCCAATGCCGCGGCGATTGAAGAAGCGCACCACCGCCACACCCACGAACGCGATCACGATGGCACCGATGAGGAGGTTCGTGTGGTTGTTGTGGTCCACGTGACCGATGATTTTCAGCGCCAGGCCGGTGGCGTGAAAACCAAGGGTGACCAGCAGGCCGCCCCAGACCGATAGCGCGAGGAGTTCGAGTCCGGCGAATACGGGGTACGGCAGCTTTTGCATGCCCCAGAAGACGGACGACGCCGTGCGCGTGCCATAGATGAAGCGGGCGACGAGGAGTTCGCGCGGGCCGATCCGGCCGGCGAGGCGCTCGACCATCGGGCCGACCCGGCGATAGACGCGGCTGGCTTTGAGCGCGGCCGATTTCACGTGGCCGACGACAAACCAGACGGTGTCGTGAAGCAGCGCGCCGAGGATCACCACAGGAAAGGCGGAAAAGATGTTCAGGTCGGGAGACGCCGGGGAGTCGCTCCCGAGTTTCCACGCCACCCCGATGGCAATGAAGGCGACGTCGTTTTCAACGACCGCGAGAACGAAGACCGCCCAAAGGCCGTAGGTGGTGAGGAATTCTCTCATCGAAAATGCGGTGCGGCAGTGGATGCCGCGCGGCGGGGGGAAGTCACGAGCCAACTCCGGGCAAGGCGCGCATTTTCTCGGTGCAATCACGCGCCGCACGCGTAACGTCCGCGCACTTTCCGCCAGCCTATGAGCGCTCCGACGACCCGCGAACTTTACGACCGCTACGTGATCCCGACCTATGGCCGCTTCGACGTGAAGCTGGCACGTGGGCAGGGGAGTGTGGTGTGGGATGAAGCGGGCAAGCGCTACCTGGATTTCGGCGCGGGCATCGCGGTGACATCGATCGGGCACTGCCATCCGCGGGTGCTGGCGGCGATGCGCGCGCAGCTCGGCACGCTGGTCCACACGTCGAATCTCTACTACACGCGCCCGCAGGCGGAACTGGCGGAGCGGCTGGTGCGCCTGACCGGCGCGCCGGGGAAGGTCTTTTTCTGCAACAGCGGGGCCGAGGCAAATGAGGCGCTCTACAAGCTGGCGCGGAAGTTTGGCAATGAAGGCGTGCCGCCGGCGCCGAAGCACAGCGTGGGCGAGATGATCGCGGGCGATGCGTGCCGCCACGGGATCATCACGATGGAGGGATCATTCCACGGGCGGACGCTCGCGGGGATCGCCGCGACCGGGCAGGAGAAGGTGAAAAAGGGTTTCGAGCCGGCGGTGCCGGGCTTTCAGCATGTCCCTTTCAATGACGGCCCCGCGCTGCTCGCGGCGGTGCAGGCGCCGGGCGTGGTGGCGGTGCTGATGGAGCCGATCCAGGGCGAGGGCGGCGTGCATCCGGCGAGCGCGGCCTTTTTGAAAATGGCGCGCGAACTCTGCGATCTCCACGGGCTGCTGCTGATGTTCGACGAAGTGCAGTGCGGTCTCGGGCGCACCGGCGATTGGTGCGGCTGGAAGACGCTGCTCGGCGACGCCAGCGTGATGCCGGATGCGGTGAGCTGGGCGAAAGGGATCGCGGGGGGGTTCCCCCTCGGCGCGATGTGGG
>CAIQUL010000289.1 GCA_903874975.1 uncultured Chthoniobacter sp. | reverse complement strand
GCCATCGCCGTGAACTGGGCGTGGCTGATCTGGCGCGGGGTGTGAAGGCACCCGCGCGTCCGCGTCCGGTCCGCGTTACTTTTTCCGCACGAGCCCCTTGAGCCGGTCGGAATCCCGCCCGAGCTGCTCGAGCGTGGCGGACGAGGCCTGCACGCGCGCGAGCTGACCGTCCACAAACATGCGAACGATCCATCCATTGGGTCGCGCGCCGGTTTTTTGGTCGGTCGAGGTGGAGCGAATTTGCGGGTTCTGGGGCGTGCCGACGTTCGTCTGGGTGACGGTGCGGGTGACCGACGAAACTAGGTCGGTGGAAGAAACCAATTCCCGGGCCTGCCCGACCGCGGCTACGGGAACTTCACGCTCGCCGCTGTCCCAGACGTAGATGCTGCTGCTGCCCTCATCCTTCGCCACGAAGAACCATTCGATCCGCGCGGAATCGGCCTCGGAAGCCACGTTGCGGAGGCGGATTTCGAGGGAGCTGTGGCTGCGGCGGGTGCGCGTGGAGGAAGCCGTGGCGTTTCCGTTGTTGTTGTTGTTGGCCTGGATGGGTGCCGGATTTCGCCCGCCCTCCGAGGAGCCGCCGCTGGCGGTGCTGTGGGCGTCAAAGGAAAGCCCGCGCATCGACTTCGCGCCGGGCAGAACGGTCATCGTGCCCGAGGCGGAAGTAATCGGCCCGGAGCCCCGCAGGGAACTCCCGAGACCGCCCGTGGATAGCGTGGGTGGCGCGGAGTGGACCGGCAGCGCGGCCGCGACCGAGAGGAGGAGGAGTGAACGGAGTTTCATAGTTTGGAAGGTGAGGATTTTCCCGACTCTCCAGGTGCGAGGGGAGGCTGCTGTTTGAGCAGACTGGCGAACTGTGCGGGGTCGTTCCCGATCCGCTCCAGAGCGGAATTGGAGGCCTGCACTTTCACGAGCTGCTCGCCGACGAAGGCGCGGACGATCCAGCCGTGCGGCCGGGCACCGGATTCCTTCGTCGTCGGGGCCGAGTGGCTGTCGCCGGAGGAACTGGATCTGTCGTATCTGGTGCGCGTTTCCGCCGAAAAAATCTCCTCGGATTGAACCGTCTCCCGTTTGTGGTCGCCTCCAGGGACCGTGACTTGGCGCTCCACCCGGTCCCAAACGAAAAGGTTTTCCGGTTCCACGCCCTTGCCGACAAACAGGCACTCGCAGCGAGCGGTGGCGGGCTCGCGAGCCAGATTGCGCACGAGCACCTCGATCGTGGTTTGACTCCCCCGGAGGCGCACTTCGGACACCCTTCCTTGGCTGTCGCCAATCACGCTTTTGCCACCCTGACCGCCGCCATGAGCGATCGTCCGCACCTCGAAGCTGAGTCCGCGGCTCGCCGCAGCCGCCGCCAGATTGGGAGCCAGCGGCGGGGTCGCCGGGGGTTTGGCCGCGGGCTGGAGCACGCTTTTGATTTGAGGCTTCGGGGTGCTCTTCTCCCCGGGCCGGTTCATCGCGATGCCGAGGGGCGGGAGCGGCTTTTTTGGGGGGGCAGGAGTCGCCGGTGCCGCTGCCAGAGCGAGCGTCGCCGAGATGCCGAGCAGGAGGGAAGTGACCAGCTTCATGCGAGGACAACCTTCACGCGTGGTAAAAACTAGGCTCGTGCCCGCCACCGCTGCGGTAGGCGCGGTAGGTGGCGAGGGCGAGGAGCGGCCAGTTGTGGCGATACATGTCGTAGCGCAGGTAAAAGACGCGGGGGAAGCCGGTGCCGGTGACTTCGGGCTCGGGCCAGGAACCGTCGGAGGACTGGCGTTCGAGGAGAAAAGCGATGCCGCGGCGGATGGCGCGGGTGTCGAGCGCGGCGTGGCCGGAGGGATCGGTGGCGGCGATCAGGCCCATGAGCGCCCACGCGGTTTGCGACGCCGTGCTGGTGCCTTTGCCTTTGAGGTTCGGGTGGTCGTAGCTCGCGCAGGTTTCGCCCCAGCCGCCGTCTTCGTTTTGGCAGGACTCCAGCCAGTCGCGGGCGCGGACGATCCACGGCTGGCGCATGTCTTCGCCGATGGCGCGGAGGCCGCAGAGGACCTGCCAAGTGCCGTAGATGTAGTTCACGCCCCAGCGGCCATACCACGAGCCGTCGTCCTCCTGGGTGTCGCGGATGAAGGTGATGGCGCGATCGACGACGTCGCTTTTGCGGTCGAAGCCGATGTAGCCGAGCAACTCGAGGACGCGGCCGGTGAGATCGCTGCACGTGGGGTCGAGGATGGCGTTGTGGTCGGCAAAGGGCACGTCTTCGAGCCAGCGCTGGGTCACGTCTTTGTCGAAGGCCGCCCAGCCGCCGTCCTTGCACTGAAAGCTGAGCAGCCAGCGGAGCGCGCGCTCGAAGCGCTGCTTGGCGTCGGCGTCGCCATCCGCGCCGGTGAGGCGGAGCGCCATGAGGACCATCATGGTGTCGTCGGTGTCGGGGTAATAGACGTTGTTGAACTCAAAGGCCCAGCCGCTCGGTTCGCGGTGGCGGTTCATGGCGAACCAGTCGCCGCAGATGCGGACTTCCTTCGCCGCGAGCCAGCGCGCGGCGTTCTGGATCGGCTCGCTCGCGGCGGGCACGCCGCTTTCGCGCAGCGCGATGAGATTGATGGCGGTGTCCCAGACCGGCGAGAGGCACGGCTGGATGCGGAAGTCGCGCGGGTCATCGACGAAGAGGCCCTCGAAGTCGCGCTGGGCCTTGGCGTAAAGCGGGTGGTCGTTTTTGTAGCCGAGCGTTTTCAGCGCAATGAGGGAGTTCAGCATCGCGGGGAAAATTGCGCCGAGGCCGTCGCTGCCCTCGCCCATGCGCTCGGTCATCCAGGCCTCCGCGCTGGCGAGCGCGGTCTGGCGTCCGGGTTTCCACGGGAGCTTGTGGAGGAGCTTGAGGACGGCGTCGCAGGCGAGGAAAAAATTCGGCCACGACAAGCGCCGGCCTTTCCGGCTCAGGCCGAGGAAATCCTGCTCGGAGCCGACGGGATACAGCTCGTGGAGCTGCTTGTCGGCGGAGAGCGCGCGGCTGGGCTTGTGGTGATTGAGGATGGCCAGCGGGATGAGCATCGCGCGGCTCCACGAGGACATTTTGTAGATCGAGAAAAAGAACCACTCCGGCATGAAGATCATCTCCACCGGGACGGTGGGGAGATACTTCCACGGAAACTGCCCGAGCAACGCGAGGTAGAGCTTCGAGTAGGTATTCATCTGCGGGATGCCACCGAGCCGCAGCACGCAGGCGCGCGCTTCCTGCATCCACGGCTGCGTGGGCGCGTGGCCGGCGAGCTTCAGTGCGAAGTAGCCTTTGACCGTGGCGTTCACCTCGCTCGGACCGCCTTCGTAGATGTTCCAGCCGCCGTCCGCGATCTGCCGCCGGCGGATGTGCGCGACGCATTTCTCCTGGAGCACGGGATCGACCTCGTCCGCCCAGTGCATGAAGAGGACGTAGTCCGAGCAGAGCGTGCTATCGACGAAAAGCTCGCCGACCCAGTAGCCGTCGGCGTGCTGGAGGCGGAGGAGGTTTTCCTGCGCCTTGGAAATGGCCTGCGCGAGCGGGTCGCGGTCGATTTTCGTCGGACTGGTGAGCGTCATCGGTTGGGGGAATGGAGCTTGGGCTTGAGCCCAAACTCAGGGGGACTTGGGGCTGAAGCCCGCGCTAATTTGCCGTGAGCGCGGCTTCCGCAGGCCCGGCTTTCCCGCCGGTGAGGTGCCCTTGGCCGGCGCTCACGCCGTTGAACGCCTCGATCTCCGCGTCCGGGGTGCCGACCGGGCGCGCGCCGAAGTTGAATTTGATGTTCTTCCACGTGTCGCCCGGCTTCGCGTGCAGCCCGAGCGCGGCGGTGGGCTCGTAGCCGCAGTTCATCATGCAGTTCTCGCAGCGCGGGTCGCGGGCGACGCCATCGACCACGCCGATCGCGTCCCAGTTCGTCTTTTCCAAAAGCTCGCGATAGCTCGTGTAATGACCGTCGGTCATCAGGTAGCACGGGCCTTTCCAGCCGAGGATGTTGCGCGTGGGAATCGCCCACGCCGAGCAGGTCAGGTCGCGCTTTCCGGCGAGGAATTCGAGATAAACCGGGGTGCCGAAGATGGGATATTTCTCTCCCCATTTTTCGACGTTGGCGAACTTCTCGATGGTCAGCTTGCGCGTGAGGAAGAAGTTTTCCGGCGCGATGCCGAGCCGCTTCACCATGTCCACTTTCGCGGCGTCGTATTCGTAGCCGGGCGCGATGGTGTGCCCATCCAGCGCGAGCGAACTGAGGAAGGCGAACATGTCCTCGATCTCCTGCACCTCGGTCTCTTTATAGACCGTCGTGTTCGTCGCCACTTGGTAGCCCAGAATCTTCGCCATGCGCATCGCCAGCACCGCCTCTTTGAAAACCCCCTCGCGCTCGACGATGAGGTCGTGCGTCCGTTCGAGTCCGTCGAGGTGGACGTTCCAATACATCCAATCCGACGGCGCGATGACGGGCTTCGTCTCGTCCTTCGGACCTTTGCGCACCTCCGCCGCGTCCTTTGGGGAAATCAGCTCCTCGCTGAGCAATACCTGGAGTTTCTCGTCCACCGATGCTGGAGCCCGGAGCGTTTCCATCGCGAGGAACTCACGCATCTTTTTCCGCATGAAACTGGCGTTCGTGCAGACATAGACGATGCGCCCCTGCTCCAGCAACCCGCCGACGAGCGCCTCGATCTGCGGGTAGATGAGCGGTTCACCACCGCAGATCGAGACCATCGGCGCGTCGCACTCCGCCGCCGCGCCGAGGCAGTCTTCGAGCGGCATGACGTTCTTCAAAGAGGTCGAATACTCCCGAATCCGGCCGCAGCCGGTGCAGGTCAGGTTGCAGGTATGCAGCGGTTCGAGCTGCAGGACGGTGGCGAATTTCTCCACCCCCCGTAGTTTTTTCCCGATGATGTAGGCGGCAATCTTGGCAGTCAGCGCGAGCGGAAATCTCATAGGGAGCTTGTCCTTTACGAAGTCTCCCGGCAGGGCGCAACCGCGGAATCGCCGACGGGTTATTTCCCCGATTTTCCCGCTAGCCAAGCCCGGGGTGCCGTGGCAGTTTCGCCGCCTTTTACCAATGAAAATCATCCCAACCGTCATCCTCACCGCCAGCATCCTGACCGCCTCCACGCTCTTCGCCGCCGAGGCGCCGAAGAAAAAGGAGCCTGCAAAAAAGAAGGAGCCTGCGAAAAAGGAGGCCGCCGCGGAGACCGAGAAGGCCGCTCCGAAACCCGCTCCGAAGGCCAGCGCCATCGACTTGAAGGATCCCGTGGCAGTGGTGGACGGTGTCGAGATCAAGAAGGCGGAACTCGAAGAGGCGTTTGCCCGCATGCTCGCCGCGCAGGGCATCCCGGCGGACCAACTCCCGTCCGAACAGCGCATCCAAGGCTACCGCATGATCCTCGACGACATGATCATCGGGAAAATCATCACCAAGAAGGCCGCCGAGACGAAGGTCACCGACGAGGAAGTGGCGGCCAAGATTGAGACATTCAAGACACGCTTTGGTTCCGAGGCGGCGTTTAAGGAGCAGATCGCCAAGAGCGGCATGACGATCGACAAGCTGAAGGAAAACGTGCGCGACGGCCTGCGGCAGGAGAACTGGATCAATGCGCAGATCAAGGATCAGGACGCGGTGGCCGACAAGGACGCCGAGGAGTTTTACAAAAAGAATCCCGACCAGTTCAAACAACCCGAACAGGTCCGGGCCAGCCACATCCTCGTGAAGCTGGAAAAGGACGCGAAGCCCGAGGTGGTGGCGGAAAAGGAAAAGGCCGCGAAGGCCATCGCCGCGCGGGTGAAAAAGGGCGAGGCCTTCGACAAGCTGGCGCAGGAACTTTCCGAAGACCCGAGCGCGAAGCAGAACAGCGGCGACCTCAATTTCTTCGGCAAGGGCCAGATGGTGCCGGAATTTTCCGACGCCGCATTCAAGATGAAGAAGGATGAAATCAGCGAGCCGGTGCGCAGCTCGTTCGGATTCCACGTCATCAAACTGACGGACCGCAAGGAAGCGGAGACGGTCACGCTGGAGGCGGCCAAGCCAAAGCTGCTCGCCTATCTCAAACAGCAAAAGCGCCAGGGTGAAATCGAGAAGGTGGTGAAGGGGCTGCGCGAGAAGGCGGACGTGAAGATCAACCTGCCTGAAGCGCCGAAGCCCCCCGCACTTCCCGTCGCGCCCGCCGCATCGGTGCCGGGCGCAGCGCCGAAGTAGCCGCGCCTTCGTCCACCGACGGACGGCCCGGTCATCCCGCCATGCCCCGCAAATCCCCCAAAAACGTCGGGCTGATCGGCCTCGGCATTATCGGCTCGCGCGTCGCCGCCAAGCTGCGCTCCGAGGGATTCCAGGTCTATGTCTGGAATCGCACCGCGAAGGCTGCGCCCAATTTCCTCGGCTCGCCCGCGGAGGTCGCCGAGGCCGCGGACATCATCCAGATCTTCGTCGCCGATAGCGGCGCGCTGTTTTCGGTGATCGAGGCGATGGGCGACGCGCTGACGCCGGACCACGTGGTGGTGTGCAGCGCCACGGTCGGCCCAGAGGCGGTGATCGAAGCGGCGCGTTACGTGCAGTCGCGCGGCGCGGGGTTCGTGGATGCGCCTTTCACCGGCAGCAAGCTGGCCGCGGAGAAGCGCGAACTCGTTTACTACCTCGGCGGCGAGGAGGAGGTCATCAAACGCGTGAAACCCCTGCTCACCGCGTCGAGCAAGGCGCTCGTCCCCATCGGCGAAATCGGCAGCGCGGCGACGATCAAAATCGTGACGAACATGATCTCCGCCGCCACCACCCAGACGCTGGCCGAGGCGCTCGCCATCGTGCAGCACGCCGGGCTCGATCCCGCGGTGCTCGGCGCGGCCATCGCGCAAAACGCCTGCCGCTCCGGCGTGGTGGACCTGAAGCTGCCGATGATGATCGCCGGCGAATATGAGCCGCATTTTTCCGTGAAACACATGCTCAAGGATGTGCAGCTCGGCGTGAGCCTGGCGAACTGGCTCGACCTCGAAGTTCCCGTCACCACGGTCACCGCCGGGCTGCTCTACGGCGCGGTGCAAAAGGGCTGGGGTGACCTGGATTTCTCGGCGCTCTACAAGACCTACGCCGCCGCCCTCGTGGAGCCGGCGAAAGCGGCTGCGCTCGTGGTGGAGGAAAAACTGGCGAAAGTCGTGGAGCTGCCCGCTGCAAAAGTCACGGGCAAGCCGGCGCGCCTGACGCGTGCGCCGGGCCAGAGACCGCTCGAAGGCGAGCGCATCGAGCCGGGAGAACCGGGGGCTCGAGGTTAGTCGCGCGTCCGCATGACCAGCCTGCGCGCGGCCTACGAGCAGTTCCAAACCCGCGGTGGTATCGCCGATCTTTCGGAGCGCGTCGAAATCATCCTCACCGGCGCCGACCGCGTCCGCTATCTCAACGGCCAGGTCACCAGCAACGTCACGAAACTCGCCGCCGGCCAGACGCAGCCCGCGTGCGTGACGACGGCGAAAGGCCGCCTCTGCGCCGAGATCCTCATCACCGCTGCGCCCGACGCCCTGCACATCGACGCCGACCCCGCGCTGCGCGCCACCCTGCCCGCCCGGCTGGAGCGCTACATCATCGCCGACGACGTCACGCTGACCGAGATCACCGACACCCGCGCGCTCCTCCATTTCCTCGGCCTGCCGCCGCCGGAAATCCCCGGCGCGTCGTGCGTCCCGAGCCGCCGCTTCGGACGCGACGGCTGGGACGTGCGCCTGCCCGCCGCCGACTTCGCCGAAAAAAGGACCGCGCTTTTTTCCGACCACCTCCGCCTCGACACCGCGCTCCTCGAAACCCTCCGCATCGAAGCCGGCCTCCCCCGCTGGGGTGCCGAACTCGGCGAGGACACCCTCCCGCCCGAAGCCGGACTCGACCGGACGCACATCGACTACCACAAAGGCTGCTACATCGGGCAGGAGGTCATCTCCCGGCTGAAAAGCGTGGGCCACGTCAACCGCCAGCTCACCGGCTTCATCGCCGCAGACGACGCGCCGCCCGTCGCGGGAGCCGCCATTTTTTCACCCGACAGCGATCGCCCCGTTGGGACCATCACCAGCGTCGCGTTCAGTTTTGCCTTGGAGAAGCCGATCGCGCTCGGCTATCTCAGGCGCGCTTCGCCGACCAGCGGACTGCGCGCGCGCGCCGCCGCACCGACCAGCGCGGACG
>CAIQUL010000288.1 GCA_903874975.1 uncultured Chthoniobacter sp. | reverse complement strand
GATCTCGGTCCCCGTTTCGATCCGCCACTCCAGACGCTCCGCCCCGCGCGCCAGCGGCTCTCCCTCCGGCCCCGCCACGCGTTCCTCAAAACCCGGCAGCCGCAGCAATTGATTCAGCACCCGCGCCGTATCCGGCTCCGCGTAGGCGCGGAAAGCCCGGCTGTCGAAGCCCGTGTAAAATATCCGCCACACCGCCAGCGACGCCACATCCAGCCGGAGCTGGCCCTGATGCGCCGCCGCCGTGAGCTGCGAAAAAGCGTTCGCCTTGATCACCGCGAAATGCGCCGCGCCCGCTTTCCGCCATTCGAGTTGCATGCCCTTTTCCGTCAGCCGGACGCGCAATTGCGTGGGCTCCGCCGCCTCCGTTTCCGTGCGCTGCGCCGCGCCCTGCAGCCAAGTGCGCCATTCCTCCACCTGCTGCTGTCTTTGCCACTGCGCCGTCAGCGCATCCACCTCAGCCGGCTCCGTCACCATCAGCAGCGCCGGCGGGCAGGCGTTCTTGTGCTGGCGCAGATACGCCGCCACGTAGAGCCACGCCTCCCACGGCGTGTGCGGCGCGGCCGGCCAGATCTGCACCAAATTCCAACCCCAGCCTGCGCGCAGATTCATGACCGGCTCCAGCAGTTGCTCCGCCACATACGCCGAGGTGCGGTGGACTTGAAAAAGGCGGTCCACCCCGTTCGCCGCGCGCTCCTCCGCAGCCGTCAGTCTTCGTCCCAGCCGGTCGGCCATGAGCATCGTCACCGCCGCATTCGCCGCGCGCACCGGCACCGGCACCGGCTTCGGCTTCGGCTTCGGCTTCGCGTCCGTCCCCACCGACGTCCCCACCGACGTCCCCACCGGCGGCACCACCGGTTCCGCCGCCGCAACCGCACCATCGTGGAATTCCGCCAGCGCCTGCAGCGCCACCGCCCCACAGTGCTTGCAGTCCAACGCCATCGGGCACGAACACTCCCCGTCCCACTCCCCGCCGACCCAGCGCAGCTTCACCCGGTAGATTCGGTATTGTGATCCTGCCACATTCGCGCGCACCCCGACGCCCCGCTTATAGCACTCCAGATCCCGCACTTTCCCTTCCTCGAAATACTTCAGGCCCCGCGCCCGCGTGCTTGGCTCCAGCGAATCCAGATAGCGTTGCAGCGCGGCGAGTTGGTCTTGAGTAAAAGCGGACACGGGTTAGGAAAAGCGAGCGCGCACCTTTGGCCGAATCCCCCACCCGCACAAGCCACAAACAACCCGCCGGGCCGATCTCCACGCAACGAAAAATATGGGCAGTGAGGGGATCGAACCCCCGACCAACTCGGTGTAAACGAGCCGCTCTACCGCTGAGCTAACTGCCCTGACGCTGAAGATGAAACGCAGCGGGCAGATGGAACACCGGAACGCGGTTGGTTGGAAAGCGATTTGTCCCCGATCTTCATTCTTCTGCTCCATCCGCATTCGAGAAAAGGAGAGGACGCTGAGGCGGCTGGAGGGGCGGGGGCGGAAGGAGATCCACCGTCCCGCGGGCCCGGCATCCGCGCTCTGCCGAACCGCATGTTTTCAGCCCTCGCGCCGACTTTCACCCTCGACACCCTCCCGCCGCCGTCCGACATTTCGCGCCCATGAGCAAGCCTGTCGTTCCTGTGGAAATCCGCAGTGTCCTTCCGTTCAATTCCGGTCGCGCCGTCTTCATCGGCAACGACGACAAGGTCTTCGTCATCTACGTGGACGAGAGCGTGGGCGCGGCCATTTCCATGTTCATGAACGAGACGCCCAAAGAGCGCCCGCTGACCCACGATCTCATCGGCCACCTGCTCGCCGCGCTCGGCGCGAAAGTGGAACGCGTCGTAATCAACGACCTGAAAAGCGAGACCTACTTTGCGCGCCTGATCGTGAGCGCGGAGAACGAGTTGTTTGAAAAAAAGATCGTGGAACTCGATGGCCGTCCCAGCGACTGCATCGCCCTCGCCATCGCCCAGCGCGCCCCCATTTACGTCAGCCGCGATGTCTGGGACGAAGTCGAGGACCGCAGCGACGTGCTCCGCCACCTCGAGGAAAACGGCCCCGGCGAGGAGAGGGAATCGTAGGCCCAGACGGGGCCGCTACCCCTCGAACTTGTAGCCAAACTCCCGCACCGTTGGGATGAAGCGCGGGACCGCGGGGTCGGGCTCGATCTTGTTGCGGAGCGCGTTCACGAAGCGGTCAATACTGCGGAGCGTAACCGCGCGGTCGCAGCCCCAGACCGTCGCCATGATGGGGTCGCGGCTGAGCGCACGCCCGGCGTGGGCGGCGATGAGGTCGAGGTATTCGCGGCGCTGCTCCTCGGTGCGGCAGTGGCCTTCGCGCAGCGTATCCACGAGCAACCGCATGGAGGCGACCGGCGTGCGCACGGAGTCCCCTGCGAACAGGCGCAAAGTCAGGCCGATCTGTCGGGCATTGTTCGCTACCTTGGTCTGCTTGCCGCTCCGGAGGACTCCAGGCATCGCAGGCATCGCGAGTCCCGCGAGGATCGCAATGATGCTGATGACGACGAGCAGTTCAATGAGGGTAAACGCCGCGTGCTTTCGGGTTGTTTTCATATTCGAGGTCTTTCTGTTTTTGTTTGGTTTCGGGCCAGCCGCGGAATGCGCCTGATCACACCCCGAGACTCACCCGCCCGTGTTGTGGCTTTGTTACCGCCCGGTTCGCGCTTCGTTCTTTCGCGCGGGCCGGTGAGATTTCTCGACCGTTTCGCCTCCTCCGGCCACCCTCCGCGGCGATGCACAATTTCCAAATCTGCGACCCGGTTTTTGAGCGTCCCGTCGGGCGAAAACACCGGGCGCTCGCCGGGCTGGCGCGCCTGCTCGGGGTCCAGGCGGAGCTGGTCCCCCTGCCCGACCAGACCACGCAGATGTCTACCGCCGAGCAGCGCATCAATCTCTGGCACCTCGCCGAGCAGGTGCTCGCCTACGGCGTGCCCGGCGACTTTGTGGACCTGGGCTGCTTCGACGGACGCACTTCCGCCTTCATCGCCAGCATCCTCGCGGGGCACGATCCGGCGCGCGCCTTTCATTTGTACGACAGCTTCGAGCACAACCTCGGCCTTTTCACCAATACGCGGGAGGCGCTACTCGCTCATTTCCAAACCCGCCAGCTGCCCGTGCCGGTCATCCACGCCGGGCGCTTCGAGACCACTCTGCCTGCCGAACTCCCGCCGACCATCGCCTTCGCGCAAATCGACTGCGGGATCGGTGCGCCGCCGGAATTTCACGCCGCGCTGATCACGCGCTGTCTCGGCCACGTCTGGCCGCGGCTTTCACCCGGCGCGGTGTGTGTGGTGCAGGATTACCACGATCCCACGAGCGGCTCGGCGTCGGAAAATTTCTACCCTTTCCTCAAGGCCACGGTGGATGCGTTCCTCGCCCCGCACGGGGTCGGCGCGGTGGCGCTCTACTCGGGCAAATACTCGCACGGCTTTTTCCGCAAACCGGGCGGGCGGGTCGCGTAAAGCCCGTCTCCCCTACTCCACGACGGCGGTGCCGAGGCGGTGCAGCCGCACTTTCGGTCCACGGTCGAGATCGACGGGGAGTTCGCGCCACCCGGCGGTGTCATAGAAAAGGCGGCGGCGGTCGAATTTCGCGAAGAGCTGGCCGAGCGGCTGCGCGGCGGCGATGGGCAGGACGACGACCGCGGTGCGGCCGGTGATCCGAACGCTGGCCCAGCGGCCGGGTTGACCGGTCACGGTGTCGGTAAGGCGGGCGCGGGCCGAGCGCCCGGGCAGCGGGAGCGACCAGCGGAGGCTGCCTTCGAGAACCGTCTCAATGGCGAGGTGCAGGGTGGCCCCGGCAAAGCGGAGAAACTTCCGCGGCAGCCGGAGCTTCAGGCGCAACGCCCCGCGGCCCTGATCGGCGCTGACGATCGGATGATGCGGGTGCCGGGCGTCGGGCTTGAGCGGGAGGTGAAATTCCTCCACGTCGCGGGCGTGCGCGAGGAAACGCCGGCGCGAAAGCATCTGCGTTTCGTGCGCCTGGATGGCGTCGCGTTTCACCGCCTTTTCCGCGAGCGAAAGAGCCAGGTGCCGGACCGAGAGCGCGAGCCGCGCCTGGGGCGCATGCACGAGATAGGACAGCACGTGGCGGACGTTCAGGCCGCGGCGGCGCAGGCGGTCGAGGGCGATCTGCGCGAGGACGAAAAACGCGCTGTGATCGGGATGGGTGTCCTCGGCGGCGGGCAGGATGACGTGCGTGGGCCGCCACTGGGCGATCTGCTCGCAGATGGTTTCGAGCGCCCTTTCATCTCCGGCCATGAGCAGTGGCGTCACGCCCTGATCCGGCCAACTGAGGAAGTGCGCCTCCGCCGGCTCCCCGATGCCGAGGATGGCCAGCGCATTGAGCGCCTCCTGCCGCCGCTGCGTCCCCCAACGCCGCCGGGCTCTGGCATCGAGAAAGACGCACCGCTCCATGACCCGCTGCGGCCACGGATTGCGGTCGCCATTGGTCAGAAAAACGAACCGCATTTGCGCGCCGGCGGCGACCGCCTTTTGCACCAGACCACCGCCACCGAGCGACTCGTCGTCGGGGTGTGAAGCGAAGAACAGGATGCGATCCGCGGCTTTGAGAGGAAAGGTCCGCGGCATCGGGTTAGAGCTTCATCCGCTGGTCGATGAGATCGGCCAGCAGCCCGATGAAAAGCATCTGCACGCCGGTCAGCGCGAGGACGATGCCGAAAAGCCCGAGCCGGCCCTCCGCCAGCGGGTCGAGGAAGCCGGTGTAATCAATCGCGCCTTTGGTCACCCCCGCGAGGATGAGCAAGAGCGCGGGCGGAACGAAGACATTGAGCGGTTTGAAGTAGGCGCAGATGCGGATGATCAGGATCGTGAAATTGGTGAAGTCGCGCAGCGGTTTGATCGAGGATTTGCCGACGCGCCGGTGGTAGTTGATCGGGATGAACTTCACCTTGTAGTGGTTCGTCAGCATGGCCAGCGTGATCGTGGTGGTGAAAGAAAAGCCGTCCGGGTAGAGCGTGAGGAAACGCAGGGCCACGTCCTTGCGGAAGACGCGGAAGCCGGAATTGAGATCGGGGATTTTGCGCTGGCTGAGGTACTCGGCGAGGCGGGTGATGAGCCACTTCCCAGGCTTGCGCAGCGGCGGCACTTTCACGATCGCGCCGGTCCGCGCGCCTACGACCATGGCGTAGTTCGGCGCTTCCGCGAGCAGCCGCGGGATGTCCTCCAGCGGGTAGGTGCCGTCGGCGTCGGCGATGAGGATAAACTCGTATTGCGCCTGACGGAGACCGTCCTTCAACCCGGAGCCGTAGCCGGTATTCGTCTCGTGCTCGATCAGCGTGACCGGCAGCGTGCGCGCGATTTCCCCGGTGCGGTCCCGCGAGCCGTCGTTGATCACGATGATCTCCATCGCTTTCACCATCCCGGCGTATTTGCGAATGGCCTCGACGGTGCCGGTGATGGATTCCTCCTCGTTGTAAGCGGGGATCAGGACGGAGACGGTGATTTCAGAAAGAGTCATGGAGGCGGAAAGCGCGGGCGGCGATATAATGCCACGGACAAATCCGGCGAAAGCCTAATCTGCCCCGGGCGGCGGCAGCGCGCGACGAAGCGACCTTTCCAGCAGAGTCGCGAGCCAGCTCCACGCGAGCGCGAGGACCGCGCCGAGCGTCCAGAGCATGATCGGGATGACCGGCAGCAGATACCGGCTGAGCGGCCGGCCCACGGTGCAGAGCAGCACGATGACGAACCACCAGCACACTGCCGCTGTGAGCCACCACCAGCGCTCTTTTCCGCGCCGGAAAAAGACGAGCACCGCGAGACCGAGCGAGGTCCACAGCACCGGAGATTTGGAAAAAAGCCACGCCTGCCGGTTCATCCATTTGTAACCGGCAAGGTGCTCGGGCTGCCACGCGGGTTCGAGTCCGCGAATGGTCTCGGCGGCGCGCAGTTGCGGCCACTTCAGATCGCCCTCGAGGCTGCGGCAGGCCGCGCGGATGTCGCCGCTGCTCGGATTCACCGCACTGGTCCCGAGGCGCATTTGTACCTGGAGAAAATCGCCCCAGCACTGCCGGGCATAGTCGCCGGGATGGGCGCGGATCGCCTCCCCGGCCAGCCGCCAGCAGAGGCGGTCCAGCTCGGCGGGAGTCTTGCCCTCCCGCTTGTAGAGTTCGCGCATCCTCGGCACGGCGGTGCGGACGAGGATCTCGTTGTTGTCGAGCCGGCCCGTTTTCCGGCACGTTTCCCGGTAGGCCTCGATGTCCTCGCGGATCAGCGCTTTCACCTCCGGCTCGACCCCGCCATCGAGCACGGCGAACTGCGCGACCCGCGCAAAGAACATCGAGCCGGGCTGCGGCTGCGGCGGCTGGTCGTGGATGGTGAGCTGGCGGAAAACCTTCGCGCCGAGGTGCGGCAGCGCCAGGCCCGCGAGGAAAATCGCCGCTCCGGCGAGCGCGACCCGCGGCGTGCGCCGGCCCTCCCAGAGCAGCGCCGCGAGGACCACGGCGGGCAACGGTGCCAGCACATTGCGCGTCAGCGCGAGCAGGGCCGCGGCCAGGCCGCACGCGAAAAGCCACCCGCGCCTCCCGCTTTCCAAAGCGAAAAACCACGCCATGAAAGCCAGCGCGGAGAACGTAAAAAGCAGGAGGTCATTGCGGATGAGATGCTCGAGAAAAAGCAACTGGCCATAGACCGCCAGCGCGAGCCCGCACGCGAGGGCGATCCAGTGCCCGCGGGGGCCGGTGAGCCGGCGCAGAAAAAGCGTGCAGCCCAGGACCAGCAGCCCGCCAAGGACGTGCTGCGCCACGACCACGGCATCGAAACGCTCCGCGATTTTCAGCACCGCGGCGAGGGCCAGCGTATACACCGGCCCGCGTTTCGGATCGGTCTCCCAGCGCCCGGTTTCGATCCACTCCACCGCCGCCGCTGCGTAGCTTCGCGAGTCCTTGGACCACAGGTAACCCGGCAGCAGGTGCGTCAGGTAAATCCGCGCGGCCACGATCACCACGGCGAGCAGCACCCAGCCCGCGAGCTGCGCCCCGCGGGACGGCTGCGTGAGGAAACGCAGCACGCCATCGGCGGCGCGCAGCGCGCGGGTGGAGGTTGGGCCGGGCATTTTCAGGAAAGGCTTGTGAGCGCTGCTCTGTGGCGGTTTTCTCGCGCGATGAAAACCATTTTCGGACTGGTCGGCGCCGCGCCGTTTTCCTTCCGGCGCTGCCTCTGGCTATGCCTGCCGGCGCTAATCGTCGGCGCAGTCCTACGCATCTCGCTGCTCACCGCGATCCCGGAGGCTTTCTACGGCTCGGACAGCAACTCCTACTTTGAAACGGCCCGCGACGTGTATCTCAAGGGCGACTTAAGAATGCCGCCAAAGCGCCGCTACCTCTACCCGGTGCTCCTGATCGCCGCGCCGATCGTGCCCTTTTGCACTACGCCGCAAATCGTCGCCCTCGTGCAGCACGCCGCCGGGCTGGCGATACTCCTCGGCATCGGTTGGATCGTCGGTCACCTCGTGCGACGCCCCAATCTCTGGGTGCCACCCGTCACCCTCTGCGCCGCGATTTGGCCGCGCATGCTCTACTACGAGCATGAAATGCTCGGCGAATGTCTGCTGCTCGGCGTCTTCATCATCGCGGGCGCCCTCGCCGCGCCGCCCGGCGCACTCACCGACCGGCGCCGCCTCGGGTGGTTCCTCCTCGCGGCCCTCGGCATCATGATGGTGAAACCTGCGGGTCGTCCGCTGTGGCTCGGGCTTTTCCTCGCCGCCATGCTCCTCACGCGGAATCCTCTCGCCTGGCCGCGGAAATACTTTCTCTTCATCCCGGCCGCGGTGCTGCTGGCCATGAACTCCGGCGGCGCCGGCCAAGGCCCCTGGCTTTTTCTCAGCTCCGCGCTGCCTCTCGTCCGCGCCGAAGGCGAACCCTTCGCGCGCGAGCGTGCCCTCCTTCGCCCCGCCATCGAGGAAGCCCGCGCCGATCTGCCGAACTACGCCTTCAATCAGCAATTCTTTAAGAAAATCCTCATCCGCGGCCGACCCGACTCGCAGCTCGGCCCGGAGTATGTCGCTTTGGTCAAAGACAAGCGGCACTTCTCCAAAGTGGCCAACGCGCTCGCCAAGGGGGCCGTGCTCGAAAGCCCGCTCCAATACGCCCGGCTCGTCTGGGAAAAAACGCTGGTCGCCGCGAGCAACCGCGATCACGACGCGCGCCTCCTCCCCGCACGTTTCTGGTCGTCGCAGGCCGAATCCAGCGAAGGCCGCTGGCAGGCCCGGCCCAAGGAAATGGCGCTGCTCTACGAGACGGACGAAGCGGGCTACGACAAGTTGGTCGCCGAGCGGGCGCAGCGGACCGCGTGGTTCGAGCCGTATGTGCGCTGGGTCAGCAAAATTCACTGGGTCTCCGCGGAGCCGGGAGCGATCGGTCAAAGGCCGTCCATCGGGCTGACCGCGCTGGGCTGGCTGGCGGTCCTCGGATTGGTCGGCGCACTCGTCCCCGGACGCTTCGCTCGCACCTCGATTCTCTGGCTGCCGATCCTGCTCTACATCCCGCTGGTCTTCGCCGTGGGCGACCGCGTCTCCCGCTACTACCACCCGCTCGAGTGGGCCATGTTCGCCCTCATCGCCATCGGCCTCGACACGCTGCTCGACGCCCTCGCCGCGCTCTGGAAACGCGGGCGTCCCGCGATCGCCACAAACACCGCCGCCGTCGGCTGACTCTTCCTCTTCCACATTCTTCCTCATTTTCCCCGCCTGCCGGAGGAAGATTAAGAGGAAGAGAAAGAACTCGGCAGCGAGAGGTTTTTCCGCAGGCTACTCAGCGAAAAAATGACTCGTCTGCGCAGCGACGCAGCGCGAGGCCGGGGAGTTCGGAGTGGGCGAGAAGGTGGGTGGCGTCTT
>CAIQUL010000287.1 GCA_903874975.1 uncultured Chthoniobacter sp. | reverse complement strand
CGCCCCAGAGGGGCGGCGGACATGCGTCACCACAAGTATCTTTCCTCGTATTCCACCCCGCCGCGCTGGAGAAATTCGAGATACTCTTCCTGAAAAGTTCGCGTGCGGTGATGCTCCTCCTGGCGTGCGAGATACTGGCCCACGTCCGGACATTGCGGCGCTCCGACGGTGAAAGCGCCATAGCCCTCCTGCCAGTGAAAGCCGCGGTCTCCGATTTCATCATGCACCCAGCCAGAAGAGACGGCCTTTACTTCGCGCATTACATCCGAAAGGCGGTGGGTCGCCTTCAAGCCGATGAGCAAATGCACATGGTCGGCGACGCCGCCGATGGCTTCAGGCATTCCCTCGAGGCTTTTCACCACTCCGCCGAGGTAGGCGTGCAATCGTTCACGCCATGCGGTGGCGATGAAGGGACGGCGCTCCTTGGTGAAAAAGACGAGGTGATAGTGGAGGGAGGTGTGAGTGGATGGCATGACGCGCCGAATATCCCGCCGCCCCTGCCGGGGCGAATGTTTCTGTGGGCGGGATCCGGTGGTTGCGCTCGTTCCTCGCTTCACCACCGGCTAATTTCCCGGGTCCCTCCGGGACATGGTGCTGGCTCGGGCGACGCCATTTGGCTGCCATGCCATTTGGCTGCCACGCCATTGAATCACATCTCCTTCCCCGTCGCCTGCTTCAGCCATCCGCCCACCATCCGCCCACCATCCGCCCACCATCCGCCCACCATCCGCCCACCATCCGCCCGCACTCCTCCACCGCGCGGGCGCTGAAGGCAAACTGCGCCGCGCTCACGCGATTCCGGTCCTTGCAGACCCGCACCAGCCAGCGCACGGACTCGATCCGCCGGTTCGCTTTGGCCAGCAGTTCCGCCTTGGCTGGGCCGCGGGCGTAGGTCGCCTCGGCCAGCACTTCCATGACCTCCAGCACGGCATCCGCCAGCCGCGTGCCGAGCACGAATCGCTGGTTCTTCGGAAAGCCATCCACGCGGTCCAGCACCCATTTCACGTAGTCATCCCATTTCGCCAGAGCGATCGGCAGGTCCGGCGCGGGCAGGCCTTTTTAGCCCAAAAAAATTCGCCCGGCGGCGGCGGAGCCAGCTGTAGCCGGGCTCAGTGAACCCGGCTACAACGGGCCTATCGGCCCGCCGAAAAGGAAAAGGGCCGAGGCGGCGGCGTACGGGACAAGTGGCGGCAGGTGCCTTGAGGGCGAGCCAAGGGCCAAAGATCAAAGGGCGGCGCGGCGGCGTCTCCGTGCTATCGCAAGCAACCCGGCGCTGATCACCAACACCGTGCTGGAGGGTTCATGGACACTCGCAACACGGAAACCCACACTGGTGACCGAGTTCGTCGGCGCGCTGGAGAACCGGTCCGAGGCGCGCAGGCTGAGCTCGGAGTTGCGCTAGGGGCCACCGAGGAGCGCGCGATTGCCGGACGATGAATTGTTTGTTCCGTCGTCAGCACTCTCGTTCCATTCCCGTTCTGCCCCATCGTCCCATACGCACTCAGACCACCGTCATTGTTCGCCGACGTCGTGTGCCGGAAGGGAGACGGAGTCGCGCCGGGATCAGCGCTTCCCGAGGTGCAAGCCCACCGGACAATGATCCGAGCCGGTGATGTGCGGGTAGATCGTCGCCGCCTCCAGTCGCGGACGCAGCGCCGCCGAGCAGAGAAAGTAGTCGATGCGCCAGCCGATATTCCGCGCCCGTGCCGAACCCATCTGGCTCCACCAGGTGTAGTGCCCGCCGCCCTTTTCAAACTCCCGGAACGTATCCACCAACCCCGCGCCCACGAACGCATCGAACCCCGCGCGCTCCTCCGGGGTGAAGCCGTGCGTCTTTACGTTTTCCTTCGGCCGCGCGAGGTCGAGCGCGGTGTGCGCCACGTTCATATCGCCGCAGCAGATGACCGGCTTCGTGGCTTCGAGCCGTTGCAGGTAGGCGAGGAAATCGCGGTCCCACTGCTGGCGGTAGGGCAGCCGCGTCAGCTCGCGCTGCGAGTTCGGCACATAGACGTTCACGAGGAAAAAATCCGCGTATTCCGCGGTGACGACACGACCTTCGCCGTCCTGCTCGGCCACGCCGATGCCGCCGGTGAAACCGAGCGGCTTCTTTTTCGTGAAGATCGCCGTCCCCGCGTAGCCCTTTTTCTCCGCCGGATTCCAGAACGCCTCGTAGCCCGCAAACTCCCCAGGCAGATCCACCTCCTCCGGCATCGCCCGCGTCTCCTGCAAGCAAAGCACGTCCGGCTGCTCCGCCGCGACGAACCCCGCCAGCCCCTTTTTCAAAGCCGCACGGATGCCATTGACGTTCCAGGAGATGATTTTCATGAGCCGGTCATCCAACCGGAAAGCCCCACCGCGAAGCAAGCGCGCACCCGGCGCGGATCGGCGCGTGGTCTGTCAGCTGTGCAATGATCGCCGCAATGTCCGCACGCTGGTCATTCGTGATCGGTGCAAAGTGACGGGCAGCGCGCAGCCCATCCGCGGCTACGACTACCCCGGCACGCAGGAGACCGAGCTGCACCCGCCGGTGCAGGTGCCGTGGACCACCTTTCCTCCTCGTTCCCAAAGTTAGCGCAGCGCTTTGGGAACGCTGGTCAGGGCTCAGACTCCGTCTCCCTTCCGCGCACGACGACCTCGAAAGCTGCCAACCCTACTCACCCGCCTGCCACCGAAACGGAGTTTCGCCCCCCGCATCCGTTCCCATAGCGCAGCGCTTTGGGAACGAGAGTGAAAAGGAACGAGCCGAGGATGCCTCGCGCCTCGCGTTGATCGAAGCCGTCTGAATCGCTACGTTTTCGCCATGTCCACTCAGCAGCTCACCGCCGCAGCGATGGCGCTTCCACTCTCCGAGCGCGTCTCCCTCGCACAAGCACTCTGGCAGAGCATCAACGCTGGTTTGACCGACACCGGCAAGCGCGAGGATGAGCGACTCGACGGTGTGGATGTCGAGGTGCGTGGTCGGCTCGTCCATGAGGAGGAGGTTCGGCGGATCGACGAGGAACTTGATGAGGTTCAGGCGCGTCTTCTCGCCGCCGCTCAGCACCTCGGCGTGCTCCACGCCAGTTGAAAAAGCGCACGCTTTCCCGGACGCTTCGCGCATGACCTCACTTCCCGTCACCCAAGCCCGTTCCAGGCTCTATCAACTTCTCGATGAGGCCGCCGATTCTCACGAACCCATTCAGATTACCGGCAAGCGTTCCAATGCCGTTCTCGTGTCGGAGGAGGATTGGCGCAGCATTCAGGAGACACTCCATCTCGTCTCGATTCCCGGTATGCGCGACTCCATCCGCAAGGGCCTGGCCGAACCGCTCGACAAATCCTCCACCAAACCCGGCTGGTGAGTTGGACGATCGTTTACACGAAGCAATCTCAGAAGGACGCCAAGAAACTCGCGTCCTCAAACCTCAAACCCCAGGCGCAACGTCTTCTCGAGATCATCGCGAAGAACCCTTTCCAGAATCGCCCGCCATACGAAAAGCTGGTCGGAGATTTGGCCGGCGCTTACTCCCGCCGCATCAACATCCAAGACCGCTTGGTCTATCAGGTCTATGACGCCGCGCACACGATCAAGGTCGTCCGGATGTGGACTCACTACGAATGAACCGAACGTCTCCTCAGAAACTAACTAGCCAGTTACTCTCCATGCGCTGCAGCGCCGGCTACTTCGCCGTGAGCGCCGCGCGCTCGTT
>CAIQUL010000286.1 GCA_903874975.1 uncultured Chthoniobacter sp. | reverse complement strand
CCGGAAAATTTCCGGGCGACCAACCGCCCGCCGCGCCGGTTGCTTCCGCGTCCGCAGATCCGTCGCCACCACGAAACCCATCGCCCACAGCGGCACCGAATATTCCACTGCGCCGACCGTGACCGCCGCGGGTACCGCCCGTTTCGCCAGCGCGGGAAGGAAAAAAGCCGCGCGTCACGCCCGCGGTACACGCTCGGGAAAATCCGTGAACACGCCATCCACGCCGAATTCCCGCATGCGCTCGGGATCGCGCGGCGCTCCATCGTTTCGAAAACCTCGCGCAATGTCGGGATGCGCTCGCTCGACCCGGCGTCAAACACCCGCAGTTGCGCGCAGCTTTTCCGCGCCGCGTCGCTGCCTCAAAGGAACCTTCGCGGGCCTCGCGTTCGCGTTTGTCGCCGCCCAGTCCTCCTTTTTCCCTCCTTCCGCAAACTTTGCCAGGCTGGTAGGCTTCGCCGGTATGGATCACCTCGAAAAAGCCCGCCGGGTCATCGGCCTCGAAATCGCCGAAGTGCAGCGTCTCATGGTCCGGCTCGACGACTCCTTTGTCCAAGCCGTGGAGACCATCCGCACCTGCGTGGAAAATCGCGGCAAGGTCGTGGTCGTGGGCGTGGGCAAGTCCGGGCACGTGGGCGATAAAATCGCCGCGACCCTGACCAGCACAGGATCTCCGGCGGTGGTCCTGAATTCGCTGAACGCCCTGCACGGCGACCTCGGCGTGGTCGCCGACGGCGATGTGATCCTCGCGCTCAGCTACAGCGGAGAGACCGAAGAACTCATCAACCTCCTCCCCGCGCTCCAGCGCTTCTCCGTGCAGATCATCGCCATGACCGGCCACGAGAAATCCTTCCTCGCCCAGAATAGCCACGTGCATCTCGATGTCGGCGTGGCCCAGGAAGCCTGCCCGCTGAATCTCGCGCCGACCTCCAGCACCACCGTCATGATGGTGCTCGGCGATGCGCTGGCGATGGTCCTGCTCGAAGCGCGCGGTTTCAAAAAAGAAGACTTTGCGCGGTATCATCCCGGCGGACGGCTCGGGCGGACGCTGCTCCTGAAGGTCCACCAGATCATGCGCGGCGCGGATCAGATGGCGGTCGTCGCGCCCGAGGCCTCCGTCCGCGAGGTGCTGCACGCCATGGCCAAAGCGCGCGCGGGTGCCGCCGAAGTGGTGGACGCCAGCGGGCGGCTGCTCGGCATTTTCACGCACGGCGATTTCGGACGGCACTTTCAGACGCATCCTGGGCTGCTGGAAAAGGAGGTCGGCGAATTCATGACGCGCAACCCGATCACCATCCGCGGCGATCAACTCGCCGCCGAAGTCCTGCACATTCTCGAAACACACCGCATTGATGACCTCGTGGTGGTGGATGCGGCCAATGTTCCGGTGGGCGTGGTGGATTCCCAGGACGTGGCGCGATTCCGGTTGATCTGACTACCCGGACCGCTGCGCTCCCGCCATCGGTCCCGACAAGTCGTCCGCTGCCCGACGTTCCCTTTCATCCCCCGGACGAGGGCGCGGGCTAAGCCTCACGGAGGTTGCCGCATTGACGGCAGATGCTGCTGCGGCGAATAGCTTGCCCCGTGAAACTGATCGTTCCAGCGGCTTTGGCTCTGCTCGCGCTGTCCGCGGGTGGGCGGGCGACGGGAGTGGTCCCGACGGCGGAGCAGCTCGCGTTTTTTGAAAGGCACGTGCGCCCGGTGCTGGTCGAGTCGTGCTTCAAATGCCACGGGCCGGAGAAGCAGAAGCAGGGGCTGCGGCTGGATTCGCGGGAGGCGGTGCAGAAGGGGAGCGATGACGGGCCGATCCTCACGCCGGAAAATCCGGAGGCGAGTCCGCTGGTGCGGGCGCTGCGGCGGGAGGGCGACAACCCGATGCCGCCAAAGGAAAAATTGCCGCCGGGGCAGGCGGATTTGCTCGTGCAGTGGGTGAAAATGGGTGCGCCGTATCCGGCAACGCCGGGTGTGGCGCAGGACAAGCTGCCGGATGCGTCGAAGCACTGGGCATTTCAGCCGGTGCGCCAACCGGCGGAGCCGACGGTGAAAGACGCGGCGTGGGTGCAGTCGCCGATCGATCGTTTCGTGCTGGCGAAGCTGGAGGGGAAGGGGATGACGCCGTCGCCGCCGGCGGATCGTCGCACGCGGCTGCGGCGGGCGACGTTCGACCTGACGGGGCTGCCGCCGACCGCGGCGGAGATCGAGGCGTTTGAAAACGACACGGCGGACGGAGCGTTCGCGCGGGTCCTCGACCGGTTGCTGGCCTCGCCGCGCTATGGCGAGCGCTGGGGCCGGCACTGGCTGGATGTGGCGCGTTACGCGGACACGAAGGGCTACGTTTTCGAGGAGGAGCGGCGCTATCCGTACGCCTACACGTATCGCGATTGGGTGATCCGCGCGCTGAATGAAGACCTGCCGTACGACAAATTTCTCGTCGCGCAGATCGCGGCGGATCAGATGCCGGGCGCGGAGTCGCGCGATCTCGCGGCGATGGGTTTCCTCACGGTCGGCCGGCGTTTTCTGAACAACGTGGCGGACATCATTGACGACCGCATCGACGTGATCGCACGCGGCACGATGGCACTGACCGTGGCGTGCGCGCGGTGCCACGATCACAAATACGACCCGATCCCGACGGCGGATTACTATTCGCTCTACGGCGTCTTCGCGAGTTCCACCGAGCCGCGGGATCTGCCGCTGCTCGCCGCGCCGGAGCAGAGTGCGCCATCTCAGGCGTTTCAAAAAGAACTCGAGGCGCGGCAGGCCAAGGTGGACGAATTCCTCCAGCAAAAAGGAACCGGGCCGGACGCGCTGAAGGGGGACGACCGCAAGAAGCTGGCGGCGCTGCGCAAGAAGGTGGACGCGTGGCAGGTCGAGTCGCCGGATGCGCCGCCGCGCGCGATGGTCCTGAACGATCTGCCGAAGCCGGTGGAGCCGCGCATTTTCAAACGCGGAAAATCCAGCACGCCGGGCGACGCGGTGCCGCGGCAGTTTCTCCAGGTGGTGGCGGGCAAAGAGCGCCGGCCTTTCCAAAAAGGCAGCGGGCGACTCGAACTCGCGCAGGCCATCGCGAGCCGGGACAACCCGCTCACCGCGCGCGTGGCGGTGAACCGCGTGTGGCTGCATCACTTCGGCGCGGGGCTGGTGCGCACGCCGGGCGATTTCGGCGTGCGCAGCGATCCGCCCGTGCAGCCGGAACTGCTCGACTGGCTGGCCGCGCGCTTCGTCGCAGACGGGTGGTCGCTGAAAAAGCTGCACCGGCTGATCATGCTCTCGGCCACCTACCAGCAAGGCAGCGACGACCGCGCGGACTACCAGCGCACCGATCCGGACAACCAGCTCCTCTGGCGGATGAACCGCCAGCGGCTCGGCTTCGAGGCGATGCGCGATGCGCTGCTCGCGGCGTCGGGCCGGCTGGATCTCACCGTCGGCGGACGGGCCGCCGATGTGCTGTCCTCCCGGCGCACCGTCTATGCGTCCATCGACCGCCAGAACCTGCCCGGCGTGTTTCGCACGTTCGATTTCGCCAGCCCCGATGCGATGACGCCGCAGCGCTTCCACACCGTCGGCCCGCAGCAGGCGCTCTTCATGATGAACAGTCCGTTCGTGGCCACGCAGGCGCAGAGCCTCGCAGCGCTCCCGGAATTTTCCCGGCTGACGAACGACGCCGAGCGCCTGCAGTTTCTTTACCGCCGCATCTTTGCGCGCGCTGCCGATTCCGAGGAGGTGCGGGCCGGCCTGCAGTTCGTGGCCGGGGCGGTGCCGGAGTCGGTGGAGAAAGCGCCACCGCTTTGGCAATACGGCTACGGTTCGTTCGATGAGACCGCCGGGAGCGTCGCGTTCACGCCGCTGCCGCACTGGACGGGCGCCGCGTGGCAGGGCGGTCCGAATCTTCCCGATCCGAAGATCGGCTGGGTCCTACTGAAATCCACCGGCGGTCATCCGGGCGGCCCGCAATTCATGGCCATCCGCCGCTGGACCGCGCCGCGTCCCGCCGAGATCGCGATCAGCGGCACCCTTTCGCGCAAGGCCGACGTGGGCGACGGCATCCGCGCGCGGGTGGTGGTGCGCGGGCAAAGCGTGGCCGGCGACTGGACCATCGAGCGCGCGGGCGAGGTCGCGACGGCCGTGGAGCGCGTCGCCGTGGCGGCGGGCGACACCGTGGATTTCATCGTCGATTGCCGAGCCACGCAAAGCAGCGACGCATTTGGCTGGGTGCCCGTGCTGCGCGCGCTCGCCGGCGACGGCACGGCCTGGAACGCGCAGAACGGCTTCGACGGCCCGCCCGCGCCGCGGCTCGGTGCGTGGGAGAAATTCGCGCAGGCGTTGCTGGCGTCGAACGAGTTTGTTTTCGTGGACTGACCCATGAACCATCACGCACCCAGCCTCGACGACCGCTTTCTCACGCGTCGCGATTTTCTGCACAAATGCGGGATGGGCATGGGCGCGCTCGCTTTGACGAAGATCATGGCTGGTCTCGGAATGGGGGAGGCGGGCGCCGCGGAAACGGCCGCCGGCTTCAACCCGCTCACGCCGAAAGCCGCGCACTTTCCCGCGAAAGCCAAGCGCGTCATCCACCTGTTCATGAACGGCGGGCCGTCGCAGGTCGATTCGTTCGATCCCAAGCCGACGCTCACGAAATATCACGGCAAGCCGCTGCCGCTCGATCTCAAGACCGAGCGCAAGACCGGCGCGGCGCTCGGCTCGCCGTTCAAGTTCCGCAAGTACGGGCAGAGCGGCATCGAGGTTAGCGAACTTTTCCCCCACACCGCGCAGTCCATCGACGACATCTGCGTGATCCGCTCGATGCACGCCGACGTGCCGAATCACGAGCCGTCGCTCCTGCTCATGAATTGCGGCGACGCCCGCCAGATCAGGCC
Organism: uncultured Chthoniobacter sp.; assembly: GCA_903874975.1. Lineage (GTDB taxonomy): Bacteria > Verrucomicrobiota > Verrucomicrobiia > Chthoniobacterales > Chthoniobacteraceae > Chthoniobacter. The sequence continues at coordinate 5,666 of CAIQUL010000286.1, read as the reverse complement.
GAGCATGGGTTCGTGGGTCACGTATGGCCTGGGCACGGAAAACCTGAACCTGCCCGGTTTCATCTCGATGTGTCCCGGCGGCATGCCGCTCCAGGAATCGCAGAACTGGCAGGCCGGCTTTCTGCCCGGCGCGTTTCAGGGCACCTACCTCAACACGAAAAACACCGACCTTGAGAAGTTGATCGAAAACATCCGCAACACCTCGATGTCGTCGCGTGAACAGCGCCAGCAACTCGATCTGCTGCTCGCCATGAACCAGCGCCACCTCCAGCGCCGCCAGCAGGACGCGCAGCTCGAAGCGCGCGTCCAGTCTTTCGAACTCGCCTACCGCATGCAGATGGAGGCCGACGACGCTTTCGACATCACGCGCGAGCCCTCCCCCATCCGCGCCATGTATGGCGACGGCGTGCAAGGCCGGCAGATGCTCATCGCGCGGCGGCTCGTCGAGCGCGGCGTGCGCTTCGTGCAGGTCTGGCACGGCGACGGCCAGCCGTGGGATAGCCACGACGACCTCGAGGTCAATCACCGGCGGCTCGCCGGTGATTGCGACCAGGCCATCGGCGCGCTCCTCCGCGACTTGAAGCAGCGCGGTCTGCTCGACGAGACGCTGGTCATCTGGGGCGGCGAGTTTGGGCGCACGCCCGTGGTCGAGATGCCCACGCCCGGCAGCAATGCGGGCAAGATCAACGGTCGCGATCACAACCACTACGGCTTCACCATGTGGCTCGCCGGCGGCGGGGTGAAAGGCGGCCACATCCACGGCGCGACCGATGAGTTCGGCTTCAAGGCCGTCGAAGACCGCGTCCACGTCCACGACCTCCACGCCACGATCCTGCATCTCCTCGGCTTCGATCACGAAAAGCTCACCTACCGCTACGCGGGCCGCGATTTCCGCCTCACCGACGTCCACGGAAATGTGGTGCGGGAGATCCTGGCATAGCGGGAATTTCTGCATCGCTCGAGGACATGTCCGAATCCACTCGCCGCCTCACTTTTGCCCACGGGCTGAAGGCGTTGCCGCGTGCCGTGGGGGTGCTCTGGCGGGCGCCGCGGGTGCTGCTCTGGCTGGCTCCGCCCCTGCTCCTCACGCTGCTGCTCGATGCGCTCGTGCTCTATTTTGCGTTCGACTGGATGCGCGACTGGATCGCCCGCCTGCTGCCGGCCAGCGGATGGTTCGCGCCGCTGCGGACCGTCCTCGACGTGGTTGGCGCGGTGGTTGTCCTGGTCCTCCTCGCCTGGTGTTCGATCGGCCTCTATCTGGTCCTGGCGAGCCCCTTTCAAGACTTCCTCTCCGCCGCCGTGGAAAAGGCCGTGCGTGGTCGCGTCGCGGCCGAGCCACCGGGGTTCGGTGGCTTCCTCCGCTGCCTCTGGCAAAACGTGCGGCAAGCCGCGGTGCTGACCTTTGCCGCGCTGCTCTTTCTGCTCGTGGCCTTGGTCCCGGTGGTGGGGCCGGTGCTCTACTTCCTTTGGAGTTCCTTCGCGCTAGGCTTCTGTTTTGTCTCCATCCACTCGGGGCGCACCGGACAGAGCTTTGTGGAAAGGCGCGCCTTTACCCGGCGGCACTTGGGCGCGGTCATGGGGCTGGGCATGGGGCTGGCGGTCGTCGGTCTCGTGCCGTTCGCGCCCGTGGTGCTGCTACCGATCTTCGTGGTGGCCGGCACGTTGCTGCATCTGGATGCCGGGGATGATCGGTAGGTCCGCGCCGGCGCGTTTGCCTTGCCCGGGCCGCGTCAGCGCGTGAGCCACGGCGCGAGGCGCTGCTGGGATTCGGCGGTGAGAGAAATGCCGAAGTCCTGGCCGGCACGGAGGCGGAGGCGGTTGCCGCGGTCGTCGAGGAAGCGGAGTTCGAGGGCGCGGGGGCCGGGAAATTGGGCGACGATATCGCGCACGGTGACGAGGTCCTGCTCGGTGGCTCCTTTTTGAAACGAGAGCACGACGGCCTGGTCGGCGGGCGCGGGCTTTTTGAGGGGCTTCACGTCATTGGCGGAAATGCGGGGCGCCTCCTCGCGGCGGTCGAGGCGACCGGTGATGGAGACGACGTTGCCGAGCACGAGGTGGTTCTGCGCTTTGGTGTAAGCCTCGCTCCAGATCATCACTTCGAGCGACGCGGTAAGGTCTTCGATGACCACCACGGCGAACGGCTTGCTGTCCTTCTTCGTGAACTTTTTGTCCACCGCGGTGAGCGCGCCGGCGATGCTCACGGTGCTCTTGTCCTCCTGCTCGCCGAGGCGCGCGATGGGCACGTACTTCCCGCTCTCCAGCGCCGGGCGGTAGTCGTCGAGCGGGTGGCCGGTGACGTAGAAACCGAGCAGCTCCTTTTCAAACGCGAGCTTCTCCGCGGTGCTCCACGGCGGGACGCGCGGGGCGTGGCTGCGCTTCGTGGGAGCGGGCGCGGCGTCGAAGGCGTCGAAGAGCGAAACCTGCCCGGAAGCGCGGTCCCGGTGCGAGGAGGCCGCGGCGGCGAACGCACCCTCGATCTCGGAAAAGAGCGCCGCGCGCTCCACGCCCATCCAGTCGAACGCGCCGCACTTCACGAGACATTCGAGCGATTTCTTGTTCAGCTTTTTCGAGTCGATGCGCCCGCAGAAATCTTCCAGCGACTTGAACGCGCCGCTCCGTCCGCGCTCTTCCACGGCGGATTCCATCGCGGACTCGCCCACGTTTTTGATCGCCGCCAGGCCGAAGCGGATCGAGCCGACGTAAATCTTCTCCCCGCCGGAAACCAAGGGCGCATCGGCTTTCGCGGCGGCCTCGCCCGCGCCGGGCAGTTCATCGAAGCGCACGCCTTCCTCCTCGATGGTCGCCTCTGCGTCCGTCACCGGCGGCTTCACTTTCCGCGCCGCCTGCGCCGCGGCCACGCCGGCGGCACTCACTTCCCCGGGCACGAATTTCAGCCCGCTCTTGTTCACGTCCGGCGCGAGAATGGTGATGCCCAGCCGGAGGCACTCATTCACGAAAATGCTGATCTTGTCGGTGTTCGCGACCTCGTTGCTCATCACTGCGGCCATGAATTCGACCGGGTAGTTCGCCTTCAAATACGCCGTCTGGTAGCTGACCCACGCATACGCCGCGGAGTGCGAACGGTTGAAGCCGTAGCCCGCGAACTTCTCCAGCGTGTCGAAAATCTCGTTGGCCACGTTCTCCTTGATCCCATGCAGCGTCGCCGCGCCCTCGCAGAATTTGATGCGCTCCTTGGCCATCTTGTCCTTGTCCTTTTTTCCCATCGCGCGCCGCAGCAGATCGGCGCCGCCCAGCGTGTAGCCCGCGAGAATCTGCGCGGCCTGCATGACCTGCTCCTGGTAGATGAGCACGCCATAGGTCTCCTTCGTCATCTCATTGAGCAGCGGGTGCGGCGCCTTCACCTTGGCCTTGCCCTTCTTCCGCTTGATGTAGTCCGGGATCAGGTCCATCGGCCCCGGCCGGTAGAGCGCCAGGATCGCGTTGATGTCCTCGATGTCCGCGATGTCGAACTGCCGGCACACCCCGACCATGCCCCCGGATTCGAGTTGGAAGACCGCGATGGTCTCGCCGCGATTCAGCATGTCAAAGGTCGCCTGGTCATTGACCGGGATCTTGTCGATGTCGAAAGCGGGTTCCTTTGGCCGGATGAGCGCGACGGCGTCGGTGATGACGGTCAGCGTTTTCAGCCCGAGGAAATCCATCTTCAACATCCCGAGATCGCCGAGCGGACCCATCGCGTATTGGCTCACGATGGAGCCGTCGCTCGCGCGGGTCAGCGGGATGTATTCGGAGAGATCGCGGTCGCTGATGACCACGCCCGCCGCATGCACGCCGACGTTCCGCGTGAGCCCTTCGAGCGTCGTGGCGTATTCCCACATCTGCTTCGTCGCGCTCTCCTCCTCGACCGCTTTTTTCAGCTCGGGATTTTTGTCGATCGCCCCCGGCGTGTGCTCGATCGCGCCGGTCTCTTTGTTCTTCTTGTCGAGACCGGCGAGCGTGATCCCCAGCTCGTTCGGGATCATCTTCGAGATGCGATCCGCGTCGCCATACGGCCAGCCCAGCACGCGCCCCACATCGCGCACCACAGACTTCGCGCCCATCGTGCCAAAGGTCGCAATCTGCGACACCGCGCGGTCGCCGTATTTGTTGCGCACGTAGTCGATGACCTCGGCGCGGCGGTTCACGCAAAAGTCCACGTCGATGTCGGGCGGCGACACGCGTTCGGGGTTGAGGAAGCGCTCGAAGAGCAGCTTGTAATGGATCGGGTCGATGTCCGTGATCCGCATCGCGTAGGCCACCATCGACCCCGCCGCCGAGCCGCGGCCCGGTCCCACGGGGATGCCGTGCTGCCGCGCCCAATCGATGAAATCCCACACGATCAGGAAATAGTTCACGAAGCCCTGCGACTCCAGCAGTGCCAGCTCCCGCTCCAGCCGCTCGCGGATCACCGGGTCCTCCGTCGCCCGCGCGCCATAGCGCTCGCGCAGACCGGCGTCCACGATTTGCCGCAGGTAGCCATTCTGCGTCAGCCCCGCGGGCGGCGGGTAGTCGGGATACTTCGGCACGCCGAATTCGATCTCCACATTGCACCGCTCCGCGATCGCCAGCGTGTTGGCCACCGCCTCGGGGTGCTCGCGGAACAGCGCCGCCATTTCCGCCGCCGATTTGAAATACAGCTCCGGCGTGTATTTCATCCGCCGCTCATCGGTCACGTTCGCGCCCGTGCCGATGCAGATCATCACGTCGTGCGCCTCGTGGTGCGCGCGTTCCAGGAAATGCACGTCATTCGCCGCCACCAGCTCCAGGCCCAGCTCCTTCCCGATCCGCGGCAACGCCGCGCTGCATTTGAGTTCCGCCTCGATCCCGTGGTTGTGCATTTCGAGGAAAAAATTCTCCGCCCCGAGGATGTCGCGATACTGCCCCGCGAGACTCACCGCCTTCGCATAATCGTCCGCTAGGAGCGCCGAGTTGACCTCGCCTTTCAGACACCCGCTCAGCCCGATCAGCCCCGCCGCGTGCTCCGCCAGCAGCTTCTTGTCGATGCGCGGCTTGTAATACATCCCGTCGAGATGCGCCTTCGAGACCAGCTTCACGAGATTCGCGTAGCCCGCGTTGTCCTTGGCCAGCAGCGTGAAATGATACGCCGTGTCCCGCCCGTGGCCCGTCCCGCGATCCAGATGCGAACCCGCCGCCATATACACCTCGCACCCGATGATCGGCTTCACCCCCGCTTTCTTGCCTTCCTGAAAAAACTCAATCGCCCCGAAGAGATTGCCGTGATCCGTCATCGCCACCGCCGGCATCCCCAGCGCCTGCGCCTTTTTCATCAGCTCCGGGATGCGCACCGCCCCATCGAGCAGCGAATACTCGGTGTGCAGATGCAGGTGAACAAACGAATCAGGCGACATGCCCCCAAGTTCGCGAATCGCCGCCCGCGCGGCAAGCGCGCTCGCTTCGGCTGGGCGGTTTACCCAAGGTCCGGAGATTGGCACCACGGATGACCCGGATTTCACGCCACCGGCTCCACTTCAGCGTCCCTTCGGGACCACAAATCTCACGGCACCACCGACCCACTCACCCACCGGGAGACGGGCGCTCCCGGGCCGAAGAAAAAGCGGCGCACCCATCGCTGGGTGCGCCGCCGGGATGCCTGCGGTGCGGAGCAAAAAAAACCTCGTCATCCTGAGGGACGAAACACGGGACGT
>CAIQUL010000285.1 GCA_903874975.1 uncultured Chthoniobacter sp. | reverse complement strand
GGAAGCTGGACGGGGAGTAACCAATATCAAGAACTGACCCCTTCACCCCCTTCACACAGCCGAGACGCTGAAAATCATCCCCAATACCGCGTGGAGCGGCGTCATCCCGGCCAGGCAATCGCCCAACAGCGCGGCCAAGCCTAGCGAGCCAGTCATCGAAATCACCATCGCGCCGACAAATGACACGCCAAGATCTGGCCGATCTCATCGATTTCCTGAAGAACACTCGCTGGGACAAGTGAGGCTCTTACAGCCCATTGCATCGAACGTTCTGGCCGGGGTTGTTTTGTGCTGATTTGCCCCAGGTTCCGATCCAGGCCTCGTTGGCCACAAGGTGGGTTGAAAACTCGGTGTGGCATCGATCGCCCCAGTCAGGTGTTTCCCGTGTTTTGCAAAGGCGGTAGTGCTCTCTTCGCAGGGCTGGTAACGGAACAATGGCTCCGGCAAGAAACACTAGGCTTCCACGTAGCAACTGGACCGCGGCATTCGAGCAAAGGGTGGATTCCAAACACGGACGCACCTCTGACAATTCTTTTACAAACGACTGACGCCCCCCTGACAACCGGGGTTCGGACCTGTGGCAACATTTCCGGCTATGAAACGGAATCTCTTGCTCACGATCGGTGCTGCGGCGGTCCTAGCCCTTGGGCTCACCGCACGCCTGCAAGTCAACAATGTCGGTTACACGGCGCATGAATGGGGCACGTTCACCTCCATCCATGGCTCCGACGGTGAGCCGATCCGCTGGAATCCATTCCTGACATCGGACCTGCCCGGGTTCGTTTTTGATCGCACCAGGCCCACACACAACGAAGAACTCCTTCGAACCAAGGGACAGGAGTTCAAGATGCTCGGATTGAAGCAATCGCGGGACTTCCTGCAGCGAATGGAAACTCCCGTCATCTACTTTCGCTCGGACCAGGCACTCGACGTGGACGTCCATGTCCGCTTCCCCAAGGGCCTCCTTACCGAATGGTTCCCGCAAGTGACATCGTTTGGACCGGTCTCCGGAGTCCCGAACCTGTTGCCGGAATCCAAAGAAAGTCACCTGAAGTGGTCCCGGGTTCACATCCTGCCGCCGTTGGCTTCCACCAATAAATCCGTCCTCGCCACGATTCCGCGCGAATCGACCCCAAGCCACTATTACCCAGCCCGGGCGACCGCTGCGAATCTCGTCGAAACCACGCGCCCGTTCGATTCCGACGGCGCCGCTGGTGTCAAAGGGGCCGCCCACGTCCGAGAACAACTCCTCTTCTACCGAGGCGCGGGCGATTTTCAGGCTCCGCTGCGCGTGAGCTTCGATCCAGTCGGCCAGCTACGCCTAGAGAATCGTGGCCGGGAGACCATCGGCCCGATCTTCGCGGTTCGTACCGAGCATGGGCACACCACCTTCACCGCCCTGGGACGACTGGAGCCCGGTGCCACGATCCAGACGTCGATCCCAGCTGCGAACCCTGGCGTGAGTCCGGCCGGCAAACTCGAGGAAGTGGCCGGAGAGTTGCGCACGGCTCTCACCAACGCCCGGCTCCACGCCGACGAGGCGGCTGCGATGGTGAATACTTGGCGCGACTCATGGTTCGCCGAGAATGGCACCCGTATCCTCTATCTCCTTCCCCAAGCCTGGACGGATGAGGTGCTGCCCTTGC
>CAIQUL010000284.1 GCA_903874975.1 uncultured Chthoniobacter sp. | reverse complement strand
CCCGACCCCGAGGAGCAGCGCGTGGCCCGCGAGCAACTCCAGAAAATGGTCCACTACGCGGAGTGCGCCGCGTGCCGCCGCGCCGAGCTGCTGCGGTATTTCGGCGAGGAATTTGGCGAGCCGAACTGCGGCGGCTGCGACAACTGCCTCGAACCGCGCGAGACCTTTGACGGCACGCTGGCCACGCAGAAATTTCTCTCCTGCGTCTATCGGCTGCGGCAGGCCTCGCGCTTCGGCGTGGGTTTGAACCACCTCGTCGAGGTGCTCACCGGCGGGGCCTCGGAGAAGGTGCTGAAATGGGGTCACGACAAGGTTTCCACCTATGGCATCGGCAAGGAACACACCCGCGCGGAGTGGGCAGCGCTCGGCCGCGAGATCATCCGCCTCGGCTACTGCCGGCAATCGACGGAGAAATTCAGCACCATCGAGCTAACCGACGCGGGGATGGAAATTCTGCGCTCGCGCAAGGCCGTCACCCTCACCCGCCCGCCCGCCGAGCCCGAGCGCGGGCGCGAAGACAAGCGCCGCGTCGGCGACATCGCCTGCGACGAGGCGCTCTTCGAGACGCTCCGCCAGCTCCGCAAAGAAATCGCCGACTCCCGCGACGTGCCGGCCTACATCATTTTCTCCGACGTCTCGCTCCGCATCATGGCCCGCGAATATCCGACCACCGAGCGCGCCTTTGCGAACATCACTGGCGTCGGCACGAAGAAGCTCGATGAGTTCGGCGCGCAATTCATGGACGCGATCCAGAAATACCTGCGCGAAAATCCGCGCCAAGTTTACGCCGACGAAATCGACCGCTTCAACGGTCCGCCGCCGAAAAAGGTCGCCGCGACCACCTCCCGCGAAAGCTGGCGGATGTTCGCCGCCGGCCAGTCCTTTGCCCAAATCGCCCGCGCCCGCAGCCTCACCGAGCAGACCGTCGTCAAACACATCGCCGACGCCATCGAAGCCGGCGAGTCCTTCGACGCCGACACCCATTTCACCGCCGCCGAGCAGCAGGAACTCAATGCCGCTTTCGACCAACTCAGCGACTACGCGCTCGGCCCCGTGAAGGACGCCCTCGGCGACCGCTACGACTACAGCCGCCTCCACCTCTTCCGCGCCGCCCGGCGCGCCCGGAAGCGGTAGCGGAGCGTTGGATTGCTTCGCTGCACCCGGAGGCGTAGCCTGCGCGGCTCATGGCCACCATCGGTTTACGAAACACTCTCCACGTCGTCCGCCAAGCCCCGCCCGGCGCGTATCTCGATGCCGGCGAGTTGGGCGAGATCCTGCTCCCGCGCCGCTACGTCGCGCACAGCGTGCCGCCCGGCGCGCTGCTCGACGTTTTCCTTTATCGCGACTCCGAGGACCGGCTCGTCGCCACGACGGAGTCGCCGCTCGCCGCAGTCGGAGAGTTTGCCTTTTTGAAAGTGATCAGTGCGAGCGCAGGGCTGGGGGCGTTTCTCGATTGGGGACTGAGCAAAGATCTGCTGCTGCCGCGGCGCGAGCAGACCGTGCCGGTTCACACGGGCGAGTGGGTCGTGGTGGGCGTGGCGCTCGACCCAAAGTCGGGCCGAATCGTGGCGACCACCCGGCTGAACCGGCTGCTCAATCGCACGCCGCCGAGCTATCGCGAAGGCCAGCGCGTGGGTCTGCTCATCGCCGGCTACACGCCGCTCGGCTGCAAGGCCATCGTGGAAAACGCCCACGCGGGGCTGCTCTACGCGGCGGAGTTGGCCACCCCGCCGCAGATCGGCGAGCGCGTGGACGGCTACGTGCGAAAGGTGCGCGAGGACGGGAAGATCGACCTCGGCCTCGACCCCGCCGGCTACCGGCGCGTGGCCTCGCTCACCGAGCAGATCATCGAGGCGCTGAAAGCGCAGGGCGGTCGCATCGAGTGCGACGACGAGAGCACGCCGGAGGCGATCCGGGCCGCGTTCGGCACGAGTAAGAAGGCGTTCAAGCAGGCGCTCGGCGCACTGTACCGGGACCGCCGCATCCGTTTCACCCAGCCGGGGGTGGAGTTGGTTGGTTGAATACGCGCCAACATTCCAAGAAACCCGGCGCGAAGTCCTGCGGGCGGGCGGCAATCCAACGCTCGATTTGCGCGGGCGTGAAAAACCCGCCGCTCTCGATCTCGGCGGGCGGCAGGCGGAATGGCCCCTCGTGCCGTGCGCGGTAGAGCCGCACGAATTCCCAGCCGGTGCCGACGCACGCGGCGAGCGCGGCGATTTCCTCCACCTCTGCTTCCACTCCGAGTTCCTCGCGGACTTCGCGCGGAGCGGTCGCCGCGTAGTCGTCGCCCGCGCTCACGTGGCCGGCGGCGCTGGAGTCCCACAGGCCGGGGCACTTGTCTTTCCAGCGCGAGCGCTTTTGCAGGAAGAGATCGCCGCGTTCATTGAAGACGAAAACGTGAACGGCCCGGTGCCGCAGCTTTTGCGCATGGGCATTGAAGCGCGAGGTCTGACCGGTGACGCGGTCGTTTTCATCCACCACGTCGAACATCTCGCCATGCACGTCCTGAGCGGCGGTCTCCGGCGCGGTCCCCGCGGCAAAATTGGTCAGCGCGATCCACTGCGCGAGCGAAAGCTCCTCGGCGCGTGTCGTCTCGAGCACGCCGAGGTGCGCGCAGAGTGCGGGCCAGTCGATCTCCTGCTCGACGAGATTCTTGCGCAGCAGCTTGCGGCGCTGGGCAAAACCCAGCTTCACGAGCTTGCGAAAGAGCGCGCCGTCGCACTCCGGAAAATCTCCGACCGGGCGCGGCGTGAGCGCCACGACTGCGGAGTCCACATTCGGCGCCGGATGGAAAACCGAACCGGGCAGGGTGCGCAGATATTTCACCCGCCAGCGCCGCCCGATGAGCAGCGTGAGCGCGCCGTAGGCTTTCGTGCGTGGCTCGGCGGAGAGACGCTCGGCGAGTTCTTTTTGCAGGGTAAAAATGAGCGTGCTCACCGGACTGGGCTCGTCGGTGAATTGGAAAAGAATCTGGCTCGAAACGTAATACGGAAGATTGCCCATCACCTTCACCGGCCCGCGCGCGAACAGCTCGCGCACGTCGAACTCCGTGGCGTCGCCATGCACGATCTCGACCTCGGGAAACCGCTCCCGCAAGAACCCGCACATGCGTCCGTCCTTCTCGATGAGCAGCCCGTTCGCCGAGCGCGCGAGCGCGAATTCCGTGAGCGCGCCCAGCCCCGGCCCCAGTTCCAGCCATGCATCACCGGGTTTCAGCCCGAGCTGCGCGACGATCCAGTCCGCGAGATTTTGATCGTGGAGAAAATTCTGCCCGAGGCTGCGCGTCGGCTGCATGCCCATTTGCGCGAGGGTGGAGGTGATGGTGGAGAGCTTCATGGGCGTGACCGGAAAACCGGGAGCGCAGGCTACGCGCGGTCGTGGGACGGCGCGAGCATTGGTTGCCCGTGACAAATATTTGTTGCGTCGGATGCCTGGCTACGTCTAATCCCTGCCCCGCTCCCAGTGGCTCAAACAGCCTTCGCGTATTCACTCGATCCACCACGACTTCGCTCCATGATTTCTCCCCGACACGGGTGTGTCCTCCTCGTCTTGGCCTCGTGTCTCCTGGAGCCTGCCGTCGCGCAAGAGGGAGCCGGAGGGGCCGCGCCCAAAGCTGGCGCGAGTTCGGCGTTCGGGTCGGCGGCGACGCAGGGTGGCGGGACCGCGCCGGGCGGGAGTAGCGCTTTCGGTGCGCCGTCAACCACGGCTCCCGCGGTTCCCGGAACGGGGCCCGCCGGGCAGACCAGCAGCTTCCCGGGAACGGGACCGGGATCGGCTCCCGAGGCAGGTCGGCCGGGCACTGGCGCACCGGCTGGTTCGAGGACCCCGCCGGGCACCGGAGCGGCGTCGGCATTTGGCGAAAGGGAGACAGCTACCACGGCTCCGACCAGCGAGCCCTCCTATACCATCCCCGGAGCCTACGGACGGCCAGCCCAGCAGTTTACCGCGGGGCAGGGTCGGCTCGCCCGCCCGCGCTTTCGCTACACAGGTTCGGTTTCATTCGGTTACGACGACAACATCCTGCAAGCTCCGTCGAATTCCGAGGGGTCGCCCGACATCGTCATCGAGGTGGCGGAAACACCCGGGACCGCGCCTCGGGCGGAGGCTGGGATTGGTCCCGACGGTTTACCGACGACCGTGGTCGTCGGAGGGACCGCCGGCGATACCCGGAGGGTGGTCATCCCGGGAGTTCGCGGCCAAGAGCGCGTGGGCAGTTTTCTCACCCGGTCGAATGTGGGCTTCGATGTGCAATTTGCCTCGCGGAAGACGCTTTTCACCTTCGATCTAAAGACCGGCGCGGACTGGTATTGGGATCGTCCGGGGAAAGACGTGGACTACACCGGTTCCCTGGCCTTGATGTACCTGCGCCGGTTGACCCCGCGGCTCCAGTTCACCGCCAATGGCAACGTGAGCTACCAGACGCAGCCCGACCTTTCCCAAGCGAACACCCTGACGCGCCAGACGGGCGATCTGCTCAACATGTCAGCGAAATTGGACCTCACGTATCGTTTCACCCCGCGCCTCAGCACCGTCGGAAGCGTGAGCTACGGCGGCTTGCGCTTTCAGGAGACCTTGGAGCAATTGGGCAACAACGACAGCGTGATCTTCGGCGGCGAAGTGCGCTATCTGTTCTCGCCGCACCTGACGATGCTCGGTGAGGTCCGCTACAGTTCCACCGCGTATTCGGGAACTCCCGCGCGCGATTCCCACTCGCTCTTTGGCTTGCTCGGCGTGGAACTCTCGCTGAGCCGCCGCCTCTCCACGACGCTGCGCGCGGGTTTGGCGCAGCGCACGTTTGACGAAAGCGGCACGAGCGCCACCTCGCCTTACGCGGAGACCACGCTGAACTACCAATTGGCCAAGGCCACGCTTATCCACTTCAATGGCCGCTTCGGCTTTGAAGAGCCACCCGACGCCCAGAGCAAGCTGATCTCGCTGCGCGCCGGGATGAGTTTGGTCCAATCGTTTTCTCCACGACTGCGCGGAACGCTGGGGGCCAACTTCGTGCGCCAGACGACAAAGAATGACGTGACGGACGATGAGACGACCCGCAACACCGTCGATTCGACAATCGGATTCGAGTACAACGTCAACCGGCATTGGACACTCAACGCAAACTATAGCTACACCCGGGAATATGGCTCGGTTTCGGCTAGGGACTACTATCGGAACCGGATTTTTGCCGGGGCCGAATACGATTTTTGAACGGAATAGCCGGGTCAGACTCCAAGTTTGCCCTGCGTCCGTTTGACGACGGAAAATTTCAGCCCCCATCTCCCCGTCTTCCACCACTCATCGAATCCTTCTTCCTATGAACGAAACCAACGAGGTTAAATTGCACTTTCTGGACTACTGGCGCACCATCAAAGTGCGGATGGGGTTGATCGTGCTCACCTTCTTTCTCGTCATGGTGACGGCTGGTGTAACGACGTATTTTTTGCCCCGCCAATACCTGTCCAAGGTGCGCATGGAGGTGAAACAGGATAATTCCGGGCCGGTGTCGGCGTTCGGCGGCAATACCGGCAAGACTTTCGACCCACAATTCGTCGCCACACAGTTCCAGATCTTGCAAACTACCGAGATCTTGTACCCGGTCATTGAGCGGCTGGAATTAGTGAAAGAGTTTTCACCCGCCGGTCAGAGATTGCCCGTTCAATCCATTCACAATCGCCTCCGGCGGGCGATGAAGTTGCAGGAAGTGCGTATGACGGGGCTGATCGATATTGGCATTTACGATGTCAAAGCGGATCGCGCCGCCAACATTGCGAACATGATCGGCGTGGTTTACGTCGAACGGCGCCGGGCGGACCTGCAAAAAAATGTGGATCGCGGGTTGGAGCAGTTAACCGAGGAGGTGGCGAAACAACGGGAGGTCATGAAGAAAGCCAGCGCCGAAGCGGCACAGTTGCGCACCGAAGGCAATATTAACGATCCGAATCCTGACGAGCAGAACGTCATTATAACGACCGACGGTTTCAGAGCGGCATCTCAGGAAAAGAATCTCCTCGAGTTGGAGAGCAGAGTGAGCACGCTCAAGCTTCACTTGGATCTATTGCAAAAGCTCAAACCAGAAGAACTTCCCCAAGCGCTTCGAGCGCTCCAGATCATTGATCCTGCGGTCGAAAAAGCCGGACAGTCCATCGGAGAGTTTAGCATTGAGGAAAAGCGGTTGCTGACTTCCGGAGTCGGCGAGAATCACCCTCGCGTTGCCACTTTGCGGGGACAGTTGGCAGTTTATCGAAGCCAGTTGCAGATTGCCCTCAATGGACAGTTGAGCGCGATCGCCAACACGTATGCCTTGGAGAACAAGAAGCTCGCCGATACCAAGGCCTCAGCGGAAGACACGGCTAAGAGGGTCATCGAAGAAAAGACCAAGATGAAGGACTACATCGAGGCAAAGAATCGCTACATTCAGGAGAAGAAGATTCTGGAAAGTTCTGAGATCAATCTCAAGGCGGAGCGCATGAAGCGTGGCATCGAAATGGATCCGGCCCGGGTCTGGGAAAAAGCGGAGCCTTCCTTGGCGCCTGATAAACCCAATGTGCCTGTTTACATGGTCGCGGCCGCAGCACTGGGACTCGTGCTGGGCATCGGCTTGGCCTTCTTCATCGAATACCTTGATACCAGCGTGAAGACCTTGGACGACGTGGAGCGCTTCCTCCAGATTCCCGTCCTCGCCGTCATCCCGAAAGACATTACGGTTCTCATGAAGACGACTGGCGACTCCCCCGATGCCGAAGCCTACCGCATCCTCCGCGCCGCCGTGGAATTCAACAAACCCCATCGCGACGCAAATACTTTCACCCTCATCAGCGGTGGCCCCGGCGAAGGGAAGTCCACGACGCTGAATAACCTCGCCTACATCTGCGCCAAGGGAGGCTATAACGTCTTGGTTGTCGATGCCGATCTGCGCCGCGCCACGCAGCACAAGCTCTTTGGCGTGAGCAACGAATTCGGACTAACGGACTACCTCATGGGACGCGCGGAGATCGACGAGATCATTAAGACCACGAAGATAGACAACCTCTCCTTCGTCCCAGCCGGTGAGTTGCCGGGGGACTCCGAGGGCATCCTCAACTCCCAGCGCATGACAGATCTCATCGCCAAGGTGAAGGGTCAGTATGACCTGGTCTTCTTTGACTCCCCGCCCATCCTCGGCCTCAGCGACGGTGCCGTTTTGGCGAGCGAAGTGGACGTCACCATCATGGTCGTCCAGCACCGCCGCTTCCCCCGCGCCATGCTCCAGCGGGTCAAACAGGCCGTCCTCGGCGTCGGCGGGCGCCTCATCGGAGTCGTGCTCAACAACGTCGATGCCAAGCACGACGACGGCTACTCCTACTACAATAGCTACAACGAATACTACGGTGCCCGCCGCGAAGCTCCGGCCCGTATCGAAACCGCCGCCCCGCAGCTCGCGCGTCCGCGTCCGGCATCGCGGGAAGACTATTAAATCAGTAACTCAACCATCCATGCGCACCCTAAGCCTCTTTCTGGCGCTGTTCGGCACCGCTCTCCCGCATCTGCGGGCCCAATCAGCGATCAATCCGCAAACCGCCGCGCCCGCCATCCGGCGCGCGGTGGCCGCAACCCAGGCCGAATCGGTCGCCATCCGGTCCGGTGATGTTTTCGACATGCGGGTCACGGGTATTCCCAGCGATGTCGCGATCGGCGACGGGACCGCGAACCTGCAATACGCCATCGGTCAGGATGGCATTGTGAACATTCCGCTCCTCGGAAAAATGAAGATCACCGGACTCACTTCGTCGCAGGCCGAGGACCAGATCCAGGCGAAGTATATGACCGACAAGATTTACACCCGTCCGGTCGTCATCATTAGCGTCCAGCAGGCCCAAGTGCAGCGCTCTGTGACTATCACCGGGGGGGTCAGGATTCCCGGTAAGCAGCCATGGTCTTCCGATCTGACTTTAGGATCGGCCATCGGCAGCGCCGGGGGACTGGGCGACTTTGGGAGCCCAAAAGGAGTGCGCATCATCCGCGATGGGAAGGTGTTTGGAACTTATGATTTTAGGGAGGTCAACAAAGACCCCTCCAAAGATGTTAAACTTTTGGCTGGCGATCAGGTAATCATCAAAGAGTAACCCGTCGCGCGTTCACGCACTGGCGATCAGCGCGCGGTGTTTCCATAGATAGCGGAAACCGGAGTAGAGCGTCAGTCCCAGCGTGATGCAGAGCAACGTGCGTCCGCCATAAATCCAGGCCTGCGGAAACGGCGTCAGCAGAATCGCGGGGACTTGACCGGCGAGTTCCCATTCCTTCAGCACCAGCAGGAGCAGGAAGTAAATCACCATCACGATCTGCCACGCCGTCTTGTGCTTGCCGAGACGCTCGGACGAGAGGACCACGCCCTTTCCCGCCGCGAGCAACCGCAGTCCGGTAATCAGAAACTCCCGACTGATGATCACGACCGCCGCCCACGCCGGAATCGCGTGCAGCGGGACGAGACAGATAAACGCTGCGGCAATCATGATCTTGTCCGCCAGCGGATCCATCAGCTTCCCGAAATCCGTCACCAGATTCCGCCGCCGGGCGATCGCGCCGTCGAAGTAATCCGTGATGCCGGCGGCGATGAACACCACCAGCCCGACCGTGAAATGCCACGCCCACTCAAACGACAGCGCCGCGACGAAAACGATCGTCAGGAAAAAGCGGGCGACGGTGAGTTGATTGGGCAAATTCATGGAGCGTCCATGCGCTTAGCGGAGCGCCGCCGCGGAGTCCACGAAAACACCGGATCGCTCGCACACCGAAAACTCCGTTGCGTCGCCTGAACGCTTCGCCCTACCCTCCGCGCCTTCGCAAATTCGCATCCAAATAACTATGAGCACCTGTGACATCGGCCTGATCGGCCTCGCCGTAATGGGCGAAAACCTCGTCCTGAACATGGAGAGCCGCGGCTTCCGCGTCGCCGTTTTCAACCGCACCACCAGCGTCGTCGAGGCGTTCGAGGCTGGGCGGGGCCAGGGGAAAAACTTCGTCTTTGCCAAAACGCTCGCGGATTTTGTCGCCGCGCTCAAACGTCCCCGCCGTGCGCAGATCATGGTGAAAGCTGGCGCGCCGGTGGATGCCGTCATCGAACAACTCATCCCACTGCTCGAACCTGGCGACGTCATCATCGACGGCGGTAACTCGCTGTGGACCGACACCCAGCGCCGCGAAAAGGCGCTCAAGGAGAAGGGCATTCACTTCTTCGGCGTTGGTGTGAGCGGTGGCGAGGAGGGTGCGCTAAAAGGACCGTCGATCATGCCCGGCGGCTCCGCCGAGGGATGGAAATCGCTCGCCCCGATCTACACCAAAATCGCCGCCGTGGCCGAAGGCGAGCCGTGCTGCCGCTACATGGGACCGGACGGCGCGGGGCACTACGTGAAGATGGCGCACAACGGCATCGAGTACGGCGACATGCAGCTCATCTGCGAGTCCTACGCGATTTTGAAAGCCGCACTCAACCCCAGCGCCGACGAGTTTCACCGGATTTTCGGCGACTGGAACAAAGGCGAACTCGACAGCTTCCTCATCGAGATCACCACCAACATTTTCGCCAAAAAAGATCCCGAAACCGGCCTCCCCATCGTCGATCTCATCCTCGACAAAGCCGGGCAAAAGGGCACCGGCAAATGGACCGTGGGCCACGCCAGCGAAATGGGCGTGCCACTTTCCGTCATCGCCGGCGCCGTCGAGGCGCGCATCCTTTCCTCGCTGAAAGACGAGCGCGTGTCCGCGAGCACAGTGCTCAAAGGTCCGTCACCAGCACCCTACTCGGGCGACCGCGTAAAGCTCATCGAAGCCGTGCGCGATGCGCTCTACGCGTCGAAGATCATCAGCTACGCGCAAGGCATGGTGCAGCTCGGCAAAGCCAGCGAACTCTACAACTGGCACCTCAACTTCGAGGACATCGCCTCGATCTGGCGCGGCGGCTGCATCATCCGCGCGCGGTTTCTCAATCACATCACCGAGGCCTACAAAAAGAATCCCGCGCTCAAGAACCTCGTGCTCGATCCGTTCTTCGCCGAGATCCTCCAGCGCACCCAGGCGAACTGGCGCACCGCCGTCCAGACCGCCATCGAGTATGGCGTCGCCGTGCCGGGATTCAGCGCCGCGCTCAGCTACTTCGACAGCTACCGCTCGGCCCGCCTCCCCGCGAATCTGCTCCAGGCCCAGCGCGACTACTTCGGCGCCCACACCTACGAGCGCACCGACAAACCCGCCGGCGAATTTTTCCACACTGAGTGGTTTGGTTGATCCAGCCGGCGGCGGCGATTCGTGCGCGCGAAGTTCCTCTCGCGAGTGCGCATTCGCTGAATGCATGGGAGGCGGCGCAAGCCGGGACGGTCCCCGCCCGACTGCTCCATTCACACCACCATGCGCCTCGCCCTACTCATCCCCGCACTTCTCGTCCTCGGCGTTTCCACGTGGGCGGCCGATGCGCCGGCGCCGCTGAACATCCTCATCCTCCACGCCGACGACTGGCGCTACGACACCCTCGGCTGCGCGGGTGATGCGCTCGTCAAGACACCCACCCTCGACCGCCTCGCGGCGGAAGGCACGCGCTTCACCCACGCCTGCGTCACTACCTCGATCTGCGGGGTGAGCCGGGCGTCGCTGCTCACCGGGCAGTGGATGTCACGGCACGGGAACAAGGGCTTCGCGATGTTCAAGACGCCGTGGGCCGAAACCTTCCCGGGGCTGCTGCGCGCGAAAGGTTACTGGGTCGGTCATGTCGGGAAATGGCACTGCGGGAAGTTCCCGCAGGAGGAGTTCGATTTCGGGGAGCTCTTCGACCTCCGCGCCGACCCCCTCGAGGAGCGCAACCTCGCCGCCGACCCCGCCCAAGCCGGGCAGCTCACCGAGCTGCGCAACCGTTTCGCCACACTTCAGGCCGAAGCGAAGTAGGCGGCCGGTCTCGGCACCCGCTACTTCTGCACCCGCCACACGTCCGGCAGGCTGGGCTTGGTCTCGCGGAGGATTTCGAGGATCGCCTGGCGGTCGGCGGCGGCGATTTTGGCAAACTGCGGATCCTGATCCATGCCCGTGAGGATGCCGTGAAGTCGTGTGAGGATGCTGTCGCGCATGGGCGCGGGCAGGGCGTCGAAGGCGGGGTTGAGGATGAGAAAGCTGCACGGGTACTTGAAGATGCGCGTGCGCAGATCGAGATCGCGGAGCGAGCGCCCGAGGCGGTCACGCGGACCCGCGGCGGAAAATTCGCGCATGAATTCCGGGCTGCCCTCAATGGGTTCCCTGAGCGGCGTCTCCTCGGTGAAAAGCAGGCAGCGGAGAAACGCGTCGGTCTGCGGCTTGAGGTAGCGGATGTGCCCGTACATCGCGAGCATCTGACGGGCGTCGAAATTCAGCCGCGTGAGGTAATTGTGCATGTGCGCCTGATGTTGGAGGACCATCAGGGCGACGATGTCGCTGCCGACGATCAACGTTTTCGCCGGATCGAAAAACCCCTTCAGGTCGGTGACGTTGCCCCGGAAATCCGGCTCCCGCAGCCGGCGCGCAAAATCCTCGCTGCCGATGAGATTGCCCCGATGCGTCTGCGCGCCCACCTTGCCGGTCACGAACCAGCCCGCCCAGCGGTCCGCGAGCGGGGTGCAGTGGTCGATGTCGCCGACCTCGTCACGCGTTTCCAACTCGCCTTCCGCGTCGGTCGGCACCGATCGGAGGACGTGACCGGGGACGCCCAGCGAGCGCTGACCGCCGTGGCACTGGAGGCAATCCGCGGAGCGGATGAACTTCGGCTTCCGCAGCTTTTCCTGGTCGAGAGTGTAAAAAATCGCGCCGAGCTTCGGATCGACCGCGGAGATTTCCAGCAGTGGAGAGCCGGGGACGGAGCCGATGTAAATGTCGTCGTTGAAGTACACGGACCGCGGATTTTTCGGCGTGATGAAGCTGCGCTGGAGGGAGGATTTGGAAAAGACGACGGTCTGGGAGGAGCGAGGAATCTGGAGCACGTCGAGGAGGCCAGGGAGGTAGCCGAATTTGTCGTCCCACGAGAGCTTCACCTCGCCGGCCTGAATGCGTTTGGCGAGCCGGGCCACAGGGTCGTCCGGCACGCTGGCGCTGTAGCGGATGGGCGCGGCGTCGTATTCGAGCGGGTGGGTGGAACCTTGGAAATCCTCGGCGCGAACCTGCGTCGCGAGGAGGAGCGCGGCGAGCAGCGGGAGGCGGCGGGTGCGGTTCATAAAATTGGTTTCGGGTGGGTCACAAATCTCCATCCTGATCGTGTTCTTAATCTTAATCGGGAACTAGCTCGCGCAGCGCCCCGTGGCGAGAGATCGTTCGGGAACCACGCGGAACTGACGCCACCATAGTTCACGCATCCCGCGCAATCTGCTGGACGAATTTTGGGCAAAGCCACCCCCGGCTTGCCCGTCACGCCGCAGCTGACCGGACATTCTGCGGCGGCCTTGCGCCTGGCTTCGCATTCTCCGGGCGAGAGTGTCCACGCAGGCGCGAAGACCTGAACTTAATCCCGGGGGTCTGAATGGTGGTGCCTCAAATCGTCGTGCGGACCATTCGACATAGAGCGCATTGGCCAAGCGCTACGGAGCTTCCTGGCCGCGCTGAACACGCTGGCGGATGCGCTGGCACGGTTGTTGGGCGCGACGAAGACGTAGCCTTGGCGTGCGGTGGAAGGCGACCTCGCCGCACCGTTTCTGGAACAGTCCAAAAGCGGTGCCGCGCCCTACCTCCCCTGACAGATAACTTGCAGCGCCTCCCGCGCGGCTTTGGACACGCGCGGTGAGAGCTAGGGGTCGAATCGGCTTCCAGTTGATCGAGCAGCCGCGCCGCTTCCTCGCCAGTCACGAGATCTCTCACCGCGGCCGGCAGCACGGTCTTCTCCGCGAGCTGCGCCAGCAGCCCGATGCAGCCGATCTGGATGAGATAATTGACCGGCCCCGTGTCGGCGACGATCAGGATCACGGCTTGAGCAATCTTTCAGCGGCCTGCCGGTCCGCCTCCAGATCCTCGACCGAATAATTCAGCGGAGCCTTGTGCAGCGCCCGGAAATTCTCCGCCGCCCAGTAGTCGCCGCCCACCCCGGCCAGTTCACCCATCCGGCGCAGCGAGATTTTTCCCTCGCGATACAGATCGAGCGCCACCGCCTCCCGCGCCCGCCGGTCGCGCTCCTCGGCAGAAGCTCCGAGCACGTCGGCAAAGTCATCGGGGATCGAAATCGTCAGGCTCATGCCGGGTTCCTACCACGCCATCCCGACCCACGCAACGGTGCCTGATGCGTGCCATCGCCCGTCTTGGTGGAGACCTCAGCCATCGGCGCGCTCGCCGGAGTCGGCGGCGATTTGGAAACGGCTCGCGGTTTCGTCGTCCTCGTGGGTGTGCATCCGGTTGTAGAGGCCCGCCCATTGGGCGGCGCAGCGGTGGAGTTCTTCGTCGGCGAGTTCGCCGGCGTCGGCCCGGCGCCACGCCTCGGCGGCGAAGCGTTTCAGCACGCGCGGAGAATGCCGGGGCTTGGGAGGTCCATTCGCGTTCTATTACCGGGGAAAATGCGGCTTGTCAGGAAATGCGATACCGGGTGCGAGATTCCGCGCGAGCTGTGCGGAATCGGCGTAAGTGCGGCGGTCGGCGATATGTTCGAGCAGCCCGTCATCGCCGACGCCATACAAAGCAAAATGGGGATGGCTGAAATGCGCATCAAACGGATCGTCTGCCAAAGTGAACGGCTCGCAAATGTCGTCCTCGGCGGGCCTGCGCACAGTCTGAATCCGAAACGCTCGGAAAGACGAACCCGCGACCGGGTTGGTTGCAGTCACATCAACCGGCACAGGAAGGCCGTCGCGAACTTTTACCGGTAGCCGCATGTGCGGGGTGTAAAAGTCTTTCTGTAAAATGCTCTGCCTTCGCTCAGCCCAACTCCCCCGCGGGAGAGGCTGCGCGAAGGCGAGCGTAGCGAGCCGAAGCGCAACCGCTCCCGCTGGCGGAGTTGCGGAAGGAGATCATGCTTTGCACGGGGCGGGATCGCACGCGCGACGGCCCGCAAGCTGTGGATGCCCGCGCCGAGTGGAATGGCCGCGCCTTCGACGGCCCAGCCGGCTTCAAGACCGCGGCGGCGCAGGACGGCTACCGCTTCAGCGCGATCATCCGCGGGATCGTGGAGAGCTATCCGTTTCGCAACGTGCGCGAAAACTAGCCGACCTCGGGGAGTTTCGAGTTGCCCTTCCGGTGGTGCCGGTCAATTTGAGCGCAGCATCACCTGCGGGCCGCCATGTCGCGGATCGCGCGGGAAGATCCAAACACCCAACCACCAACCTGTCATGGCCAAAGGCAACAACAGTCACCGCAAGGAAGTCAAAAAGCCGAAGAAGGAAAAGCCCAAGCCGCTGCCCACGCGCCGGGATTCCTGAGCCTCCGCGCCAGTCGGCGACTCGGAGTGGTCGGACAATGGACGCGCCGCCGTGGTTTCGCGCTTGCTTCGGCTGCGTGATGGAACGCAAATTCCCGACTCAATGAACAGTCTCTCCTATCTCCCCATCGTGGCGCGCGGCGGTTTCGGCGGCATCGTCCGCTGGTTCATCCAGATCGTCATTTACGATATCTGCAT
Organism: uncultured Chthoniobacter sp.; assembly: GCA_903874975.1. Taxonomy (GTDB): domain Bacteria; phylum Verrucomicrobiota; class Verrucomicrobiia; order Chthoniobacterales; family Chthoniobacteraceae; genus Chthoniobacter. Next base: position 8,753 of record CAIQUL010000284.1, on the reverse strand, counting down.
CACCACGATTCAGGACGTTTTGGGCGTCAGCCGCATGGTCGCGCTCTTTATTTTCCTCGGCATCATGCTCGCCATCGCCGCCGTCGGCTACATCGTGCGGAAAAAGATGAGCGGGCAGGCCGACGCGGACATCTAGCCGAGCCGCGTCCGGCGGGCGGCGCGGCGCGTTTGATCCATGCAGCACCAAGTCCTTCACGCCCCCGCTTTCTCCACGCTGCGGCTCGACATGACCGAGGGCGAAAGCATCCTCGTGCAGCCGGGAGCCATGCAGGCCATGACGCCCGGCTTCCACATTGAGATTCAGCTCGGCCTCCAGCGGGGGGAAAAGCGCGGGGTCTTTGGCGGGATGCGCAGTGTCTTCGGCGGCGAGAGTTTTTTCACCGCCATCTACCGGGCGAAGCGCGACGGCCAGCACATCATGCTCGCCCCCGAGCAGATGGGGGAGATTCGCCCGATCGAGATCACGCCGGAGAGCGGGCTGATGCTGGCGCCCGGCGCGTTCCTCGCCTGCACGCCCGAGCTGAGCTTCCAGCTGCACTACGCGGGCATGAAGGGACTCCTCGCCACGCGCGGTCTTTTTTTCCTGAAAACCGAGGGCTCGGGGCTGCTCTTCCTGTCGAGCCACGGCGGCGTCATCGAGCAACCGCTGGCCGAGGGCGAGCGCTTCGTGGTCGATAACCGCAACGTCGTCGCCTTCGCGCAGACCCTCAGCTACGAGTCCGTGGTGCTGACCAAGTCGCTCAAGGATTCGTTCTTCTCCGGCGAAGGTTTCATCGTGCGCTTCACCGGGCCGGGGAAGCTGATCTATCAAACCCGCGCGCGGCCCTCGGCGGGGATGATCCGCGGCCTGTTCCAGATGGTGACCTGACGCCGATGGACGCCCCGGACGCGCCCCGCCCACTCCCGGAGCCGCGGCGTCTCGTTACGCCGACCCGCGCGGCGCTGCTCGCGAGTTTTCGGTCGCACGAGATGGGCTCGCTGCTCTGGATCACGGGCGAAGTGGCCGTCGTCGTGGGCGGACTGGCGTGGTGGGCAGCGCAGCCGGACCGTCTGCCCGACTGGCAGTCGGCGCTGCTCTTCGCGTTCGCCGTTCTCGGGATGTTCGACTTCGTGGCGGCGCAGTTTTTTGCCAACCGCAAACGCCTCGAAGACGTGCGGCCCGACGCCCGCTTCGGCCCGCACACCCGCGACTCCCTGCTCGCCGCCACCCGGCGCGTGCAGGAGCGACTCGGCCTCGCCGGGCAGCGCGTGCGCGTCTATCTCGCGCGGGAAAAGGACGTGAACGCCTACGCGCTGCGGCTCGAACTGCTGCCGGGCTGGCGGATTTTTAACAGCGTGCAACTCAACCGCTCCATCGTCCATCTGCTCGACGAGCGGGAACTCGAAAGCGTGATCGGCCACGAACTCGGCCACGTCTTTCCCTACTCACCCGTCGCCAGCCGCTGCCTCCTCATCCACGCCCTGCTCGCCGGCGTGCTCACGCTCGTGATTTCGCATTTCCTCCGGCACTACGACTTCTACCTCGGCGCGCCGCTGCTCGCGCTCGGCGCGGCGCGCTGGGTCGGCTTCTCCACCTGGACCACGCAGATCCGGCTCGTGGAATTCCTCTGCGACGACTTCGGCGCGCGTGCCGCCGGACTGCTCCCCGCCATGACCACCGACCTCAAAATGGCGCTCGAACAAGAGGCCCGCTCCACCCTCCTCCTGCGCGTGATGGAAGCCAAGCGCACCCACGCCCACGTGCCCATCGAGGATCTCCTCCAGGCCTACGACGACGCCCTGCCTTTTGGCGGCGTGGACACCGGCCAGGCCCGCGCGCAGATGGAGCAGGGCATCCAGCACCGGCTGGCGCAAAACGAGAACTCGCTCCGCGGTTTCTACAATTACATCTTCAAGAGCGGCGACACCGACGAGGACGCCCTGCTCGAAACCATTCAACGCATGCGCGCCATCCGCGGCGTGGCCAAAGTCCCGGTCTCCCCGGCCGCCCTGCTCAGCCAGCCCGGCGGCCCCGACTTCAGCGGCATCGCCGCCCTCGTCGCCGCGCTCGAGACCCACCCGGACCACCTCCTCGTCAGCGACGCCGAAGAGATCGACGACCGCGGCTCCACACATCCGAACCCCTCCCGCCGGCTGCTCTACCTCTGGCGCAACCGCGAGGAACTCCGAACCGCGCCGACCGATCCCGCGTGAGTGCTCCGCTGCGCCGTCCCGCGATCCGCGCCCCAGCCCGCATCTTTCCCACTTTGCAGAAAACGCGGCGCCACTCGATCTGGGGAGCACACTCGAGACGGACCTAGATTGGGGAGAGGGATTGCGGCATGGCGATTGGGCTTTGGCAGATCCTGCGTTGTCCCGCCCTGGCAGGGCGTTCGCTTCGACGATGGATTTCCCAGGGCTGGGTTCGTGCCTCGCTTGCCCTGGGTGGCACCAAGCAACTGAGCGAGGCCTGAAAGGCCGGGGCAAACCTCGCGCACCCAAACAAGGATTCACGACTTCGCCCGCATCATCGGCGTCAGGAAAAATTCGCGGGGAAACTTGAGGCGTGTCAAAGCCGCGCCGGCGGGCGGGCCTGCGCTCGTTGGTCTGACACGCACCCACCTCTCCTCCGCCATTCTCCCCACGGCGCTCAGTTGCGCCGCGCCGCGCGACCGGTCATTGGCCATGCCGCTTCTCGCTCGGTCCCCACGAAGCCCACCCGGCTCACCCCGTTTCTCAAAAGGCTCTCAGCGCTGCTGCAAGCCGACGGGTGCCCAGCCGACCTGGAGGCGGCGGCCAGCCTGGCTGGCGCGGAAATGGAGCATCCCATCGGGCAGGCCGACGAGGTGGCAGTCGATGGTCTTCGCCGTGGGCTGGACGCCGCGGACGACGAACGCGCCGAGGATGCGCGGCTCCGCGCCGCCGCCGCTCTGGCCTTGCTGGAGCGGGACCTGGACTTCGGAGCCGGTGGCTTTCCAGGGGAAGGTGCTTTCGCTCGGCAGACGCGCGCCGGCCTTCAGCACGTAGCCGCCGTCGCCGTCGTCGGTCACGAGGACGACGGGGCGCTGGAGGAAGCCGGACGCGTGAACTTCCAGCGGCACGCCGGAGCCCGCGACGAGGCCGGTCCACGCGTCGATCATCAGCGCGCAGGAGGCTTTGAACTCCGCCGGCACGTCGCCCGCCATCGCCTTGCGGAGCACGCTGAGGGCGTCGTTGGTCAGGCCCATGCCCTGCAAAACCTGCGCGTAATTCCAATCCACGCGCCGGGTGAATTTCCCGCTGTCGATCTGCGGCTTGATGATGCTGACGAGCTTTTCAAAAGCCCGCGCTTCGCCGAGCGCGGCGGTGTAGTGCAGGAGCACATCCTCGGAATCCGGCGCGATCTCGTGCGCGCGCTCGGCCCACTTCACGGCAAAGGGTTTGTCGCCGCGTTTCCGCGCGATGTTACTCGCGAGGATGAGGGCCATCCACGAGCCGCGCTCCTCGCCGAACTTGGCCAGCTCTTGTTCTTTGAGCGGGTCGTGATCGTTCTGCGTGAGGCCAAAGCGGATGCCGAGCGGCGCCTGGGCGTTCGGGTCGAGGGTGAGCAGCGCATCGAGGGCCTGGGCTTCCGCAGCGGTGTCGCCGGCGGCGTTGCAGATTTGCGCGAGGTGGAAAAAGCCCTCGGGATCCTGCGGCACCTGCCGGGTGTAAGGCTCGATGGTTGCGCGGGCCTGATCGGGCTGGCCGGCGAGGCGATAGGCGGCGGTGAGGCCGAAAACCGTGCGGCGGTCGGTGGGGCGGAGCTGGTGCGCGCGTTGCAGCGCCTGCAGACCCAGCTCCGGCGCGAAGCCTTGCTGGAGCAAGTGCTCGCCCTGCGCGAGCAACTTGTCGGGATCGTCCGCCACCTGCTGAAGCTGCTGCGCGACCATCTTTGCAAAGGTCGGCCGGTCCACAAACGCAGCGGTGCTTTCGTCGTTCGGATCACGGAGCAGTTTCACCACCGCCCGGAGCTGGGCGAGACCCTCGAGCGCGGTGCGGTCGTTGGGCGAAAGGGCGAGCGCTTTTTGGAAAGCGGCGAGCGCCTCGTCGCGCTGGCCCCGCATGGCGTGCATGACGCCGAGATTGTTCCAGATCGCGCTGATGTTTGGCGTCTTCTCCGCGGCCGCACGGAAAAGCCCGATGGCGTCGTCTTCACGTCCTTCCATCCGCGCGACCGTGCCGCGATGGAACAATCCGAACGCGGTGTCGGGATGGATTTCCTCAAACCGCGCGAGCAACTCCGCGGCTTCGGGCGCGTCGGCGTCCTCGATGGCGTCGGCGAGATCGTCGAGATGCTCGGCAGCGCGGGCAAAGGACGACCACGGATCGGTGAGTTCCGCGCCCATCGTGCCGATGGCGCGGAGCAGGTGCTCGACCTCGAAAGGATCGCTGTTGGCGACGGCGGGATCGACATCGGGCGGCCAGGGAATGCGGTTGGGCAGGCCGAAAAATCCGGGTTCCCACGAAGTAGAATCGACCCAGCGAAATGGGGTGGTCAGGGTGTCGGACATAGGGAGTGGGTTCAGCCGGCGATGAGCCGGAGGATTTCGGTTTTGTCGGCCTTGGCGGGGATCACCGAGCCGCATTGTTCGCGGGCGATGTCGGGGTCTTTCAGGCCGTGGCCGGTGACGGTGCAGACGATCTTGCTGCCTTCGGCGATCTGCGGAAACGGGCAGGTCGCGCACGGTGCGGAGCCGAGGCATTTGAAAAGTCCCGCGATGCTCGCCGCGCTGGCGGGCTCGACGAAGATGCCTTCGTTCGCCGCGAGCCACTGCTGGGCGAAGAGAATCTCCGCATCGGTCACGATGTCGATCGAGCCGCCGCTGTCGCGGATCGCGGCGTTGGCCATGTCCCAGCTCGCGGGGTTCCCGATGCGGATGGCGGTGGCGATGGTGTCGGGCTTCTCGACGACCTTGCCGTAAAAAATCGGGGCCGATCCGGCTGCTTGGAAGCCGGTCATCTTCGGCAGCTTCGTGGCGCGGCCGAGTTTGTGGAATTCGCGGTAGCCCATCCAGTAGGCGCTGATGTTACCCGCGTTGCCCACCGGAAGGACGTGAATGTCCGGCGCGTCGCCGAGCACCTCGATGATCTCGAAACTCGCCGTTTTCTGCCCTTCGAGGCGAAACGGGTTGATCGAGTTCACGATCGCGATGGGCTCCGTCTCGCCGATCTCGCGGACGAGCCGCAGCGCGTCATCGAAGTTGCCCTCGATGGCCACGACCTTTGCGCCATACATGAACGCTTGCGCGAGTTTGCCGAACGCGATTTTTCCCGCTGGCAGCAGCACGATGCACGCGACGCCCGCGCGTGCGGCATACGCGGCGGCGGCGGCGCTGGTGTTGCCCGTGCTCGCGCAGATGACCGCCTGCGAGCCGGCTTCCACGGCCTTCGACAGCGCCATGGTCATGCCGCGATCCTTGAACGACCCGGTCGGGTTCAGCCCCTCGTATTTGATGAAAACCTCGCACCCGCGCCCCACGCGCGCGCTGAGTTTCGGCGAGTGAATGAGCGGCGTGCTGCCTTCATTCAGCGAGATAAATGGCGTGGCGTCGGTGACGGGAAGAAACTCGCGCCAGCGGGCCATGACGCCGCGGTCATGGAGGGAGTGAAAAACGCTCAATTCTGGATCGCGTTGGAAGCCGTCGGATGGGTTTCGATGTGCGTCGCCAGCATGAGATCGATCAAGGCGAAGGCGTCGCCCTCCAAACTCACCGCCATCACCCCGCCACCTTTGGAGATCGTGGCAAAATCAGGATGCTCGATCCGATACGATTCATTCGCCGGGAGAAACATCGTGAAAGGCACGAAGGGGGCCGCGTGCAAGAGTTGTCGAACACCTTCAGTAGTCATGGGCGGATGTTATAGGACGGGAGCCGGAATCGCAAGGTGCGGGCCGTCAGGCGAAGTTTTCCACCCGGATCATCCGGGGTGCTTTCTTCACGCAGGGGAGCGCGCCGATTTGCTCCAAAGCGGAAGCCATCTGGGCGTTGGAGGCCTTGTGGATGACGAGGACGAGCGACACGGTTTCGCCCTCCTCGCCCTCGGGCTGAAAAATGGAGGAAATGCCGATGTTCAGCGCGCCGAGCACACCGGCGATTTGCGCGATGACGCCGGGGCGATCCTCGACGGTGAGCCGCAGGTAATACTCCGAAACGATCTGATCGATTGGCTGGCAGGTGCCGTAGAGACCGTGCGGGATGAAGCCGCAGTTGCTCCGCGGCGACTGGAGCGCGGCGGCGGCCTCGGCGAGGTCGGCGATGACGGAGCTGGAGGTCGGGTCCTGGCCCGCGCCGCGTCCGTAGAAGAGGGTGTCGCCCACGATGTCGCCGTGGACGGCGAGCGCGTTGAAGACGCCGTTGACGCTGGCCAGCACATGCTTCTCGGGGATGAGCGTGGGATGCACGCGCACCTCGATCTCGCCGCCCGCGTCGGCCTTGATGATGCCCAGCAGCTTGATCACGTAGCCGAGTTTGCGGGCAAAGGAGATGTCGCTCGAGGTGATGCGCTCGATGCCCTCGACGAACACTTTTTCCGCCGGCACCCAGAAGCCATAGGCCAGCGAAGCGAGGATGATCGCCTTGTGCGCGGCGTCGCCGCCGTTCACGTCGAGCGCGGGATCGGCCTCCGCGTAACCCGCCGCCTGCGCCTCGGCCAGCGCCTCGGCAAAGCCCAACCCGCTCTCGGACATGCGCGTGAGGATGTAGTTGCTCGTGCCGTTGATGATCCCGTGGATCGAGCGGATGTGGTTGCCGACAAACGCCTCGCGGATCGCCTTGATGATCGGAATCCCGCCCGCCACCGCCGCCTCGAAAAAGACCGGCACCTTGTGCTTCGTCGCCGCCTCGAAAATCTCCTGCCCGTGCTCCGCGAGCAGCGCCTTGTTGCCGGTGACGACCATTTTTCCCCGCTCGATCGCCCCGAGAATCAGCCGCAGGCTTTCGTCCTTCTGCCCCATCAGCTCGACCACGATCTGTATCGCCGGATCATCGAGCAGCTCCTCCCACCGCGTCGTCAGCAAACCCGCCGGCACGCTCACCCCGCGATCCCTCGCCATGTCGCGTACCGCGATCTTTTTCACCTCCAGCTCACACCCCAAACGCTCCCGCAACAGGGCACGATTCAGCGTCAGGTGCTTGAAGACACCCGCGCCGACATTACCCATTCCAGCGAGTCCGATTCCGAAGGTTTGCATGCGAAAGGGCGCGGACTATCGCGTTCGTGTTTTGGGGTGTAAAGGCGGGAGTTGTGACGCTCCGGTGACACGCGAGCGCGGCCACTTTTCGCCGCCTTCGTCGGATGTGCAGAGCTGCTGGGCGGCCGGATGCCGCTCAGGCAAAGAGCGCGGCCAGATCCACGCGGACGCCGGGGAGGGTGGCGCACTCGAGGACCGCGGGCGCGGCCAGCACCAGGCGCTCCGCAAAGCCCTGCGCTCCCGGCTGGCGGTAGACCTCCACCTGCTTTTCCTCCGGGCAGACGATCCAGTATTCCGGCACGCCTGCCTCGGCGTAAATGAGCGCCTTCACGCGATCGATCTCCAGGGAGGAGAGTGCGACTTCCACGACCAGCTCCGCCGCCGTGGGATGGGCGTGACGATAGCTTTCCGGCAGCCCGCGCACGACCGAGACATCGGGCTCTGGCTCGGAATCCGTGAAGGTCAGCGGACCTTCCTGCCGCAAGATCAGATCCGGGGCGATTTGCGTGGAGAGAATCTTGCGGACACGCTCGATGAAGAACTGATGAGCAGGTGATTTGGACATTTTTTCGATGATCCTGCCGCGCAGCAACTCGACCGGCAGTTCGCCGAGCCGGTGGTAATCCTCCACAGAAAGCCGCGCGACGCGCTGGCGGAAGGCGGGCACTTCGAGCAGTTCGGTCATGCGGGGGAGATTATCGCGCAGGCCGACAAAGGCAAGCCGCCCTCTGGAACTCGTCCGCCCGGCGGTATGGTCCGGGATCGCAGGCCATGTGTTCGCGTCTTGTTGGGAAAATCAGGCGGCTTGCCGATGTGCGGCTCCAGCCACGCGCTCGACGCTCGTCACCAGCAGGACCGAAAGGAAATGCACGCCGCCGTCTGGATCTTCGACGATGACAGGATGGTTCACACTTCGGAGAAAACGGGGCGCGCAGTAATCCGGGGAGCGCACCCGTCCCGGGTGTTGGTCGTGGCGTCCCGCCGCGACGGACTTCCCGCGAGCATCACGAGCTGTGGAGACGACCGCCGACGCTGGGCGGCGCGTGAGGAAGTCCGTTTTGGCGGGACGCCAAAACCAACACCCGGGACGGGTGGCACCGCGCTCCCGGCGTGGCACGAACCTCCGGCTTGCCAGAGCGCAGTTCCGGTCAGTGGCGATGAAAGCCGGGCGGTGCGCACCGCCCGGCTTTCTCCCAGTATGAAGGACCAGAGTCCCCATGAAGAAACCCTGAACCCCCATGAATGAGCGCCGGAGCCACCACTACGAGAACTCCGACACCCGCTTCCCAGGGACCAACGCCAATCAGCCCTGGGAAAATTTTGCGCTAATGTAGCTTGGACTTCAGTCCAAACGGACACGGGGCAGTTGGACTAACGTCCAAGCTACTTTCCCGTGCCTCACGCCTGACGGCGGCGGCGGTTCAGCATGCCGAGGGCGCCGACGAGCAGCAGGCCGAGGGTTCCGGGCTCGGGCACGGTGGCTCCGCCGCCGAAGCTGGAGGCGGGGCTTCCGAAGCCCGCGGCTTTGCCGCCGCCGTCGTCGCCCGTGAGCGAGCCGCTG
>CAIQUL010000283.1 GCA_903874975.1 uncultured Chthoniobacter sp. | reverse complement strand
GCCTTTTTCAAGGACCCAAAAAACGCAAACCCGTTTGCCACTCCCCAGCCCCGTGTGGCACCCACGCCGCCGTGAGGTCCTGTCCCTTCTATTCCTTCACCCACTCGGGCACCTACAGCGGATTGGCCACGAGGCGGCTGCTGTTGGCGGCGAAGCCGCTGTCGTCGAAATCCCTGAAGGTTGGTTGGCCGAGGCCCGGGTCGGCCCACGATCCCTGAGGCCAGTGGCTCAGCACCAGTGCGGTCGGGCCGGCTTCGGCGGTGTGGATCTACCGGGAACTAGGTGGTCACGGCGAGTTTGTATCCGACGCCGTGGACCGTCAGGAGATGGCACGGTGCGTCGCCGGGATCTCCCAGTTTGCGGCGAAGTTGGACGATGACCTGGTCGAGGGTGCGAGTGGTGCCGTGGTATCGCTGACCCCAGACTTCGGTCAGCAGTCGGTCGCGGCTCAGGACTTCGCCCGGATGGCGGTGGAAGAGTTGGAGGAGTTGAAGCTCGCGTGGTGTCAGGTCGAGCACCTCGTCGTGGCGTCGGAGTTGGAAGGTTCGCGGACTGACTTCGCAGGCACCGATACGGAAGGGGGCGTCGGTGGCCGGGCTTGGAGTGGGAACGCCATTGGTGGCGCGTCGAAGCAGCGCCTGGATGCGGGCGAGGAGTTCCCGGACCCCGAATGGCTTGGTCACGTAGTCGTCGGCGCCGGCGTCGAGCCCGATGACCTTGTCCATTTCCTGGCCTTTGGCGGTGAGCATCAGGATGGGGGTGCGGATGCCGGCCTGGCGGAGGAGGCGGCAGACTTCGTACCCGTTGACCTTGGGGAGCATGACATCCAAAAGTATGAGGCAGGGGGCCTCGCGCTGGACCGTCTCAAGAGCGCGATCGCCGCGCAGGCAGACCGAGGTTTCGTAGCCTTCCGATCCGAGCAGTTCCTGCAGACCCAGGCGAATGCTGGGATCGTCTTCGACGATGAGAACGCGAGGTTTCATGGGGATTTCTGGGCTAGCCCGGCGAGAGTGGGAGGGTGAAGCGGAACACGCTGCCGCCGCCTTCCCGCGGTTTGAAGGTGACATCGCCGCCGTGATCCTGGGCGATGCGCCGCGCCAACGTGAGCCCCAGCCCAGCACCGGCAACGCCGCTGGCGAGTGCATCGTCGGCCCGGAAGAACTCCTCGAACACCCGCTCTGAATACCCGTCAGGAATCCCGGGGCCGCGGTCGAGGACCTGGAGTTCTGCCATGCCAGGCCCCGTCAGAAGCCGGAGACTCACCTCGCCGCCTGAAACCCCGTATTTCACGGCATTCGACAGCAGGTTGTTGACCACCCGTGCCAGCGCATCGGCGTCGCCCGAGACGAGCACGGGTTCCGAGGGTATTTCCGCGTCCACCCGCAATCCCTCGGCGCTGAACTGCGGATCGAACGATTCCAGGACCTGCCGGGTCACGGCGCACAGGTCGACCGTTTCGCGCGGTGAGCGAAACTCCCCACGGTCACGCCGGGCGAAGTCGAGGACGTTGCCGATCAATCGATGGAGGCGGGCTGCCTCAGCCTGGATGACTCCCAGGTGTTGGCGGCGTTTGACTGGGTCGGTCACGCGGTCTTCGCTGAGCATTTCCGCGAAGAGCCGGATCGACGTCAGGGGCGTCCGCAATTCGTGCGAGACGTTGCTGACAAAGTCGGATTTGCGCCGTGCGAGCTCGAGTTGACGGCGCGCGTCATTAGCGACGATCCAGCCGCCGACGCCGAGGGCGGTAACCAGAAGGCCGACGACCGCGACTAGGGTGAGGTTGATTCGACGGCCATCCCGACTCACGGATGCGGTGTCGTAGACGGCGGTCGCGATATGCCAGTGCGGAAGCACCTCGCCAATCGGGCTCTTGGAGAGCGTCCGGCTCCAGTTCGCCTCGGCGTTGAGCGGGGAAACCGCGACCGGTCGGCCGCGGTCGTCCAGCATCGCGAAGGCCACACCCGCCGCACGCGGGATCGCGCCGCGGACGAGTTGCGAGAGGTCCTCGCGGAGTCGTGCAAGGTCGAGTTGTGCGCCGAAGACGAGGTCGGGTTCGCGTGGTGTGCGATACCAGACCCAGAGCACGAGTTGATTCTCGAGGAAGCGGGCGAGGACACCTTCCTGGGCGTCGCCGATAAGATCTGCGAAATGGACGCGTCCGGGCAGGATTTTGGCAGGGGCGGGCTTGGACTTGACCGATGGGCGCGGCGGCTGGAGCGACGCGAGGTTGATGCGGCCCTTGGGGGTGACGGCATAGACCTCGACGCTGCCCTCCTTACAAAGAAACGCCTCGTTGCGAAGGAGGAAAAGTCGGGCCTCGGGGCTTTCGAGCACCAGGGGTGACCGCACTTCGCCCTTGAGCGAAACGGCGAACCCGAGCGTCGCCATTGGCCAGCCTTCCCGGATCAGCGGATCGAATCGGGGGGCGAGGTCGTGCGGCTTTTCTTTCCCGAACAGCGATTCCACCCGGAGACTGAAGTCGCGCTGCAATTCATCGACACGCCGGGCAACGCTGGCCGCCAGACGATCCGAGTCCCCTTCCAGAAGCCGGCTCCGCTCCCGCTCCAGAAGCGCGTCCTGTTGCAGGATCGAACGCAGTGCCAGTCCGCCGAGGAGCAGTCCCGGTAACAACACCGCACAGAGAAACACAAGCAACGGTCGGCGCATGGAAGCTTGGGGGATCAACGGGTTGAGCGGGG
>CAIQUL010000282.1 GCA_903874975.1 uncultured Chthoniobacter sp. | reverse complement strand
TTTCCTCAGCATCCTCCTCCACGAACTCGGCCACAGCCTCGTCAGCCAGCGCTGCGGCATCCGCGTCCCGCGCATCACCCTGCTCTTCATCGGCGGACTCGCCGAGATCGAGCGCGAGCCCGACGACGCGAAGACGGAACTCAAAATCGCCCTCGGCGGCCCCGCCGTGAGCGTCGCGCTGGTCGCCCTTTTCGCCCTCGCCGACTTCGGCCTCGGCGCGCTCGGCGTCCCCGGGCTCGCGGTGCTCTGCGGCTGGCTCGCGCAGACAAACCTCATGCTCGTCGTCTTCAACATGATCCCCGGCTATCCGCTCGACGGCGGCCGCGTGCTCCGCGCGCTGATCTGGGCAAAAACCGGACGCCTCCGCCGCGCCACCTACATCTCCTCGCGCATCGGCATCGGCTTTAGCTGGCTGCTCATTGTCGGCGGCGTCTGGCTGCTCCTCGGCCTCCAGGCTTGGAATGGCCTCGTCTTCGTCCTCATGGGCTTCTTTTTGAAAAGCGCCGCCGAATCCGGCTATGCGAGCGCCGTCCAGCGCGAAACCCTCGCCGGCGTCCGCGTCCGCGACCTCATGACCGCGAACCCGGCCGTCATCCCCGACACCCTGCCGCTCAGCCTCGCGGTCGATGATTTCTTCCTCGCCGGCCACTACGTCGCCTACCCCGTCTGCACCGCCGATGGCGATTTCCGCGGGCTGCTGCGGCTGGATTTCCTGAAAGAAATCCCGCGCGAAAAATGGCCCTACGTCTCCGCTGGCGATGCCGTCGCCGAGAAGAGCGCCGAAGCCCTCCGCATCGGCGTCAACGAATCCGCTGCCCGCGCCATGCGCCTCCTCCTCGCGCCCGAACTCACCCGCCTCGCCGTCATCGACGACGGCAAACTCGTCGGCATCGTCACCCGCCACGACATCCTCACCTACATCGAAATCCACACGGAGCTGGAGCCGTAGCGAGTCCGCTCAGCGCCGCACATCACGCAGCGCGCCGACTGCGGCTTCGAGGCGGGCCGCAATGGTCTCCCAGCCGGCGCGATCGTTGGCGAGGTCGGCAAAATTCAGCGGCGGGCCGATACGGAGGCTGATGGGCCGGGGCTTGGGCAGCTTCGTCTCGGGGCGGAAGGCGTGAAACGCGCCCTCGATCCAGCACGGCACCACGGGCACCGGCGCACCGGCGATCATCATGCCGAGGCCGGGCTTGAAGGGGCTCATCGTGCCGTCGCGGCTGCGTTTGCCTTCGGGAAAAAGCAGGTAGATCGCGGGATCGCCGATCAGCCGGTCGCGCAGTTCCTGCATGGCGTGTGAGCCGCAGCGCTTCCGCCACATGGGCAGCGCATTGAGCATCATGGCGGAGAAGGCGGACACGACCGGCGTTTCAAAAAACACATCGCCTGCGGCGATGGGAAAAGCGTGCCGCCGCAGCCGCCACGGCAGCGCCGCGCCGAGCGCGAGCACGTCGAGGTGGCTGGAGTGGTTGGCGATCATCACGAAGGGCGGCTTCGCAGGGATGTGCTCCACGCCGTCCACGCGCAGCCGATGATAGCCGCGCAAATACGCGCGCACCACCACGCGCCACGCAGTCTGCGTCACCGTCGCGACGAGCCCCGCCTCGCGTTTCAGGCTGCGCAGGCTCGCGTGCGGGTCGAGGCCCTGGTCACCGGCTGGTTGGTATTTCCACTCGTCCATCACGCTGGTCCTGTCACGGGCGGCACCTACTTCCCCCGGAACGGCGGGTCGGTGAAGAGATAGATCGCGCCGGTCTCGCTGGTGCAGACGAGCCCGTCGGCCGCGAAGCTGCAGCCCTCGATTTTCGCGTCCTTGTATTTCGTGTAGTGGGGCTTCGCTTTTGCGACCCGCCCGATCTCGCCATGGTTTCGTTTCATGCGGATGCTCGTGGTCAGTGTGCCCGGCGCTCCGGCAAACGCCAGGCGGCCCTTCGACTCGGGGATCGTCCACGATGCCGCGTGTGCCGCTTTGAGATAAGCGTCGATCTCCTCAGCGTTGCGGAGCGCTTCCACGCGGGTTGCTCCGTCAGTGATGATGTTCGGGATCTCGGGCACTTCGGCAAGGTAGTGGCCGTCCTGTTCGCTCCAGTAAACGACGATTTCGAATTTGTTGTTCATATGAGCCGATGGGAACCCGCGAGTTTAGAGCCAGGCAGGCACGTTGGCGCAACGTGCCGAATAGGGCCAAAGGCCCGGCGACAAGCCAGCCCAGGGCAGCGCCCTGGGAAAACCGTGCATCACGGACGAAGCCCTAAAAGGGCGCAACAACGTGTGCCGCCCTTTCAGGGCTTGTCATCTTTCCCTGATTCCCAGGGCGTTGCCCTGGGCTGGCATGTTTGCGCACCTTTGGTGCTCCCTCCGCTGGCGGTGCAATGCCCCTGACCGCGTCCTACGCCTGCCGCTCTTTGATCGCGGCGAGGATTTCCGCCACCACCTCCGCGCGCGGTTTCGCGCCGAGGTTGCCTTTGCCGTGAATGCGGACGCTGACGTTGCCGGCTTCGAGGTCGCGCGGGCCGATGACGAGCATGTGGTGGACTTTCATCTGCTCGGCGTTGGCGACCTTGGCTTTGATCGGGTCGTTGGTGAGGTCCACGGTGGCGCGGACGCCTTCGGCGCGGAGTTCCGCTTGCAGCGCGCGGGCGCTTTCCACGAGCGGCGCGTCGTCGCCGAAGGAGAGGATGCGGACCTGCTCGGGCGCGAGCCAGAGGGGGAAGTTGCCGGCGTAGTGCTCGATGAGGAAGCCGATGAAGCGCTCGTGCGTGCCAAGCGGCGCGCGGTGGATGCAAAGCGGCGTGGCCTCGGTGTTCTCGCGGGTTTTATAGACGAGACCGAAGCGCGCGGGGACGGCGAAATCGACCTGGTTGGTGGCGAGGGTGAACTCCTTGCCGATGACATTCCAAATCTGGATGTCGATCTTCGGCCCGTAGAACGCACCTTCGTTGGGCACTTCGACAAACGGCGCGCCGCTGGCGACGAGGACATCGCGGACCATCTTCTCGGTCTTGATCCACAGCTCGGGGTGATCGACGAATTTCTTCCCGAGTTCCTTCGGGTCGTGGGTGCTGAAGCGGAACTGGTAACGGTCGATGCCGAAGATCGCGAAATACTTCAGATACATCTCGTTCACGGCGTTGAACTCGGACGCGAACTGCTCCTCGGTGCAGTAAATGTGGGCGTCATTCATCTGCATGGCGCGCACGCGCATCAGGCCGAAGAGTTCTCCGCTCTGCTCGTAGCGGTAACACGTCCCATACTCCGCTAGCCTCAGGGGCAAGTCCCGATAACTCCGTGGCACCGCTCCGAAGAGCTTGTGGTGATGCGGGCAGTTCATGGCTTTGAGGTAGTAGCGGTCGCCGCTCGGTTGAGCGGGCGCGCTCGCCACCACGGTGGTCTGGGGAGCGCCCGCGCCCTCGCGTGCCGTCGGCGGCACCCCCCGATCACTCGCGGGGTCGCGCGGTTTCCCGTTCGCGACGGGCGCGCGGGTTTCTTCGAGGATCATCGGCGGGAACATCGACTCCGCGTAGTAAGGCAGATGCCCGCTAGTGAGATATAGGTTCTCCCGCGCTAAGTGCGGCGTCCTGACCCGATCATAACCCGCGGCGAACTCCGTCTCCTTCGCCAGCTTTTCAATCTCCTCGATTAAGACCGTGCCGCGCGGCAGCCAAAGCGGGAGGCCGGGGCCGACGTCGTCGTCGAAGCAGAACAGCTCCAATTCGCGCCCGAGCTTGCGGTGATCGCGCTTTTTCGCCTCCTCCAGCATGGTGAAGTAAGCCTCCATCTCGGTCTTGTTCTTGAAGGCCGTGCCGTAGATGCGCTGGAGCTGCGGGTTTTTCTCGTCGCCCTTGTAATAGGCGCTGGCGACATGGGTCAGCCGGAACGCGCCGATATTCCCCGTGCGCATGACGTGCGGCCCGGCGCAGAGATCGAGGAAGTCGCCGTTCTTGAACAACGAGATGTCCTCGCCCTCCGGGATGTCCTGCAAATTGCCGATTTTGAACTTCGAGACATTGCCCGGACGCTCGCCCAGCCCGCCGAGCCGCCCGTTTTCCGCCAGCGCGATGGCCTCCGCCCGCGAGACGATGGTCTTCTCGAAAACGTGGTTGGCCTTGATTTCCTTTTTCATCTCCTCCTCGATCCGCGCGAAGTCGTCGGTCGAGATGCGGTGCGGCAGGTCGAGGTCGTAGTAAAAGCCATTCTCCACCGGCGGGCCCGCGGCAAACTGCGCCTCCGGCCAGATGCGCAGGATGGCCGTGGCTAGCACGTGCGCGGCGGAGTGGCGGAGGCGCTCGATGTCGGACATCTGGTGGCGCTGTTCGAGGGTTTTGCGTTCGTCGGACATGGTGGAAAAGTCGGCGAAGGTAGTTTTCGCCCCCGCGCGCGGCAAGTGTGGAAGCGGCGGGAAAAATCCCCGTCATCCTGAGCGAACCGGAGGCTTTGCGGAGAACCGGCGAAGGACCTCTAACTCCAGATGGGGCGAAGGAGGCGGTTGGCGGAAAATGACGAAAGAATGCCGAAACGCGAAACCCGAAGGACGCAGCGTGGCGAATTCGTCATTCGGGTTTCTTTCGTCATTCCACTTTCGTCATTTTCGCTCTCCCCCGCCGCCGCCCACGAATAGTTCGAGGTCCTTCGACTCCGTTCAGGATGACGAGTTTTCCACCCACCCAATCCCGGGCCACCCCTCATCGACCGAGCTTCCCGAGCGGGAAACTCAGCCGATGCGAGGCCGCTCCACGGTTACCTAAACGGATGCCTTCGCGGCATCCTTGGCGGTCTGCAAGCGCTCGCCTTTCTTGCGGCGGGCCTTGCGGGCTTTGACGTTATCCTTGCCTTTGTTGTGTCCCATAGCGGGCCACCTCACCGGGATCAGCCGCCAAAGCCAAGCGCTTTCGCTAGAACGGCCTCACTCTTGGACCCGATAGCCCCGCATTTACTCATCCTACCCGCTGATTTTGGTGATCGGCGAGGTATCCAACACCGGGTCGCCCCAGGCGCGACCGACGGGCAATTCCTTGCGGAGTATCGGATCGCCATACTCGCGCCCGTGGTGGGGTGCCGGCGGAATGGGGCGGCGCGCCCGCTCGATGAGGTGCTGCTTGGCAAAGTTTTCGTGCGTTTTCAGCAGGTGCTGCTTTTGCGCGGCTTGGGCGTGGGTAGCGAGGAGTTGGTGCTGCCGCGCCGCGGCGGCGGTCCTTTGGAGGTTCGCCTGGTTGTTCGGCTTGGCCGTTTTCGGCACGGCGAAGGCCCTGCCCGCGAGGCTGAGCAGCAGCGCAGCGACGAGCAGCACGGCGGGGAAGGAACGCGATTTCATGCCCAGACCATTAGCAGGTGTCGCCCGCGGCTCAACCGGACTTTCGCACCGCGCGCGGACTACCATCTCTCGTACGGCCGCTGGCCGAGGAAATTTCCCGGCGGGAAATAATTCGCCACGATATAGACATTCCCGCTCGCCGCGCGGGCATACCCAAAGCCGACGCTGGTCGTGCCGCTCCAGACCATCTGCGTGTAGTGGCCCACGCGCATGAAGTTCGTCTCACTGATCCGCTCGCCCCGATAGACGCGCTGTTCCGCGAGCCAGTCGTCGGCCGCGACATCCGGCGACGGGTTTCCACCGCTGCACTGCCAGATGTTTTCGCCCAAACTTTTGCGTCTGCTGTGGACCAGCCCGGTATCCCGGTCGGCGAGAATCTGCGCCCACTCCTGCGCCGCTGCCGCACAATCGGCGCTCCACTCCAGCGGGGCCACGCCCTTGGCCGCGCGGGCGTCGTTGTGGACTTTCAAAAACGCCGCGCGGCCAGTCGCGCCGCCGGCCCCGCGCAGCACGGGACGCTCGGCGATCCGGACCGGCGGCGGCAGCGGGGCCCGGCCAATGCGCCGCCCGCGCAGCACGACTTCCTGCTCGGCGGCGGCATTCACCTCGTAGCGGGCAAAGACGTGCCCGCTCGTTTTGAAAACCCAGACGTGGCCGGGAGACGTGCTGATCGGGTGGGGCCGCCCGGTCGACTGGACCGACCCGTAGTTCAACTCGCCGGCGTGGGGCTGGACCCAGACGAGGTCCACCGGCACGCCCGTATTATTGACCACGACGAGCTGGACCTCCGGGACCGGAGCCACACGCGGGGGCGGCTCGTGACGCGGCCGGACGAGTCCGGGATGCTTTTCCTGAAACACCTTCCAAAGCTGCTCGACCGGCGATGGCCTGAGCCGCGGTTTTTCCCGGTCCTTCGCGGCTGCAGTGGGAGGAAAAAGGCCGGCCAGACCGAGGATCGCGACGAGGGAGGGAAGATGGAAACGCAGTTGCATGGCGACATTCTTCCCCGCGCCGAAACCGGGTCAAGCGGCGTATGCCGCGCCCGCGCTACGTTCCCGGAATCGCCTCCGCCACAGGTCCGCCCCGCTCCGGGCGGACGAGCAGGATGAAGAAGATCGCGAGCGCGAGAATCGCCGCGCTGACGAAAAACGAGGTGCGGGCGTAATCCGCCGCACCGTCGAGCGAGACCAGCCCGAAGCCGACCATCGGACCGAGGAAACGCCCGAGGCTACCGGCGCTTTGCATGAGGCCGAGCAGGCGTCCCTGGCAGTGGGCATCGGTGCTGCGGGAGGCGAGCCCATTGAGCGTGGGGGTGACGAAGCTATTCCCCAGCGAAATGCCGAAGCACACGACTAGGAGCACGCCGAGCGTGTGGGTGAAAGGCAGCGCCGCCATGCTCAGCGCGAGCACCACCGCGCCGATGACCGCCAGTTCCTTTTCGATGGGCTTTTTCAACAAACGCCGCAGCAACCCGCCCTGAAACAGCACCCCGAGCAACCCCACGTAGGCGAGGATGTAGCCGACCTGCGCGGTGTCGTAGCCGAAGCGCTTTTCGCAGTAGAGCGCGAAGAGCGCGGTCATGATCGAGAAGCCCGTCACCGCCGCGAGCTGGCTCGCGAGGATCGCCGTGATCATGCCCGCGCGACCGCCGTGAAACACCTCGCCGACTGTGGCTCGCTCCTTCGCCCGCGCGCGTGATTCCGCGGTGAGCGTCTCGGGCAGCCGCAGCCAGACGAGGAGCGCATTGAGCAGCGCGAGGCCGGCGGCGAAATAGAACGGCGTGGCGAGGGTGAAATGTTTGCTGAGCACGCCACCGATGGCCGGCCCGAGCATGAAGCCGAGCCCGAACGCCGCGCCGACCAGCCCCATGTTGCGCGAGCGGTTTTCCTTTGTCGTCACGTCGGCGATGCAGGCCATCGCGGTGGAGATATTGCCGCCGCTCGCGCCGTCGATGATGCGGCCGAGGATAAGCATCCAGACCGTCGTCGCCGCGCCCAGGACGACGAAACCGACCGCGGTGCCGAGGATGCTGACCACGAGCACCGGCTTGCGCCCGATGCGGTCGCTCCATTTGCCGAAAAGCGGGGCGCAGACGAGCTGGAGCAGCGAATAAATGCCGACGATCCAAGCGAGCTGCGCGGACGACGCCTTGATCGTCCCCTCCGCGTAAAGCGGCAGCACCGGGATGACGATGCCGAAGCCCAGCATGTCGATGAAGAGCGTGAGAAAGATGAGACCGAGCGGCGAGCGCGCGGGAGTGGGAGCGGCGGAGTTTTCCAAAGGAGCCGGATGAAAGGCGCGGCGCTCCGAAAGGGGAAGATGAAAAAGCGCGGCGCGGTCGTCCGAATGGCGCTACTCCGCCGGCGTCGCCGACTGCACGGCCGGCGCCGCGGGTTCAGTCGCGGGCTGCTGCCGCCGAAAGTTCCGCACCGCCGCCCCCACGACCAAGATCACGAGCACCGCGACCACGAGCGCGATCTCGTCCTTCGTCAGCCTCATCGGGCCGCGCCTCGGACCCGCTGGAACTCGTATTTCCCCCGAATGAACTGCGCGAAATAACGCCCTTTCGACGACGCCTTTTTCATCTCCTCGAAGACCGCCAGTGGCACCGCCAGATACCGGTAGCTGGCCCCCGAACGAAACTCGATTTCCAGCACCCGCGTCGTCCGATCGAAACCAATGCTCGCGAGGCTGCTCGACTCCACCGTCACCCGCTCGACCGACCGCGCCACCTCCGCCGCTGCCGCCGGCAGCCCCACGAACCAACACCCGGCCAGCAGCAGCCAGCAATGAATGTGCAAACCAAACCGGATCCTCATGGCTCCGGAGACTGCCCCGCTGGGGTCAAATCGCGAGCGCAAAAAAAGCGCGGGACGGTAGGGAACCTCTGGGAACTGATTGCCTCGGTGCGCGGCAGCGGCGGAGGATGCGCACGTCGGATCCCACCCCGCGGCCAACCTCTCAGCGCTGAGCCACGGCGACAAACTTCCCCGGATTCAAAATGCCAAGCGGGTCGAGCGCGGTTTTCAGCGCGGTGTGGACGGCGCGGCTGACGGGCGTGGTGGCTTGCGGCCACCAGCGTTCTTTGGCCAAACCGATGCCGTGTTCGCCAGTGATGACGCCGCCCCAGGCGAGGACTTGGGCAAAGAGTTCATCGAGCGCGAGGCCGACTTTTTTTTGCACCGCGCGGTCGGTGTGGTAGTCGGCGGCCATGATGTTGACGTGGATGTTGCCGTCGCCGGCGTGGCCGAAGCAGGCGATCGGGTAGCCGTGCTTTTTGCGCAGCTTTTCCGCGAAGGCGGCGAGGTCGGTGAGCCGTCCGCGTGGGACGACGATGTCCTCGTTGAGCTTCACGAGGCCGGTGGCTTTGAGCGATTGCGAAAAGGCGCGGCGCAAGTCCCAGAGCTGCTCGCAGGCGGTTTCGCCGACGGCGGTTTGTGTGCCGATGGCCTTGAGTTTCGCGAGCAGAGCGGCGAGCGCTTTCACCTCGCTGGCCACCGAGGCGGGCTGGCCGTCGAGGTCCACGAGGAGGTGCGCGCTGCCGGGTGGCGCGAGCCGTTTGCCGAGATGCTCGCCGGCGGCGGCGAGGGTGAAGGCGTCGGCGATTTCCAGCGCGGAGGGGAGGAAGCCGGCGGCAAAGATGGCCTGCACGGCGTTCGCGGCCTGGCGGAAGGTGCGGAAGCTGGCGGAAAGCGTGGCGCGGGCGGGTGGGAGCGGGAGCAGGCGCAGCGTGGCTTCGGTGACGACGCCGAGCAACCCTTCGCTGCCGACAAACATCCCGATGAGGTCGAAGCCGGTTTTGTTTTTGTGCGTGCGTCCGCCGGTGCGGAGGATGCGCCCGTCGGCGAGCACGACTTCGAGGCCGAGCACGTAGTGGCGGGTGACGCCGTATTTCAAGCAGCGCGGGCCGCCGGCGTTGGTGGCGATGTTTCCGCCGAGGCTGCACTCACGCAGGCTGGCGGGGTCGGGCGGGTAGAAAAGTTTGCGCTTTCTGACCGCGTCCTGGAGCACGCCGGTGATGACGCCGGGCTGCACGACGGCGATGGCATCGGCGAAATTGATTTCCTTGATGCGGTTCATCCGCGCGAGCGACAGCGCGATGCCGCCGCGCATCGGCACGCACCCGCCGACGTAGCCCACGCCCGCGCCGCGCGGGGTGACGGGAATGCGGTGGCGCGTGGCGAATTTCAGCAGCCGGCTCACGTCGTCGGTGGACTCGGCAAAGACCACAGCCTCCGGCGGGCGGCTCGCGAACCATTTGTCCGTCGCGTGCGTGGCGAGCGTGGGCGCATCGGTGGCTACGCGGTCCGGCCCGAGCAGGCGCGTGAGCTGGCGGGCGAGGGTCATTCCTCCGGTGGCTTTTCGCGGCCGCGCGTGGTGAAAACTTTCTGCAACCCGGAACCGACGCGGTCGAGGATGCCGGGTTTTTTCGGCTCGGGCGTGGCGGCGGGTGCGACCGGCGGTTCCACCGGGATGGCCACGGCCACAGGGATCGGCGTGGCCTTGGGCGCGCTGGCGATCTTCGGCGCGGCGGTCGCTTTCGGAGCCGGTGCCGCGATGACGGGCAGGCGTGGCTTTTCCTCCGGAGCCGGAGTGATCGGCGACAACGGCGTCGGCTCCACGGCGAAGCCGAGATGCGAAAGCACCGTGCCGCGGCTCGCGCTGATCACGAGCTGACCGACTTCCTTTCCGGCAGCGTCGAGACAGGCCACCGTCCAGAGCGGGCCGGTCGCGGCCCCGGCCTTTTTCAGCTCATAGTGCAGCGTCTTCACAGTCAGCTTGTTCCGCTCCGCGTATTGCTGCACCTGTTTCGCCGCGCGGTCGGAGTCCACCTTCACCGCGTCGGCCCCGACCACGTCATCGGCGTGCAGGCTCTCGGCAAACTGCGAGACCTCGCGCGAAGCCACGACTTCCCCGCCGACGACCACATACTCGCGCAAACCGTTTTCCGCTTTCGCATCATGCACGAGGAAATGCCAGCGCTCGGGCACCGGCGTGCCGTCGCGCGCCACGATGCGGACCAGGCGCTTACCATCGCCGCGCGGGAGCAGCCGGAGCGCGTCGAGCGCGGAGAGCGCGGCCGTTTGCGCGCCGAGCGGCGCACTGGCGAGGAGCAGGAGAAAAAGCGGGATGGAAAATCGGCGGAGCATGTCAGGAGATTCGCGGCGGAATCTAACGCGCGCGGGTTTCTTTCCAAGCGAATGTCAGGCGCGAGGAATTGCTTTACGCCAACCGCGCGGATGCCCAAACCTTCGCGCATGATCATCAAGCCCAAAATCCGCGGATTCATTTGCACCACAGCGCATCCCGAGGGTTGCGCAGCGCAGGTGCAGGAGCAAATCGCCTTCGTGCAAGGCAAGGGCCCACTCCCCGGCGGCGCGCGCCGCGTGCTGGTCATCGGCGCGTCCACCGGCTACGGGCTGGCCAGCCGCATTGTCCCGGCCTTTGGCGGCGGCGCGGCCACGCTCGGCGTCTTTTTTGAAAAAGCCGGCGAGCCCGACCGGACCGCGAGCGCTGGCTGGTACAACTCCGTCGCTTTCGAGAAAGCCGCGCACGCCGCCGGGCTCTACGCGAAGAGCATCAATGGCGACGCCTTTTCTGACGCCATCAAGGAGCAGGTCATCGCCACGATCAAAGCTGACCTCGGCCAGGTGGATGCCGTCATTTACAGCCTCGCCTCGCCGCGCCGCACGCACCCGCGCACGGGCGTCACGCACAGCTCCACGCTGAAGCCGGTCGGCGCGCCTTTCACCGCGAAAACCGTGAACACCGACAAGGGCACGGTCACCGACATCACCATCGAGCCAGCCAGCGCGCAGGAGATCGCCGACACCACCGCGGTCATGGGTGGCGAGGATTGGGAAATGTGGATCGCCGCGCTCGAGGCCGGCGGCGTGCTCGCGCCCGGCGCGCTCACCGTGGCTTACAGCTATATCGGGCCGGACCTCACGTGGGCCATCTATCGCAACGGCACCATCGGCCGCGCGAAAGAAGATCTCGAAGCCACCGCCGCCCGGCTGCACACGCGGCTCGCGGAGCACGGCGGACGCGCCTTTGTCTCGGTGAACAAGGCGCTCGTGACGCAGGCCAGTTCGGCCATCCCGGTCGTCCCGCTTTATATCTCGATGCTCTACAAAGTGATGAAAGCCCACGGCCTGCACGAAGGCTGCATCGAGCAGATTCACCGCCTCTTTGCCGACCGCCTCGCCAGCGCCGCGCCCGCCGTGGACGAAGCGGGCCGCATCCGCATCGACGACTGGGAAATGCGTCCGGAGATTCAGGCTGAAGTCGCGGCGATCTGGCCGCAGGCGACCACGGAGAATCTGGACGGGCTCACTGACATCGCCGGCTACCGCACGGAGTTTTTGAAACTCTTCGGCTTCGGCCTGCCTGGCGTGGATTACGCAGCCGAGTCCGACCCGGTCGCGCCGCTGCCCTCCGCATAGCGCGCTCGCCCGCACCCGTGGAAGCTGCCCCCGGCAAAACTGCGCCCGGCCGGCTCGCCTCCATCGACGCCTACCGCGGCTTCGTCATGCTGCTGATGGTGGCCGAGGTGCTGCAGCTCGGGAAAGTCGCCTCGGAAGGCACCTCGCCCGCGTGCTCAAACCCGCACAGGCGGCGCAGGGTGGGCGGGCTGTGCAGCGCGTGGAGGAGAGCGGTCGTCGTGGGAATTGATCCACGCTCTTGGCCGCAAACGCGTGCATCAGCCAGAGCCGGTCGCTCGGCGGCCAGCCATGGCCCAGCCAGGCAAACTCCGCCTTGAAGCGCTCAAAGGCCCCGCCTCCTGCTCCAGAGCCGGGAACAAACTGCCTTGGAGAAACACGGCGAAATCGCTTCGTTGGTGCAGCCACATTTCGATCCCTTCCCCAGCGATCCGTTCATGCCATTTCGAAGGATATTTCGATCGCACCCGATGGCTTTTGCAAGAGCCTCAGGAGGATTTAACAACAGGCTGTCAGGTAAATCCGGGTGTGATTAAAACTGGTGCAGCCGTTTTTTGGGGGGCGGCCCGCGTGGCGCGGACGCCCTCGTCCGCGGGTGTCTGGCGGACGCCTCGTCCGCCGGTACTCGAACGGGGTGTTCGAGCCACAGTCGCCGACAAGGATTCCGCGCGACGCCGTGGGCTCTCCAGAGGTTGCCCCACTTTTAATCGCACCCGGCAAAGCCCTTCGCGGACCGCTTACTCGATTCGCGCTCCGG
>CAIQUL010000281.1 GCA_903874975.1 uncultured Chthoniobacter sp. | reverse complement strand
TGATTTCTTCAGGGGTATGTCGTTTGCGTTTCATGGTGAGAGTTCGGCGGCGCTGGCGCGCCGCCAACTCTCATAGTGCCTGGACCAACTTTCGGGGAGCAGGCCACATCCTTACGGCTCAGAATGACACGCGATGGGTTTTCCCACTGCTGCGCATCCGACGACGCCCCGCTTGCCTCCACCGCCCGCCCGACTTTCGCGGCGCGCCGTTTCTCCCAGGCTGCGATCACGAGCGCCTGACCTACCGCGCGCAGGGGCGCGATTTCCACCTGATGGACGTCCTGGCAAAGTGGGCAGGGCGCAGCGCGCGAGAGGATGCTGGATCGAACGCCGGGAATGTTTGATTGTCTGTGATCCAAGCCCACCACCCATTTGTGAAAACCCGCATCCTAACCCTCGTTGCCGCCACGCTCGTCGTGCTGGCAGTCATCAGCCAATCCGCCGAAAAACCGAAATCCATGCCTCCCGAAAAACCTGCTCCCGGACTCGAACGCGCCGTCATTGGCGGCGGCTGCTTTTGGTGTGTCGAAGCCGTCTTCGAGCGGCTCGACGGCGTGAAGGATGTCGTCTCCGGCTATGCCGGTGGGCACACGGAAAACCCGACCTACGAGCAGGTCTGCGCCCACACCACCGGCCATGCCGAGGTTGTGCTGATTGACTTTGACCCGAAGAAAATCGCCTACGAAAAAATCCTCAATGTCTTCTGGCACGCGCACGATCCCACGACGCTGAACCGGCAGGGCAACGATGTGGGAGACAGCTACCGCTCCGTCATTCTCTACACCAGCGCGGCGCAGCAGGCGTCGGCGGTTAAATCGAAGGCCGAAGAGCAGAAAAACTGGAAGGATCAGATCGTGACCAAAATCGAGCCGCTCAAGGTTTTTTACAAAGCCGAGGTCAACCATCAGGACTACTACCGGATCAACGGGAACAAGAACCCGTACTGTCAGGCCGTGGTCCGGCCGAAGGTGGAGAAGTTGGAGAGCAAGGGGATCATCCCGAAGGGCGGGGCGGGCGAAAAATAGGTCGTCCGGCGCCTGCAACCAAGAAGACCGGGCGGCTTTGCTGTTCCTGCGAGCGCGGCGCTGCTGCGGCCCGCCAGCGTGAGGTGGTGAAACACCGGGCGGCGTGATATTTTCCGCGGCCTTGCCACTTCCATGAACCGCCGGATTTCGATTTCGCTCCTGCTCTGCGCTGCACTGCCCGCTCCCGTCCGGGCGGAGCAAAACGCGACGGTGAGTTTCAACCGCGATGTCCGCCCGATCCTTTCGGACAAATGTTTCGCCTGCCACGGCCCGGACGAGAAGAAGCGCGACAGCAAGCTGCGGCTGGACATCCGCGAGCAGGCGGTGAAGCCGGCGGAGTCGGGCGACACGGCGATCGTCCCCGGCAAGCCGGAGGCCAGCCAACTCATCGCCCGCGTCACGACAAAGAACCGCGACGACAGGATGCCGCCGTCGAAAACTCACAAGCAGGTCTCGTCGCAGGAGGTCGAGACGCTGCGGCGCTGGATCGCGGAGGGTGCGGTGTATCAGGGGCACTGGGCTTTCATCAAACCGGAGCGCCCGGCGCTGCCGTTCGCGACGCCAAATCCGATCGACGCGTTCATCCGCGCGCGCTTGCAAAAGGAAGGTCTCCAGCCGTCGCCCGAGGCTCCGCGCGAGACGCTCATCCGCCGGGTGTCGCTCGACCTCACGGGGCTGCCGCCGACGCCGGAGGAAGTGTCCACGTTTCTCGCCGACCAGGCACCCGCCGCCTACGAACGAGTGGTGGACCGGCTGCTGGCCTCGCCGCGCTACGGCGAGAAAATGGCGCAGCAGTGGCTCGACTTCGCGCGCTACGCGGACAGCAACGGCTTCCAGAGCGACGGCTCGCGCTTCATGTGGCCGTGGCGCGACTGGGTCATTCGCGCCTACAACAGCAACCAGCCGTTCGACCAATTTACCATCGAGCAACTCGCCGGCGATCTGCTGCCCAACGCCACGCTGCCGCAAAAAGTCGCGACCGGTTTTCACCGCAACACGCGGCTGAATGGCGAGGGCGGACGCATCGAGGCGGAGTGGTTCGCGGAGACGGTCATCGATCGCGTGGACACCACCGGCCAGACGTGGCTCGGCCTCACGCTCGGCTGCGCCCGCTGCCACGATCACAAATACGACCCGATCTCGCAGCGCGAGTTTTACCAGCTCTACGCCTACTTCAACTCGAACGAGGAATCCGGCGTGCTCGACGCCGATGGCCGCAACACCAAGCCGCTCATCGGCGTGCCCACCGCCGAGCACGAGAAGCAGCTCGCCGTTTTGGAAACTGCGCGCACCGCCGCGCGGGGGCAGCTCGCCGCGGCGGAAAAGGCGCTGCCCGCCGCGCAGATCGAGTGGGAAAAAAGCGTGCGGACGCAGCTTTCGGACGAGGCAAAAATGTGGATGCCACTGGTGCCGGCGACGGTCGTCAGCACGGGCGGCGCGACCTTTGCCCGCCAGCCCGATGGCACGGTGCTCGCCACGGGAACCAACGCGGACTTCGACACCTACACGCTCACCGCGCCGCTCGGCGGAGGCGGATCGCTCGCCGCCATCCTGCTCGACGCGCTGCCCGACGCCTCGCTGCCCACGCAGAGCCTCGGGCGCGCGCCGAATGGCAACTTCGTGCTCACCGACATCAACGCCACGATCACCGCGCCGCAACTCCCCGCGCCGGTGCCGGTGCAGTTCACCCGCGCCGAGGCGGACTACGAGCAGAAGGATTTCGGCGTCGGGCTGATTTTGAAAGACAAGGCGCAGCGCGCGAAGGACACGAAGAACACCAAGGGATGGGCCGTGGACGGGCCGACGAAAAAGGAGCCGCGCAAGGCGATCTTCGTTGGCGCGCCGGTCAACGTGCCCGCCGGGGCGACGCTGCACGTCAGCCTGCATCACGACGCGCTCGCGGGTCACAACCTCGGGCGCTTCAAACTCAGCGTCACCGCGCGTCCGAACGTCGGGCTGAAAGGGCCCGGCGTGCCGGCGAACATCGCCGCCGCCCTCGCGACCGATCCGGCGAAGCGCACGCCGCCGCAGACCGCGGAACTGGCGAAGTATTTCCGCGACCACACCGACACGCCTGCCAAGAAAGCCGGCGCGGCCCTCGCGGCCGCGGAAAAGGCCATCACCGGCCACGCCGCGTCCTATCCCAGCACGATGATTTTCCAGGAGCGCGCCCAGCCGCGCGAGGCGTTCATTTTGAAACGGGGCGAGTACGACCAGCCCGGCGAGAAAGTGCCGCGCGGCCTGCCCGCCGTGCTCCCGCCACTGCCCGCGGGCGCGCCGAACAACCGCCTCGGCCTCGCGCAGTGGCTGGTCAGCGGCGAGCATCCGCTGACCGCGCGCGTGTGGGTGAATCGCGCGTGGGAAAAGTTCTTCGGCACCGGCCTCGCGCGGACTTCCGAAAACCTCGGCTCGCAGGCCGACTGGCCGAGTCATCCCGAGTTGCTCGACTGGCTGGCGACGGAATTCGTGCGGCTGAAGTGGGACATGAAGGCGATGCAGAAACTCATCGTCACGAGCGCCACCTACCGCCAGTCCGCGCGCGTCACGCCCGCGCTGCTCGAGCGCGACCCGGACAACCTCCTGCTCGCCCGCGGCCCGCGCTTTCGCCTTTCCGCCGAGAGCGTGCGCGACCAGGCGCTGGCCGTCAGCGGGCTGCTCGTCGAGAAGCTCGGCGGCCCGAGCGTGCGGCCCTACATGCCCGCCGGCGTGTGGGATGAAACGAGCGTCTATGGCGACCTGCGCGGCTACAAGGCCGAGGCCGGCGAGGGGCTCTACCGGCGCACGCTTTACACCATCTGGAAACGCACCGCCGCGCCACCGACGATGCTCCTCTTCGACTCGCCCAACCGCGAAATCTGCACCGCGAAACGCAGCCGCACGAACACGCCGCTGCAAGCGCTCGCGCTGCTCAACGAAGTCACCTACGTCGAAGCCGCGCGCCGCCTCGCCGAGCAGATGCTCCTCGCCGGCGGCACGACGCCCGAAGCGCGCGTCGCCTGGGCCTTCCGCCGCGCCACCGCCCGGCAGCCGGATGCCGCCGAGTTAAGAACGCTGACCGCCGGACTCACCACGCGCCTCGCCCGTTTCCAGCAGGACGAAACTGCCGCGCAAAAGCTCATCGCCCAAGGCGCCTCGAAGCCCGACCCCAAGCTCAACCCCGCCGAACTCGCCGCCTACACCACCGCCGCGAACATCATCCTGAACCTCGACGAGGTCATCACGCGGGAGTAGCGGGCCGTCGAATCGGCGGAAGGAATTCAGTGCGCCTGCCCGTCGCCGTCCGCAAACGCCGACAGATAGCAGAACTCCACGTGCAACCGCCGCTGGAGATTCGTCATCTCCGATTCGAGCAGATGCAGGTCGGTGTCTTCATCCGCGTCCTCCATCTCCGCGTCCTTGGCCTCGATGGTCTTGATCAGAAAGTCGATGGTCGAGAAGTAGAGTTCGCGTTGCATGCTTCGGAGGAAAAGCAGAACGCAGGCCCGGCCTCCGGGGAACTTCCCGGGAGCGACCGGGTCTGCTGGCAGCGGCTGGGTGCCGCGGCGTTCACCTCGTAGCGGCGCCGGGGCCAGCGGGACGCCTGCGATTCGCGGCCCATGAACCTCCTGCATTTTCAGAGGCGTGCGGATTCGCGGGACGGTCCGGGAGTATCGCCGCTCCTTGACGCTTTCCGGTTCATCCCGCCCAAAATATCCCGCTCGCGTATTCGGTCTCTCAGATGACGGCGGTTAGATTCAGCGCCAAGTCGCGATGATCGCGCGCGCCGCTTCCAGCGTCAGCCCCTTGGGCAGGCTGCAGTAGATCGAGACGTAGGTGTGGTCGCGGGCTGGATTGGCGGTGAGGGCGCAGATGTTTGCCCCGAGGTGGCGGAAAACTTTGCAGGTCAGCGCGTAGATGAGTCCGCCCGACGCGCGCGGAGTCTCGCAGCGCAGGCAGTGCAAGCCGGGGCGCGACTCGGTGAGCGTGAGCTGGCCGTCGATGGGCGGCAGCGCGGTTTCGTCGGCATCGGCGAGGTGGCGGCGCGCGTGGATCGCGTCTTCGACCAGCGCGGGGAGATCCGCGCGGAGCGGGGTGTCGCCGGAGACGAGGTGGAAAAAATCGAGCGCCAGCCCGTGGTTCATCGCGGAGAAAAGATGGGCCTGCCGCAATTCCACGCCGGCGTGCCACAGTGCGCCGCTGATGACCGCCGCCAACCCGCGGTAGTCCCGCGCCGCCAAGCCGAGCATGGTCGAGGCGCCATCGCGGATGACCGTGACTTTGGGCGCGGCGTCCGGCTGGCCCGCCAGCCGCACGAGATGCTGGCCAAAGCGGATGGCGTGCAGGCCGTAGGAGCCGCTGAAAAAATCCTCGCCGATGTCGCGGATGATCGCGATTTCCTCCGCGCCGTAACCCGCGGCCACGAGCGTGCCGGCGCGATCCTTGCGAGGGTGAAAGGTGGCCATCGCCTTGGCATAGAGCTCCCGGATATTCCACCAGCGCACCGGGTTGGCCTGCGCGGTTTCCCACTGCGCGCAGTCGGCGCAGGTGAAAACGAAAAGCGCCCGCAGCCGCGCCGCGTCGCCGCTCCGGCGGGCAAACTCCGCCGCGCGCTCGGCGTCATTGAGCCCGGCTTCTGCGAGGTCCTTGAAAGCGCGCCGGTTGGCCACGAGAAAGTGCGCGAGTTCCACCGCGGCGGGCGTGAACCCGCACTCCGCCACGAACGGCGCATAATAGTCGGCCAGCGGGATGCCGGAGAAACCCGAGGACCGGCGCTCATGCAGCGGGCGGGAGAGGTCGGCGCGAGCGACCTCGTCGCCGGGCGTCAGCGGCAGCCGCTTGGTTTTGAGCGCGAGCTTGACCGCCACGCGCTGATCCGGATCGAGCAGCGCGGTTTCGATCGCCCGCTGCGCACCGCCGTCCGCGGTGACGAGGTTTTCCGGAGTCTTCCCCGAGGCGAGCAGCTTCGCGCCCTCGGCTGCGTAGTGCTCGAAAGCGCGCATCTTCTGCCGCTCCAGCGCGCCGCGCAGGGACTGGCGTTCGCGCAGCACACGGGCGTCGAGTGAGGATTCGAATTTCGCGTAGCCGGGAAAGAGCCGTTCCTCGGTGCCGTCGATCTGGGAGAGAAATTCAAAGGTGTCCGCGAGGCTCCCGCGCGGTTCGTAAAAGAGCGCGGCCAGCTCCGGCACAGGCACCAGCCAGTCGCCGGCGTGACGCAACGTGGCGTGCAGCTCCGCGGGATCGATCTCCACCCCGTAGCGCTGTGAAGCGAGCAGCAACGCCAGCGCCGCGCGGCTCTTTTCCCGCGGGGAACGTTCCCCGTCGGCCGGCGCGTGCCGCAGCCCGCCGGTGCCGTAGATGATGGGGCTCCCCGGGGCCACCGCCCGCCCTTCGCTCAGCTCGCGCTCGATGACCGCCCGCGCGAAAACCGCCACCCGCCGGCGCGCGGCCAGCAGGCGCGAGCGCAACTCGTCCGCAAATTCAAACCGCGTCTCCTCATCGCTTCCCGGCCCGAGCATTTCGCCGTAAGCCGTGGAGTCCTCGAAGGCGAGAACGTCCTCGGGGTGCCTGCCATCGGTCGTCGCCCGCCCGCCCGGAGGCCGGCGCAGATGCACCCACGCCCGGATGCGCAGCAGGAAATCGAACGCGGCGAGATCGCGCGGATCATCGAGCGCGCGATAGACCTCCTCGCTGTGGCTGAAGGTCTTGCCCGCGAGCGTCCAGATGCCGCCGAGAAACACGCGCAAGCCGTCGTTCTTGATGTCGAACCGGTCGAGCCGCTGGCTGCCCGTGGCCGCCGCTTCCCACTGGTCTTTCCAAAATCCGCGCAGATAGAGGAGATGCTCGAACGGATCGTAGGTCTCGCGGATGCGCTCGCGAAACCGCTCCGCCAGCCCGGTGGGGTCGAAGACGGCGCGCATGTCGAGGAAGGAGTTGAGCTGCTTCTCCGCGAGCGCCGGCACGTCGTCGAGGCCGAACGGGAGCGCCTCACACTTGAAGCCGTGCTGCGCGGAAAATTCGTCCGTGTGTATGACCTGCCGCTGCAGTTCCAGCAGGAAGGCATTGCGCTCGATCGGTTCGTCAAAGAGGAACGCGAAGTCGAGGTCCGAGCACGGCGTCACCTCCCCGCGGCCTGTGCCGCCAAGCGCGACCAGGGCGAAGGGCTTCGTGTAGCCCAGCGCCTGCTGCTGCGCCGCGGCCCACTGGCCGGCCAGCGTCGTGAAAATCGCCGTGCGCGCGGTGGCGATCTCCCGCCCATTGTCCAGCTCCGCGCCACGGATCAGCGCATCATTTTCCGCGATCAGCCGTCGGAAAGCCGCCCGCGGCCCGGACTCGCGAACCACTGCGCGAACCCGATTTTCTGCGGCGGTGATCATGCGGGGAATTGTGACATCTTGGTGACGTGTGTCACGACCCGGCTGCCCGGTGCGCGTGCGGTCTTTGCCGAAACGCGCGAGCTTCCGGCTGGCCGTAGCGCAGTGCGTTCCGCCTGCTCCCGCGCAGCGGCAAAACGCGCGTGGCTCAGACCCGTAGCGGCGCCGGGGCAAGCGGGACGCAGGCGATACGGCAGGCGAAGACGCCTGCGCTCCGGGGTCCTTCGACTGCGCTGCGCCCGCCTTTCCGCCTGCGCTCGACTCATGATGATGGCGGGATCTTTTCTGCGCGCTCGGCGAGGAAGGTGGCGATCTGCTCGGCGAGTTTGCGGCTGATGCCTTCGGTCGCGGCGATGTCTTCGACGCTGGCGCGGCGGAGACGGGCGACGCTGCCGAACTTCTGGAGGAGCAGCTTTTTCCGCGGGTCGGAGACGCCGGGGCAGTCGTCGAGCAGGCTCTCGGCGATGCGGCGTTTCATGAGGAGTTGGTGGTAGCCGTTGGCAAAACGGTGGGCTTCGTCGCGGATGCGCTGGAGCATTTTCAGCGCGCCGCTTTCGTGCGGGAGGATGAGCGGAGCGGGGTGGCCGGGCCGGTGGATTTCCTCGAACTCTTTGGCGAGGCCGATGATCGGCAGGTCGTGCAGCCCGAGGCGCTGCAACTCGCGGCAGGCGGAGGAGAGCTGGCCTTTGCCGCCGTCCACGATGACGAGGTCGGGGAGATTGCTGATTTCAGAATTCGGATTTCTGATCTCGCCGAGCTGCGTGATGCGCCGGGCGATTTCCCGTGGGCTTTCCTGCGAGACGGAAAGGTCGATCGCGGAATCAGCGCCGCCGTGGGGCAAATCTGAAATTTGAGATCTGCAATCTGCAATCTCCCGCAGCACCCGCGCATACCGCCGCCGCACGACTTCGGCCATGCTGGCAAAGTCGTCCTGCCCTTTCACGGTGCGGATGCGGAAGCGGCGGTAGAGCTGGTTGGCGGGTTTGCCGTGCACAAAGCAGACCATGCTGGCGACGATGTGCGTGGTGCTGATGTTGGAAATATCGAAGCACTCCATGCGGCGGGGCGGGCCGCCGAGGGAGAGTTCCTCGCCGAGCGCGGCGAGGTCGGCGACGGGGTTGATGGTGCTGGTCACGCCGAGTCGGTGCCGCTGGTCGCGATTGTAGCGGGCCATGGGCTTGGTCGTCTTGCGGAGGTCGTCGAGCATGTTGCGCATCTCGGCGGCGCGCTCGAAATCGAGGGCGGTGGCGGCTTTCTTCATCTCGTCTTCGAGGTTTTGCAGGAGCTCCTTTGACTGTCCGGCGAGAAACTCGCAGGCGCTGTCGATGCGCTCGCGGTATTGCGCAGCGCTGATGTCGGCGAGTTTCATCGGCACCTGATAGGTGGACGATTTCAACTCGCGCGCGCTCGGGGTGCCGCGGCCGAAGGTGAGGATGCCGAACTTTTTCCGCATGAATGCCATGGTCTGCCGGAGCGCGCCGGAGTGGGCGAAGGGTCCGAAGTAGCGCGCCTGGTCGTCTTTTTTGAAACGGGAGAGCCGGAACCGCGGCCACTCGTCGGCCATGTCCACTTTGACCATGAGAAAGCGTTTGTCGTCGCGAAAGCTGACGTTGTAGCGCGGGCGGAATTCCTTGATGAGGCGGCCTTCGAGGAGCAGCGCTTCGGGCTCGCTGCCGGCGAGGTGCCACTCAAAATCCCAGATCGCGTCGAGCAGGGCGCGGGTCTTGATGTCGGCGCGCATAGCGCGGCTCGGCATGAAATACTGGCTCACGCGTTTGCGGAGATCGCGCGCTTTGCCCACGTAGATCACGCGGTGGAAACGGTCGCGCATGAGATAGACGCCCGGCTTGTGCGGGACATCGCGGAGTTTGATTTTCGGATCGGCTTTCTCGGGTGCGGGCATGCGGGTGCGGAGAGCATCGCTGACTGGCGCGTGCGCTCAACTGCGAAGGCGCGGGCTGGTGGGGGGAAAGGACGAATGACGAATGTGGAATGACGAAAGAATAACGAAGCCGGAATGACGAGGACGGCAGTGAGCTATGGCGCATTCGTCATTCGCGATTCTGCCCGCCCGCCGCCTTCGCCCGCGGGCGAAACTCCGCGCAGGATGACCGTGGTTTTTTCGCGGGCGCGCTCACTCCTGCGGCTCGCGGGCGACCATGTTCATGCAGCGGGTGATGAGCGCGGTCCAGCCGGTCTGGTGCGCGGCGCCGAGGCCGCGGCCGGTCTCGCCGCAAAAGTGCTCGTGGAACAGCAGGTGGTCGCGCCAGTGCGGATCGGAGGCGTAGCGGGGATCGCCGCCGAAGCAGGGGCGCGCGCCGGTTTCATCCGGGAGAAAAAGGCGCGTGATGCGCCGGGCGATTTCTTGCGCGACTTGCGAGAGATTCATGAGCGTGCCGGAGCCGGTGGGGAACTCGACTTGCAGTTCGTCGCCCCAGAAATGGTGGTAGCGCTCGAGCGCCTCGATGAGCAGGTAGTTCATCGGCAGCCAAACGGGGCCGCGCCAGTTCGAGTTGCCGCCAAACATGCCGGTCTGCGACTCACCGGGCTCGTAGCCGATGCAGTAGTCGTCGCCGTCGAGCGCGAGCGTGTAGGGCGCGTCGCCATAGACGCGCGAGAGTGAGCGGATGCCGTAAGGCGAGAGGAATTCCTTTTCATCGAGCACGTATTTCAAGACGCGCAGCAGGCGCTCGCGCGTGGGGATGGCGAGCAGGCGGCGGGCGTGCGTGCCGTTGCCGGTGCGCTTTTCGAGGTAGGAAATATTCTGCGCGAGATCGAAGCGGTTTTTGACGAACCACTTCAGCCGCTTCTTGAATCCGGGCAGGCGGTCGATGGTGTCCTGCTCCAAAATTTCCACGCCGAAAAGCGGGAGCAGCCCGACCATCGAGCGCACGCGCAGCGGCACTTTGTGGCGGCCCTCGATGAGGAGCTGGTCGTAGTAAAAGCCGTCGGTTTCGTCCCACAGCCCGCCGTCGCCGACGTCGTTCATCGCGTCCACGATCTCGACGGTGTGTTCGAGAAACTTCGACGCGATGTCCTCGTAGGCGGGATTGGTGAGCGCGAGTTCCAGCGCGATGGAGAGCATGGTCTCGCAGTAGAACGCCATCCACGCCGTGCCGTCGGCCTGGGCGAGCGACTGGCCGCTGGGGAGCGGCTTCGAGCGGTCGAAAAGGCCGATGTTATCCAGCCCGAGGAAGCCGCCGGCGAAGATGTGTTTGCCCTGCACGTCCTTGCGGTTGACCCACCAGGTGAAGTTGATGAGGAGCTTTTGAAAGACGCGCTCGAGAAACTGCGTGTCGCGCGCGCCGGGCTGGCCGCTGATTTTGTAGACGCGCCAGCAGGCCCACGCGTGGACGGGCGGATTCACGTCGCGGAGATTCCACTCGTAGGCGGGGATCGCGCCGCTCGGGTGCATGTACCACTCGCGGAGGAAGAGCAGGAGCTGCTGCTTCGCGAACTCGGGATCGATCCGCGCCATCGGGATCATGTGAAACGCGAGGTCCCACGCGGCGTACCACGGATATTCCCACTTGTCCGGCATGGAGATCACGTCGGCGTTGAAGAGGTGCTGCCAGTCGTGATTGCGCGCGCGGCCGCGCTCGGCGGGCGGCGGCGGAAAGTTCGGGTCGCCGGCCAGCCACTCCTTCACGACATAATGGTAAAACTGCTTCGACCACAGCAGCCCGGCGTAGGCCTGGCGCACGACATTGCGCGCCTCGGCCCCGAGCGCGGGCGTGTACTTGGTTTCAAAAAACGCCGCGGACTCCGCGATGCGCCCGGCGAAAACGGCGTCGAAATCTGCGAAGGGCGCGGCCGGCCACGCGCTGGCCGGCGCGAGGCGGAACCGGAGCACGACCTCGCCGCCGGCGGGAATCTCGAGCGTGTAGTGCGGCGCGGCTTTCGTCCCGTGGCCGTGCGGGTTCACGGCGTCCGCGCGCCCGTGGATGACGGCGTCGTGGAAACTGTCTTTCACGTAGGGCGAGAGGTTCGCCGTGCCGAAGATGCGCGCGTTGTTCGTTTCGTTTTCCGTGAAAAGCCACGGCGCGTCGGTGTCGGCGGCGAAGCGGAATTCGCCGAGCGTTTCGTGCGTGGCGGTGAGGGTGCGTGCGTTGAGTTGGCTGAGGCGCGGCTTGAGCGTGCAGCCCTCGTGGATGCAGCCCCACGACCAGGTGTTGCGAAACCACAGCGTCGGCAGGACGTGCAGGCGCGCGGGGTCGGGGCCGCGGTTCGCGAGCGTGAGGCGGATGAGCGTGTCGTCGGGCGCGGCCTTCGCGTATTCGGCGATGACATCGAAGTAGCGCGACTCGTCGAAGACGCCCGTGTCCTCGAGTTCGAACTCGCGCTCCTGCCGCGTGCGGCGCGCGTTTTCCTCGACCAGCCGCGCGTAGGGAAACTCCGCCTGCGGATATTTGTAGAGCGCGCGCAGGTAGGAGTGGGTGGGCGTGGAGTCGAGATAGTGCCAGACCTCCTTGGCATCCTCTCCGTGATTGCCCTGCGGATTGGTCAGGCCAAAGATGCGCTCCTTCAAAATCGGGTCGCGCCCGTTCCACAGCGCCACGGCAAAGCAGAGCCGGCACTGGCGGTCGGTGATGCCGAGGAGCCCGTCCTCGCCCCAGCGGTATGCCCGGCTGCGCGCGTGATCGTGCGGGAGGTAATTCCAGGCGTCGCCATTCGCCGAATAATCCTCGCGCACCGTGCCCCACTGGCGCTCCGAGAGATACGGCCCCCAGCGTTTCCAGTTTCCCTCGCGCCGCGCGTCTTCTTCGAGGCGGAGGTGTTCCGGCGTGAGCGCGGCGGGCATGGCGCGACGCTAGGTTTCTTCGGGCACCGGCGTCAATCGTTGCGGAAAATGCAGCTTGGACTTTAGTCCAGAGTTGGTGGGTGTTTGGACTCAAGTCCAAGCTCCTTTGCGCGCGCCCCGAACGGGGCCGTGCATGCGTTTCGCGCGCTTGAGTTTCTTGATTGGAAGTTTTCCCCGGCACGGGCAAAGTCCCCGCACATGAAACTCCTCCCTTTAGTTCTCGCGCTGATCGCCGCGCCGGCGCTCTTCGCGCAGCAACCGGCGGCCACTCCCGCAGCGGGGCAGGCCACGCCTTCGCCGAGCACGAATATCCCGATGTGGCGCGCGACCCTGCCCGGCGGCACCTACAGCGTGGCCCTGCGGTCCATCGTCTCCGTGAGCACGCACGAGTACGTGGTGGACGGCGCGGCCCGCGTCACCGAGGTGAATATCGACACCACCGGGGCGGCGCTCGCGCGTTTCTACTTCATCGAGCCCAACACCATCGCCGCGCCCGCCGGATTTGGTGCGGCCACCGTGGAGAAAGCCCAGCAGCTTCTCCAGGAAAGCGTCCAGCGCACCGGGCAGGAGGACGTTTGGAAAAAGGTCGTCAAGAGCTACCCCACGACCACCCACACCCGAACGGTGGAGTATCGCTTCGGGAGCAAGGAAACGCTGCTCAAGCTCTTCGAGAGCGCGGAGGGCGCATTCCGCCTGCAGCGGAACACCGTCTTCAAAGGAGAGTAACCGCCATGCTGCGCACTGCTGTCCTTATTCTCGGCGTTCTGTTGGCTGCCTTGCCCGCGCGGGCGCAGAAATCGCCGACTGCGGAGCTGGTCGCGCCGGTGGAGGTGACCTCGATTCCGCCAGCGCCGGCATCCCACGTCCTCGACCAGGCGGACGTGATCCTGCCGGACGTGGAGGCGAAGATGAGCGCCCGTCTCCTGGCGGCCCGCCTGCAGGGTGCCGCGGTCTATGTGGTCACCGTCTCCTCGCTCAGAGTTCCGCCATCACAGCAGGCCGAGGCGTTGGAAAAGCTGGCCGGTAAGTACTGCGCCGCGTGGAGTCCGAAGCAGGTCGGCGCGCTGCTGCTTTTCGATGATGAGGGCGGGCTGATGACCGTGGTCACGAGCAAAGAGGCGGAAGAACGTTTCACCGCCTTCCTGCTCGAGAAAGAATTTCGCGAGGGTCTCGCGAAAATTCCGGGTGACGTGATCTCCCGGGTGAAACTGGAGCGCTCGGGCATCAT
>CAIQUL010000280.1 GCA_903874975.1 uncultured Chthoniobacter sp. | reverse complement strand
GGTTCGGCGGACGAGGCGTCCGCGGCACCGTCGCGGACGAGGGCGTCCGCGCCACGCAGCGCCGCTTTCAGCTTCGCCCCGCGCTCCCGGACGTGCGCGGCGAGCGCGGGGTCGGCGTGCTGTTGGAGCGACGCCAGCGCCATCGCGCAGCCGAGTGGGTTGCCCAGGAACGTGCTCGTGTGCAGCGCCTCGCCGGTCGAGAGCGGCCATGCGTCCATGACCTCCGCGCGGCCCACGCACGCCGACAGCGGGAAGCCGCCGGTCAGCGCCTTGCCGAGGCAAATCAGGTCCGGCACCACGCCCGAGTGCTCGCAGGCGAAAAGCGCGCCGGTGCGGTTGAAACCGGTGTAAATCTCATCGGCGATGAGCAGCACGCCGTGCGCGTCACACACCGCGCGCAGCATCGGCAAAAACTCCCGCGGCGGCACCACGCACCCGCCGCGACCCTGCACCGGCTCCACGAGAATGCTCCCGATCCCGCCCGCGCGAATCACCGCCTCGATCTGCCCGCGCAATCCGTCGGGCAGCCCGCCGCTTTCCGCCGGATACGGCAGCAGCGTCGCGAAGTCCCGCAACTGCGCGCGAAACGGCTCGCGAAAGAACGGTAGCCCGATCGCGCTCAGCGCCCCCAGCCCCAGCCCGTGATACCCGCCCGTGAACGCGATCACGCCCGCCTTCCCCGTCCGCAGCAGCGCCGTTTTCAGCGCCGTCTCCACCGCATCCGAGCCCGAGCTACTCAGCACCACCTTCCCATCGCCCGCGCCCCAGCGCTCGAAAGTCAGCGCGCTCAGCCGCGCGCACAGCTCCGCCTTCAGCTCCGTGGGATGCACATCGCCCATCGCATGCAGCAGCCCGCCCGCCTGCTTCACCAGCGCCGCGCGCACCGCCGCATTCGTGTGCCCCAGCCCGGCGACGCCAAACGCCGACGTGAGATCGAGAAAGCGATTCCCATCCGCGTCCCACACATTCACGCCCTCCGCCCGCTGCCAGAAAACGGGGAAGTCGTCCGCGAGAAACGTGACATTTCGCGACTCGTGCCGGCGCAGCTTTTCGGCGAGAACCCGCGAGCGCGGGCCGGGGATGGCGGTTAGGAGTTGAGGGAGCATGGGCTGGTGTTCAGTGTTCAGGCACGACGCGGATTCTGAACACTGAATACTTCCGTCACCTCCCCACCACCACTCGCCCATACACCGCTTCATACCCCGCCGCCGCCTTCGTCCACGCGAAGTCGCACGCCATTGCCCGCAGCATCAGCGCCCGCCAGCAGACCGGGTCGGCGAAGTATTGCTTCGCGCGGATGATCGCATCCCACAACGCCTCGGTCGTGTCGTCGTAAAAGAGGAAGCCGTGCCCGCTTTCGCTCACCGGATCGTAATCCTGAATCGTCTCGTAGAGCCCGCCCGTCGCCCGCGCGATGGGCAGCGCACCGTACTTCAGCGCATCCATCGCCCCCAGCCCGCACGGCTCGAAATGCGACGGCACGAGGAACGCATCCGCGCCCGCGTACGCCAGATGCGCGACCTTTTCCGCGGCGCTGTGCCGGTAGGTGAACCGCCCCCCGTGCCGCTTGCTCGCGATGAAAAGCTCGCGCTCATACGCCGGGTCGCCCTCGCCCAGAATGACCAGCCGCACATCATCCGCGAGCAGCCGGTCGAGCAGCGGCAGCAGCAGATCGATCCCCTTTTGCTCCGCCAGCCGCGAGACCATCGCCAGCACCGGCCCGCCCGGCTCCGGCTCCAGCCCGCACTCCGCCAGGAGCGCATCCCGGCACGCCCGCTTCCCCGCCAGCGCCGTCGGCGAAAAGCGCTCCGGCAGCAGTTGGTCCGTCGCTGGATTCCAGACCGCGTAATCCGCGCCGTTCAAGATCCCCACAAGCTTCCCCGCCTGCTCCCGCATCACCCCGTCGAGCCCGCTCCCCTGCTCGGGAGTCAGGATTTCCCGCGCGTAGCGCTCGCTCACCGTCGTCAGCGCATCGGCGAAAAGGAGGCCGCCTTTGAGCAGATTCAGCCGCCCGTAACACTCCACGCCCCGCGCCGAAAAGTAATCGCCCGGCAGATTCGTCAGCCCGAAATGCTCCGCCGGAAAGCTCCCCTGATACGCGAGATTGTGAATCGTCAGCACCGTCTTGAACGGCAGCCGCCGCTCCCGCACCAGCACGGGCACCAGCGCCGCCTGCCAGTCGTGGACATGGAGCACATCCGGCGCGGGCACGATCCGCCGCGCCAGTTCCACCGCCGCTTTCGCAAAGAAAATGAACCGCGCCGACGCGTCCTCGTAGTCGCGCCCCTCCTCGCCGTAAAGCGCCGGGCGATCGAAGTAACCATCCGCCCGCACCAGAAAAACCTGCACGCCGTTCGGCGCGCAGGTTTCCCAGATTTCCGCGCGCACCGGGGTCCCGCCCACCGGCACCGTGATCTTCACCCCCGTATCCCGCGCCTTCTCCCGCAGCCCGCGATAACACGGCAGCACCACACTCACCTCATGCCCCGCCGCCGCCAGCGCCGCAGGCAGCGCCTCCAGCACATCACCCAACCCACCCGTCCGCGCGAACGGCGTCATTTCCGAGGCAATGTGGACGATTCTCATCCCGCCAGCCGTAGCCGTCGCGCAGTGGGTTGACGAGTACGACTTGCCTCCCCGGCCGTCTGGCGTCCGCCACTGCGCTCCCCTCCCCTACCCCGGACTCGTCTTCGGATACGTCCCGAGGATTTTGACAAAGCTGCAGTGCTGCTCCAGCTCCTCGATGGCTTGCTTCACCTGCTCTTCGCCGGCGTGGCCGTCGAGATCGACGAAGAAGAAATACTCCCACGCCTTCCGTTTCGAGGGCCGGCTCTCGATTTTGCTCATCGAGATTCCCAGCCGGTTGAAAGGTTCGAGCGCCTGGAAAAGCGCGCCGGGTTTGTCCTGCACGCAGAACATGATGGACGTGCGATCATCGCCAGTCGGCGGCGAGGCCGAGCGGCCGATGACGAGAAAGCGCGTGGTGTTCGTGGCGATGTCCTGGATGGACGGCGCGAGGATTTGCAGGCCGTGAACCTCGGCGGCCATCGGGCCGGTGATCGCAGCGGCTCCCGGCTCGCTG
>CAIQUL010000279.1 GCA_903874975.1 uncultured Chthoniobacter sp. | reverse complement strand
GTGGACGCCCGATGGGAAGGCGGTTTTTTACACCCGCTACCCGCACCACGGAGAGCGCCCGGACGACGACCTGAATTTCTTTCAGCAGATTTACTTTCACCGGCTCGGCACCCCGGTCAGCGCCGACGTGTATTCCACCGGGCGGGATTTTCCGCGCATCGCGGAGATCGACCTCGACACCTCGCGCGACGGACGCTGGCTGCTCGCCACCGTGGCGAACGGCGACGGCGGTGAATACGCGCACTACCTGCGCGATCTGCGCCTGGGTGACGCCGCGCCGTGGCGGCAGATCGCGGGGTTTGCGGACGGTGTGAAGCGCGTCGCCATCTCCGCCGACGGCGCGACGCTTTACCTCCGGTCCGTGAAAAACGCCGCGCGCGGAAAAGTCCTCCGCCTTCCGAGCGACGGATCGAAACCGCTCTCCGAGGCGGAGGTCATCGTGCCGGAGGGCGACGCCGTCATCGAGGGGATCACGCCGACCGCTGGGAGCCTGTTCGTCACCGAGATGCTCGGCGGACCGTCGCGGATTCGGCAGTTCGGGTTGGATGGGAAAAACGCCCGCGAGTTTCCGCTGCCTGCGGCGGCGAGTGCCGGTCAACTCGTGGTCATCGAGACGGCCAATGGCGCGGATGCCGGTGTCCTTTTCCGCGAAGCCAGCTACACGCAGCCCTCCGCGTGGTACTTCCACCAACCGCGCGGAGACGCCCCCGCCGCGCCGGCGAGAACCGCGCTCGCCAATACCTCGCCCGTGGATTTCTCCGACATCGAAGCGGTGCGCGAGTTCGCCGTGAGCAAGGACGGCACGAAAATCCCGGTCAGCATTCTGCGCCGCAAAGGCGTGCCGCTCGATGGCTCGAATCCCACGTTGCTCACTGGCTATGGCGGCTACGGCATCAGCCTGCGGCCCGGCTTCGACTTCTCCCAGCGGTTGTGGTTTGACCGCGGCGGCGTCATCGCCATCGCCAATCTCCGCGGCGGCGGCGAGTACGGCGAGGAGTGGCATCTCGCCGGCAATCTCACGCGCAAGCAGAACGTCTTCGACGACTTCGCCGCCTGCGCCCGGCATCTCATCGAGCGCGGCTACACCCGCTCCGCGAAGCTCGCCGTGGAAGGCGGCAGTAATGGTGGCCTGCTCATGGGCGCATTGCTCACGCAGCATCCCGAGCTGGCCCGCGCCGTTGTCGCCCACGTCGGCATCTTCGACATGCTGCGCGTGGAACTCGACCCGAACGGGGCCTTCAATGTCACCGAATTTGGCACTGTGAAAGATCCCGCGCAGTTCCGCGCCATTCATGCCTACTCGCCCTTTCACCGTGTGGTGGACGGCGGGAAATATCCCGCCGTCTTTTTTCTCGCCGGAGAAACCGACGGGCGCGTGAACCCCGCGCACTCGCGCAAAATGACCGCGCGCCTCCAGGCCGCCACCGCTTCCGGGCGGCCCATCCTCGCCCGCTTCAGCGCCGCCTCCGGCCACGGCAGCGGTACCGCCCTCACCGAGCGCCTCGCGCAAAAGGCCGACGTCCTCGCGTTCCTTTTCGACCAGCTCGAGATGAAGGCACCAGCGGCGCCGCGCTGACGCCGGCGCGCGTTCCGACTCATGTCCGGCTTTGAAATGATCGTCCTCGCCGCGGCGGCCGCGCTGGCCGGGGCCGTCAATGCGGTCGCCGGCGGCGGCACCTTGATCACGTTTCCCGCGCTCCTGCTGTGTGGCCTGGTCCCGGTCGCCGCCAATGCCACCAGCACCGTCGCGCTGGTCATCGGGACGGCAGGCAGCATCTTCGGATTCCGCCGGCAGATCGGCGCGGTACGCCCGTG
>CAIQUL010000278.1 GCA_903874975.1 uncultured Chthoniobacter sp. | reverse complement strand
CTTCACCACGTCGCCGGCCTGGATGTAGAGATCGAAATGTTCGGAGAGGTTTTCTACCTCCAACTGCCCGACGTTGCCGGTCTCGTGGACCGTGACGCATTTTTGCTCCAGGGCATCGTCGAGCGGGATGAAGCGCTGGCCGTCGAGGGCATCGGCTCCGAGGAGCAGGAAGATACTGAGGTTTTCGTGGGTGTAGGGGCCGGCGATGGCGAGGTGCTTGGTATTCATGGGTCAATTTTACCAAGGGGGTCGGACATCCGCGGCCCTACCTGGCGAAAGAAGTTTGCCCCACGAGCATCGGCTCCTCGACGACCTCCTGCGCCCATTTGAATTCTTCTTGGCCCTGCGTCCCGGACAGATCAAACCACCGCACCGATAGACCATGAAGAACGACCACAACCTTTGCGAACACTGCAACCTCTGCCACCCGATTGACGCCCAGGCGTGCAGCGGGTGCGACCAACCGCTCATTCTCGATGCCACCGACAAGATTGCCATCTGGCGCTTGGGCGACATCGAAGACAGCTTACTCGGCCCCGTGGCTGCGTGCATTCGCGTCGCGTTTGGTTGCCCTGTGATCATCCAGCCCTGCTTCATCGACGAGCGCCCCTCGCTGCGTCCGGACTGGAACGGCAGGTCGGCCATGGTTCTGATCAACCAAATGAAAAACAGGCGCAGGGGCGGCGTGCTGGCCAATCTCTGCGTGACGGAGGACAATATCACCTTCAACAAGCACTTTAACTTTCTGTTTGGCCTGGCTTGGCTCGGCCTTGGTGCGGGAACCATGGGCATCGAACCGATGCGCGCCGACGAACCCGACACCGATAAGCTCATTAACAGAATGAGCGGGATTGCGATTCACGAGCTTGGTCAC
This sequence comes from uncultured Chthoniobacter sp., assembly GCA_903874975.1. Lineage (GTDB taxonomy): Bacteria > Verrucomicrobiota > Verrucomicrobiia > Chthoniobacterales > Chthoniobacteraceae > Chthoniobacter. Next base: position 4,812 of record CAIQUL010000278.1, on the reverse strand, counting down.
GCCTTCGGGCTCGACGACATGCCTTACGATCACGCCGACTGCGTCATGTGCGGGGAAGTGGAAAAGGACTCCAACGCCACCATCGACGAAGGCACTCTGGAGTTTTGTATGAAGTGTCGAGCCGGGCTCCCGAAAAACCTCCGTCCAAAGCGGTAGTAGCAATGCGGAAACGCCGGAACAGGTTCACAATGAAGCGGCGCAGAGCGGAATCGAATTTGCACGGCAGAAGCTCTCAACTGAGCAGCGCGCGTATGTCGGCGCGCTACCGCTCACTTTCGCGAACGAGAGTTGCCAGTTTGTTCACGCCTCGCTGAATGCTCCAGGCGAGTGGAACTACATTATGCGAGAGGCGGAGGCGTAGCAGCACTTTAAGGTTCAAACGGCACCGCTCTGCTTTTGCGGTCACACGCATGTGCCCATGGTCTGGCACCTGAGCAGCACTGGGAACATCAAGTCCTGGCGCGGAAAGGGGCGGATTGAATTACCGGCGGGTGGAAAGACGCTCATCAACGTCGGCTCCGTGGGCCAGCCGCGCGATCTCTGCCCCGACGCGTGCTACGCGATCTGTGATCCTCAAGCCCGTTGGGTCGAGTTTCGCCGGGTGGATTATGACATCGCCAAAGCGCGGCGAAAAATCCTGCGCGCGAAGCTGCCCCGATATGTCGCGCAGCGACTCTCGCTCGGCCGGTAGCTCCCTTGATTGGCGATTTGCACGCCCTTTGCACTCACAACGGAAATGACGCTTCGACGGCCGTAATCGAGTCGAGCACCACGGGGCGCACCTCCACCAGTCGGGGATTCCACACCAGACAAATGTGAGAGAACTTTTCGCGCAGGAACGGGAGCGGCAGTTGCAACACCTTGGCGGGGTCGAAGTCCTGCGCGGCGATCTGCGGGAGCACGGCAGCGCAGGCTCCGGCATGGACGGTGCGCGCGGCTTGGGTGAAGGAGGAACACGCGACGGTGATGTTCAGCGGCCACTGCGCTTTCTCGGCCGAGGCGTCAAGAATCCGCCGGAAACTTCCGCCGAGCGACGTGGCGATGGGGATGTCGGCGATGCGGGATTTCAGATTTTCGGCGGTGACGCCGCGCGCGAGCTTGCGCGGAAGGAACAGCGCGTAGTCCGCCACGAAAAGCCGCTTCGCCTTGAGCGGCGACACCACGGCGTTCTCGCGCACGAGGCCGAGGTCGATGGTCATGTCCACGAGCTTGGCGATGGTGCTGGCGGTGCGCTCGCTGAAAAACTCCCACGTCGTGCCCGGCAGCGCGGTGCGCAGCTCGGCGAGCTTGGGGAGCAGCGTCCACTCGATGACGCTGTTGCCCGAGGCCACGGAGAGCCGCTTGGGGAGCTGCTTGGCCTCGCGCTGGAAATCCTCCAGCCCGAGCAGGTGCGCGCGGGTGAGTTGTGCCAGCCGCCGGCCAGCTTCCGTGATGACGATGCCCTTGCCGTGGCGGCGCTTGAGTTCCACGCCGAAAAATTCCTCTAGGTCGCGAATCTGCCGGCTGACCAGGCTGAGTTTTGACAGATTGTCCCCGGCAGCCTTGGTCAGTCCGCCGGCCTCGGCGATGAGGACGAAGTTGTGCAGCCGGTCGAGGGACAGACCGCCCTTGGAGAGCATTACGGAATACTTATTCATAGGCGTAAGCATCTTACATTCGTTGCGCTTTCGGAGCAACAGGAGGAAGGCGATTCTCGGGGCGTGAAAAAGAATGAAATACCGGCACACAACGAGGTGCCCGCGCCGTATGGGGACTTTGTGAATGAACTAAATGCAGCCCAACTGTTCAAAGAAGCGGAAGGATTGGAGGCGCTGGGCCTCTACGCGGAGGCGGAGGCCACGTTGCGCAAGGTGGAGGCGAACGATCCTGACGCGCGCGACTTCGCGCAATGTCGGCTGGTCCACCTTTTCATGCAGATTCAACGGCATGAGGATGTGGCCACTCTCGGGACGAGCCTCATCGAACGCGGCATCCGGCATTACGGGACAATCATCAAGACGATGCTGGCGCTGCAATTCTTGGGGCGGACCGAGGAAGCCCGCGACACGCTGCGGTTGGTCGAGGAAAGCGGTCATTCCTTGGAGGAGGATGCCTATCAGATGGCCTGTTTCGCCTCACGGCTAGGCGAGTTCCACGAGGCGCTCGGCTGGCTGCTTTTGGAGTTTCGACGGTCGGAGGACTATTACGCCCACGCCCTCGGCGACACCGATCTCCGGCCTTTGTGGGAATGGCTGCGGGACTACCAGCCGACGCTGGAGGAAGCCCATCTTTTCATCGAGACACGGTTCAAAGATGTCTGTGCCGCCGCGCGCGACAAAGACGCCCCCATCCAACTTTCCGCCGACGATCTGACGCACTACCCCGAGGGGGTGCGCCGGCTGTTCCGGTTTAATGGCGCATCCGGTTATTTCACGCTCAATCCCTTGGCGGTGGCGCAGGAACCCGGCGCGGCGGCGCAGTTTGAGCACGATTGGAGGGCGGGCTTGGAGACAGTCGAAGGACTCATCCGCGAGGGCCACAACCGCGTGGCGGACGTGGTGCTGGACGCGCAGATGCGCTACGCGGTGGAGCACGCGCGGGCAGGCAATCACCTTGGCGCGCGGTATCACATTCTTTGGGCGCTCAAATTCAGGCCGGCGTTGATCTGGGATTTCTTAAAGCAACCGGGCCTCGAAATGATGGTGCCCTTCCTTGCCGACCTTGTTCTTGCCAACGAGCAGGACGCCACCTTTCGCAAACGCATGGGGGAGGTCGAAGCCTGCACTGCGACCGATCCCGACCGTGCGTGGAGTCTGCTGGAGGAAACGCCGGAAGCGGGGCGGACGACCGGGCTCTATCTGCTGCGCCTCGCAGGTCTCTACGACGCCGAGGAAGACTACGAGAGCGCCCTGCCGATATGGGCGGAACTGCGCCGGTTGTGGCCGGAGGATGCCGCCGCGTTCGGCAACGCCATCGAAGCCCTGCGGAAACTTGGCCGGAACGATGAGGCCCGGCGACTTCTCGCCGAAGCCCCGGCCTGCTACCGGCGGTTCCGCAAGTATTGGGCGCAAATGGCCACGCTCGAAGGTGTCCGCCGCACGTTTCCGCCTGCCGGCTGCACGACGTTTCGCGGCCATCCGGACCTGGGCGGGGTGCTGATCCCAGAGCGGGATTTCGGCTTCATCCCCGATGGCGAATCCGCGCCCAATCCACGTCCAGATTATGAAAACGAAAATCCCAAAGGAGGCCAAGAATGAGCGATAACGCCAACCAAGCGCCGGGGAGCGTGCTCACATGGGACGAAGTGAAGGACGGTGCCAGCGAGATATTCAACGTGTGGGTTCTCGGCAGCGAAATGCAATGGGCGGAGCGCGCGTGGGCCATGCTGGAGAAGGCCGGGCTGACCACCTACCGCGATGCGGTCGAGGAAACCCTCGTTCTCGTCCTCCTGCTCGCCCTCGCCATCCTTTATTGGGACTTCTGCCGGCTTGGCGCTGACGAGGACATCGGGTGGGACGAGCTGAACGAGCACGCCACCGAGAACCTTGGCATCGAGCCCTTCCGCTTGGCGCAGGTGGTCGGTCCGGCTTTCGAGGCCGACGACTACCGCACGGAAGGGACCGAGTTGTTCGAGAGCGCGCTCCGCCATGTGATCGTCGAAGAACGTCCGGCCATCGGCAGCGTGGTCAGCAAAGGTTACGGCGATGATTGGACATTTCTGAAAGCCCTTTTCGCCTCGATCAAACTGCCCGTCGATCCGCCGGAGGACGGGGACGAGGAACCCGCGGCGGACGACGAGCCCGAGTTCGCGCCCGCCGCAATCGTCATGGGCTGGATCATGGAAGGGATGCCCTGCCGATGAACACGAAACGAGAACCCCAATTTATGAAAAACAAAAACCAAAAATACGACATCATCGGCGACATCCACGGCCATGCCGATATACTCCGCGCACTGCTCGAAAAACTCGGCTACGTGGAAACCCACGGCGCTCACCGTCACCCGGAGCGCACGGTAATCTTCATGGGCGATTTCGTGGATCGCGGGCCGAAGATTCGCGAGACGCTGCAAATCGTGAAGGCGATGATGGATGCCGGCACGGCCCGCGCCGTCATGGGGAACCATGAATACAACGCCATCGCCTTTCACACCCCGGACGGGCGCGGCGGCTATTTGCGCTCCCACACCGCGGGCGATGGCAAGAACGTCACCCAGCACCAAGCGACGCTCGACCAGATCGCCCATCCCGCGCCGGAGGAATGGGCGGGCTGGATCGACTGGTTCAAGACGCTGCCGCTGTTCCTCGACCTCGGCGACCTTCGCCTAGTCCACGCGTGTTGGAGTGCGGAGCAGATTGCGTTTCTCAACGGAGACAACGGGCTGACCGACGAGTTGCTCGTCAAATCCGCCGTGAAGGGCACGCCCGAGTATCGGGCCGTCGAAGTGCTCATCAAAGGCAAGGAGATCAGATTGCCCGAGCCGCACACGTTCACCGACAAGGGCGGGGTCGTGCGCCGCGACATCCGCACGAAGTGGTGGCTGAGTGGCGAAGGCCACACCTTCCACAGCTTGTGCATGCCGGAGTGCGACACCGTGCCGAAGGTGCCGGTGGACACGGCGGCGCTGAAACTCGGATCTGCCCCGCCCGCGCCCCCGGTGGTCGTCGGCCACGATTGGCTGCCACCCGCGACCCCGGAACTGCTCGCGCCCAACGTCGCGTGCGTAGATTACAGCGTGGCCAAGCCCGGCGGGATGCTGGCGGCCTATCGCTGGGATGGTGAGGCCGTGCTGGACGGCGCGAAGTTCGTGGCGGTGCCCCGCGTTGATCTGCCG
>CAIQUL010000277.1 GCA_903874975.1 uncultured Chthoniobacter sp. | reverse complement strand
GACTACCGCACGCTTCCGACCACGATCAATCCTCTGACCGAAGACCTCGCCTTCCTCCGTCGCGTCACGCTCGACACCGTCGGTGTGCCGCCCAGCCTCGCCGAGATTGAAGCCTTCGCCGCGGACAATTCGGCCGACAAACGCGCGAAGGTCATCGACCGCCTGCTGCACGACCCGCGCGCCGCCGACCATTGGACGGGCTACTGGCAGGACGTCCTCGCCGAGAACCCGAACATCCTGAATCCCACACTGAACAACTCCGGTCCATTCCGCTGGTGGATTTACGAATCGCTCGCCGACCGCAAGCCGCTCGACCTCATGGTGACCGAGCTCCTCCGCCTCAAGGGCGCCGCCGCCGCTGGCGGCCCGGCCGGCTTCGGCATCGCCTCGCAGAACGACGTGCCCATGGCCGCGAAGGCCACGATCGTCACCACGGCCTTCCTCGGCATGGAGACCAAGTGTGCGCGCTGCCACGACGCCCCAGCCCACACCGCCAAGCAAGAGCAGGTCTTCGCCCTCGCCGCCCTCCTCGAGACCAAGGCCGTGAAGGTTCCGATCACGAGTAGTGTCTCGATGGCCAAACTCCGCGAAGGCGGTCGTAAGCCCCTCATCGAGGTCACCCTTGAGCCTGGTGCCTCAGTCGAGCCGCATTGGCCGTTCCCCGAACTCTCGCAGGAAAGCGTCGCGGATGACCTAGCGCTCGATCCGAAGGACCCGCGTGATCGCCTCGCCACGCTCATCACCGCCCCGCAGAATGAACGCTTCGCGCAAGTGATGGCGAATCGCCTTTGGGCCCGCCTGATGGGCCGCGGCCTCGTGGATCAGGCCTGGGATTGGGAACGCTCCAAGAACTCGCACCCGGAACTGCTCCGCTGGCTCGGCCGCGAGCTCGTGCGCAGCGGCTACGACGCCGATCACGTCCTGCGCCTCATCCTGAATTCGCACGCCTACCAGCGCGCGACGGATGCCACGCAGAAACAGACTAGCCCTCTCTTCGCGTCGCCGGCCCCGCGTCGCCTCTCCGCCGAACAAGTCGTCGACTCGATGTTCGCCACGACCGGCAAGCCCTTCCGCACGGAAGAGGCCAGCCTCGACATCGACAGCATCCGCGAACAGGCGAACTCCGTGTCGCTCGGCCAGCCGCGCCGCGCCTGGATGCTCACCTCCACCTCCAACGAGCGCGACCGCCCCGCCCTCGCCCTGCCCCGTATCCAAGCGGTCTGCGACGTACTGGCCGCCTTTGGCTGGCGAGCCAGCCGTCCGGATCCGGTGACGGATCGCGAAAGCTCGGCTAACTCCCTGCAACCCGCGATCCTCAGCAACGGCACCATGGGCACCTGGGTCACGCGCCTGAGCGACGATCATGGCGTCACGGCGATGACCCTCGAGGCCAAGTCGCCGGAAGCGCTCACCGACGCCCTGTTCCTGCGCCTGCTCTCGCGTCGCCCGACCGCCGCCGAGAAGGCGAAATACTCCGCCTATCTCGGCGAAGGCTTCGCCGGGCGCTTCAAGCTCCTCGAGAAGTTCGAACTAAACAAGGGTCCGCGCAAGCCGACGTATTACGTCTCTTGGTCCAACCACCTCAACGACATGGCCACCACCGTGCGCATGCAGGAGGAAGCCGCGGCCCGCAAGGGCGACCCGGCGACTGACCGCCTGACCACCGAGTGGCGCCGCCGCGCCGAAGATGTCGTCTGGGCCCTCGTCAACTCCCCTGAATTCCTTTACAACTAACACCATGGATCGCCGCTCCTTCCTCACCGCCCTCGGACTCGCCCCCTTCGCTGCGTCGCCGCTGCTCGCCTCAGCGGGAGCTGCTGGCGTGAAAGGCAAGGCCGAGCATTGCATCTTCATCTGGCTCGGCGGCGGCATGAGCCAAGTCGACACCTTCGACCCGAAGGCGCTCGGCGACAATAAATCCACCGTCAAGAAGCGCGGTTCACTCTACCCTTCGATTCCGACCTCCGTCTCGGGTGTGCGCCTCTGCGAACACCTGCCGCGTACGGCTAAGCTCATGGAGCACGTCACCGCGGTGCGCTCGGTAAACCATAAGGTCATCGACGAGCACGCTTTCGCCACGAACCTCGTCCACACCGGCCGTATGATCAGCGGTAACGCCATCTATCCTTCCATCGGTTCGATGGTCGCCCACCGCCGCGGTGCCGCCGACCCGAACGTCCCAGCCTACATGCTCATCGGCTACCCGAACGTCAGTCGCGGCCCAGGCTTCCTCGGCATCAAGGACGGCTACATCTACCT
>CAIQUL010000276.1 GCA_903874975.1 uncultured Chthoniobacter sp. | reverse complement strand
GCTCGTCGTAGCCGGATGACCGCCATACCGTTGGTATTCCCCACGCACGGGTTGCGAGCTGGCCAGACTGAGGCTCTGGGCGGTGGACTGGAGGGGTCCGCTTCCATCATCGACCTGTCCGGACTCTTGTTCCGTACTTTGGGAGGGGGTATCCCAAAATGTTCCTTCCGAAGCCGTATTGATGTTCAGCTTGGAAGCCTCGTCGTCCGTCCAGAAGGCCGTCCGACCAATGATCGGATTGGTTTCCGTGGCCCGGCTCGCGGGTCCCACGGTCATATCCTTCAAGACGTAGAGCCATTTGACCGGCATCGGCAGGTACGGCACGGCTGCGCCGACCCCTCCGCCTGCCTTGGCGAACTTCAACTGGGGATCGGTGGTGATCTTCGCATCAAAGCCATCGACAATTCCAGAATTGCCCGTGCCGTTGGCCTGCTCACCGGAGGTATATTTCGCCCGCGGATCGATAATCGGATAGCGGGGCTCCACGACACTGCCATCGGCATTCAAATCGGTCCGGACGCTCAGCGATGGCTGATTCAGGTCCACATGGTCCGGCTCGGGCTTCTTGGGATTCCAATTCTCGATGACCTTTACCTCTGCCGGCAGGTCCGCGGAGTTGTATTCGCTAGTCCTCGGGCGCATCTTGTCGGCGGAATACAGCTTGTAAACATAGTCATCCGAGGAAGGAGTATATTCATGGAAATAGGCGCCGGAAGCCCCGCCACTTGATGTTATATTCTTCTTCGTGTTAGAGAGCTTTCCGCTGAATGTGCGAATTGCTCCCGGCTGGGACGACCAGGTAACATTCTCTCCTGGTTGGCTGGTCGCATCCCGGAGCTGGGCGAGCACAAAGTTCAAGGTGCTGTCCGCAATCAGGGTCGTGGTGGTACCGGACGCGCTGGCATTCGCGGCGACCCGTTCGTGGGACACGGTCGTCAAAAAGGCCACGACGAGTCCCGAGAGCAGGACGAGCATCATTAGGACAATGATCAAGGCGATTCCGCGCTGGCGGACCGGGAGGGTAGAAACGTTCATGGTTAATTTAATTTTGGGGAGGTGGGTGAAAAATGCGTCAGTGGTCACGGTCACGGATCTCGACTCCATTTTGAACCCCGGAGGACGATGTCGGCGGTAAAAATGCGGTAGTTGGGTTTATAAGGATCATCAATCAACCGCTGCTCCAGCGTTTGAATGTCGGTCGTGTAGTCGCTAACTAACTTTGCTTTGGTGAATAGACCCTCGGTCCAGGTCGGTATTCTGGTCGCAGTGGGACCGAACCTCGCCATCGCCTTTTCATCCACGGCCACCATCGTGACTTGGATAATCGGTGGCAACAGGTTGTCTCTCGCCGTATTGTCAACACTCCGCCCGCCCTCCACGGCTGTCTTGCCAGTAAGAATGCGCCAACTATCGAATTCATACGCGGGAGCGAGTTCAAGTTGTTTGGGGTCGGCGGTCGTGGTTCCCGGAACTACCCGGTCCTTCTCGGCAAGCTTCGGAAGAATGACCAAGGCAATGATATTCTCCGCACGCACGCGGGCGTACTGGAAGCGGTGGGGCGTTGTTGTGGTGCGGAGAAACGCCTCCTTCATCCACAGCGGGCGGACCCAACTTGTATTCGACGGGCGAGCACTTTGCCCTTCCGTTTTTACCATGCCCGCGTAGTAGCTGTTTTTCTCGTCGAAGACCCGCGGGTCCACGTAGCCCCTTTCGTCAATGGGTCGCTGAAAAATCGTCAACTTTTCTGATGGCAAGGCCATTTCCATCAACCGAAACCGGAAGCGGTCAGGCAGAGTGGGCGTGACGCTGGTCAAAAAAGGCGGGCGCTCCGTTTCCGGGCCGTATTCGACAAAATAGCCACAACCGGATAACAGGCTATCAAGGTTGCGGAAGGTGGGCAGTCGGACGGTTCCAACCTGCGTGGTCTCTTCTGAATAACCCATCGGTGCCTGAAAAAACACCGCGTGGGTGGGGTAGGCCTTCTCCACGGAAGGAGCAAGATTTGACAACTGTGGGGAGGCACTGAAAAAGCGCTTGGTCGGACCGGAAATGAAGTGCAGTTCTGATTGCCGGCGGAACTTGAAGGCGGTCGTCGCCGTCGTGATGTCGTTGTCGTGCGCCCGCCAATAGGTATTGAGCGTCGCCTGACTGAGGCGGCGCGTCATGGCCTCAAAGCCGCTGCGCGCCGACTGAAACTGCGCCACTTTTTCAGTTGTCCGCGTCATGACTGCCTGGGTCTGACTGACGGTGGTGATCAGAAAATACAGGAGCGCGATGACGAGCACCATCGTGACCATCACTTCAACGAGGGTGAAACCTTGATTTTTCGGGAGCGTGAGGCGGGGGCAAATTTTCATGTTAGAGGAGTGCGGGCGGCTACTTTACGCTGTCCATGCGCGCGACGAGAAAGGCCCGGATCCGCACGGGGCTTGCCCGGCGCAACTGACTTACTGCCTCCACAGAGGTCGTCTGGTCGAAATCTTTCATGGCGACCGGATTCGTTATCGACGCCAGCAGGACCACCACTCGCGCCGAATGTTTCAAGACATCACTGACGTTGTCTGGTCGGCTAAATTTTTCGTCAATTAACACTTTGACGGCATACAACCGCGAGGATTTGACCCTTTCATCGCTGCTGGGATTGGACTTCGTGTCCGTTAGTCGCCCCTCTTCGTTGTAGTAGAATGTTTCATACTCGAGGTCTTTGATTTTTTTCCATTCTGTGGCCTGAACCATCGAGTTGATGCCCTGCATGATCCAAGACTCGTTGCTGGTATCAATCGCCGAGCGAAACGACGAGAGTCCTGCGGGCATGAGGCCGAGCAACGCCACAAAGGCGAAGGCGACGATGCCGATCGCAATCGCGACTTCGATCAGACTGAAGCCGCGGGAGTCGGGCGCGTGCCGGGAAGTGGAGTGATGCATAGGCGGGGGTTGGTAAGTAAGCACAATGGCAAAAAACGATGCGCTTGTGACTACAATGTAAGAACACCCAACGCGCCAAATATGTCAAATATCGATTTTCACGCTGAGCAATAAACTATTCCTGACGATCCAGGATGCCCAAACGCCCTCGCGGGAACAAGACCTCGTCTTGACGACCGTCTTTTTACATCCCCGGCGGATGCCGCTTGATGAAGCCGCGCGGTCCGCGCGTGTTGGCGCGCCAACCGGGGCCCTCGTCCTGACCGCGCCCGCCGGTTGTGTCCAGCCGGATTCCGCAGACGATGGCAAAGGTGTGGCCGGAGCGGGCGTAAATGGTGATCCAGCGGCCCGGGCCGGGTTGACCGTAGTTCTGGAGCCCCTTCGAGGGCATCGGCTGCGCCAGCGCGCCGGCGTGGTGGAGCAGAAAGGAGACGGAACCGGAGCAGTCGTAGCCGCGATCATAGAAGGTGCTGTGCCCTCCGCCCCAGACATAGGGTTTGCCGATCAGATAGTTCGTCGCCCAGATCGCCCTTTTGACCGCGAGGGGGGCTTCGGTCGGGGCGTAGCAGATGCCCCGCACGACCACGGCTGTCCTTCCAGGCACGGTCGGCCCCGTCTGCGGCGGACGCGCCACCGCGGCGCAGGTTGCCTCGGGCACGAGGACGCCCGCCGCGAGGATGCAGATGGCGCGGAGAAAAAGCGGGCGGTTCATCGGAAAGCGTGCACGTCTAAAGACCGCGCCCATTTTCACAATGCAAAAGCCGCGCCATTCTGAAAAGGATGCCCGCCTCTATGAGCGACCTCTTTGCCCAGCCCTGCACGACCACCTTTGACCTCCGCGCCGGCGACTGCCTCGCCGGCATGGCGGCGCTCCCGGCGGAGTCGGTGGACGTCGTCGTCACCTCGCCTCCCTACAACCTCGACATCGCCTACGCCTCCTACCGCGACAACGCCCCGCGCGAGGAATACCTCGACTGGTCCTACCGCTGGGCCGCCGAGGTCGCGCGCGTGCTCAAACCCGACGGCTCATTTTTCCTGAACGTCGGCGCTTCGCCCGCCAACCCGCTGCTCCCTCACGAGATCGTCCTCAAGCTCCAGCCGCTCTTCCGCCTGCAAAACACACTGCATTGGATCAAATCCATCACCGTCCGTCCGCGGCGCGAGGCCGAACTGAGCGTCGGGCACTTCAAACCGATCAACTCGAAACGCTTCCTCACCGACTGCCACGAATACGTCTTCCATCTCACGAAGAGCGGCCGCGTCCCGCTCGACCGCCTCGCCGTGGGCGTGGAGTACGCGGACAAAAGTAACATCGCCCGCTGGGCGCACACCCGCGGCGAGGCGCGCGACCGGCGCTGCCGCGGGAACAACTGGTTCATCCCGTACGAGACGATCAAAAGTCGCGCCGCCGACCGCCCGCATCCCGCGACCTTCCCCGTGCAGCTCGCCGAGTGGTGCATCAAACTTCACGGCCAGCGCCCCGACCTCGTCATGCTCGATCCCTTTCTCGGCATCGGCCACAGCGCCACTGCCGCCGCCGCATGTGGGGTGGGAAAATTCATCGGCTTCGAGATGGACGACGGCTATTTCGCGGAGGCGCAGGCGCGGCTCACGCAGGGGCGGTGAGGGAAGGGGAGCGCCCGCGCCCCTGCGCGTGCTGGGGCCGGGTCATCTGCGTAACCGCTGACCTGGAAGGATGAACCGCCCATGGCGCCGATGACGCCGATGGGGGAAAAGACCAAGCCGAGAAGAGGCACTTGAGGATGGTGCAGTTGGTATCTCCTCCGATCTGCGGAATGCGTCATCTGCGGTGGAATGTTTCGGCGTCATCCCACTAACCCGAAGATCGTGATGCGGTGCTGCTCGGCCAGCGCAGCGAGCTTTTCCTTTTCTAAAAGCAGCGTCTTCCCCGCCTCGATGCCGATGGCACGGATACGGGCTTCGCGGGCGGCTTCGAGGGTGAGCGGGCCGATGACGGGCACGTCGAAACGGAAGTCCTGATTCGGCTTCGAGACTTTGACCATGATGGCGTCCTTGCGTCCGAGTTCGCCGCCGCGTTGCAACGCCGCGTTCGTGCCCTCGAAGGCTTCGACCGCCAGCACCGTGCCGTTTTTCACGACCACCGTCTGTCCGATGTCGAGCCGCGCGGACTCCTTCGCGATGTGAAAGCCGTAACGCACGTCGTCTTCCACGCGCGGCTTGAGCGGCGGGCCAGCGATGAGCCCCGCGGGCGCGAGATGTTCGTCCATGAACGTGGTCGCCGGGAGCAACTCGATGCCGATGGCGTGCATCTCATCGGCGATGGCGCCGAAGATGGATTCCGCGTTGCGGCGCGGGAGCTTCGCGAGGACGACGAGCGCTTTGATGTCGGGACGGAGGTCGAAAAGATTGCGCGGGTGAATTTGCCCGGACATGACCGCATGCGTGGCCCCCGCGCTTTTCAAAAAGCTGAGCAGTTTACCGAGCTGGCCGACGCGCAGCCATGCGAGTTCGTCCACGAGTGGCGCGAGCGCGGGGTCGGTCTCGTTGTGAAAGGCCGCCACCACCAACCGCGCCACGCCGGCTCCGCGGGCCGCCCGGGCCATCGCCTGCGGATAGGTGCCGTTGCCGGCGATGATCGCGAGTGTCTGCGGGATGCTCAAGGCGGGCGACTCTACGGAGCCCCGCGCGCTCTTGGCAAGGCGGCCCGCGCCCTGACGACATCCCGGCTCGCGCAAGGGGTCGCGCGGTTTCTGCTTTTCCAGCCAACGCCGAGCGCGACGCAAAGGGATTTCCACGTAATTCCCGCGGTGCTACTCCGCCGCGGCCCCGATGAAAATCCGCGACACCTTCCCGCCGGTGAAGGTGAAAATGACGCCGCCATAGACGGAGCCGGCCACGAAGGTTGCGCCGGGAACGCTCGGCTCCTTATCGCGAACCTTGCCCTGGCTATCCGGCTTGCCGACGAGGGCCGGCAGATCTGCCGCCTTCCTCCCGAGTTTGATTTTGCCGAGAGCTTCATCGGCCAACCACTTGTCGTCCGCGCCCAGAGCATTGGAGCCGGCTACGATGGCGATGATGGCAAGGATGAGGATTCGGTGCGTGGATCGGAAGATGGGTTGAAGGTCGGGATTCAGGGCTAAAGGAAACACTTCTCGATCTTCGCCCGAGCAGCAAGCGGCGAGCGGCGGGCGAGGCTCAAGGCGCCGGGCATCCTCCCGCAGCCGTTCCCAAAGCACTGCGGGGTGCGACCGCCGTGTGATGCTATGGTAAATTTTGGAGCGAGGGTTGCAGCGGGCACTCAATGGCATCCGACAAGAGGTGAGGACTGAGGCGCTCAGCCGCTAGGACACCGAGGGCGAGCCGCTTGGGCTCTTCCGCCATGACTTCCAAGGGCCGTTCCCCAGCGTGTTACAAGACACTCTTTGGCGAGGTGGCGCTGGAGCGGCACACCTTTCAAATTGCGCACGCCGATGGTTTCCCAAGCGGGACGCGTTCTGAAAATCGCATCAAAGCATTTCCCCCGGTTCATGACGGAATTCGGCCTCAATCGCCGCATGGTCTTGCCCCTGCCGGGCATACTGGTGCCGGTCTTGAGGCGTTCGCGGAGGATGGTCGCGCCATCTCCCAAAGGCATGCGGCCGCGATCTTGTGCGGCGGCGGCGCGGGTCGTCCCGTCAAGTGCCGGAGCCACGGCCTGCAACTTCGCCTTCGCCACCTCAAGGAGGTCGGTTTTGAGAGCTTTCCATGTCTCCTTGCCTCCCGCGTAAATGCGCGCGTAGTATCGCCGTGATTTATGCCGCACGAGGTTCTGAATTTTAGTTTTCTCCCATGCTTTCGTTTGCACGGGTTTGCTTCGTTTCATGCCGTGACCGTAGAAAACGACCGTGAAAACAGCAGGCGCTACTCCTCAAGCAACACCTTAATATCTCTGTAAACGGGGCTGTAGCTCAATGGTTAGAGCAGGCGACTCATAATCGCTTGGTTGCGGGTTCGAATCCCGCCGGCCCCACGCCCGGCCAGTAGTCGTAATTATGAAAATCCTCTGCATGTTTTTTTTCGTCGTTACCTCGGTCAGCGGCCTCGCGCTGAGTGACCGGGAGTTGGATTCCATCGGGCGGCGGGTGTGGCAAAACGAGTGCGCGGGGACCCGCGACGGGCTGACTTCGTGGAACGCGGGCGAAAACTTTGCATCGCTGGGGATCGGGCATTTCATCTGGTATCCGCAGGGAGTGCACGGGCCGTTCGAGGAGAGTTTTCCGAAGCTGGTGCGTTTCCTGGCGGCGCGGGGAGCGCCGGTCCCGGCGTGGCTCGAGGGGGCGTGCCCGTGGACTTCGCGCGCGGAGTTTCAGGCGGCGTTTCAGGGCGAGAAAATGCGCGCGCTGCGGGCGTTGCTCGCGGGGAGCGTGGCGGTGCAGGCGCAGTTTCTCGCGCAGCGAATGGAAGCGGCGCTGCCGAAGATGCGGGCCGCGGCGCCAGTCGCGGACCGGGCGAATGTGCAGGCGCAATTCCAGCGACTCGCGGCGAGCGGGGAGGGAACGTTTGCGCTGGTTGATTACGTGAATTTCAAGGGCGAGGGAACGAAGGCGAGCGAGCGGTATCGCGGCGAGGGCTGGGGACTGCTGCAGGTGCTGGCCGGGATGCGCGGCAGCGGGGCGGGTGCGGCGCGGGAGTTTGGCGAAAGTGCGGCGGCGGTGCTGACGCGGCGCGTGCGGAATGCGCCGCCGGAGCGGAACGAGGAGCGGTGGCTGGCGGGGTGGAAGTCGCGGGTGGGGGCGTATGGGGAATGACGAATGACGAATACCTGCCGCGTTCCTTCGTCATCCCCGCACGGGCGCGCTCCATCTCGTAAATGTCGCCGACGAAGCGCATAAAATCCGCGGCAGTGAGCTTGTCGTAGAGAAAGGGAAATCCGGGACGTCGGCGAGTTGCGCCTTGGCTTTCTCCGGTTCGCGGTGGAGGTCGAAACCGCCGATCACCACAGTGCCGGAGGTGGGACGGAGCCGCCCGGCGAGCATCTTGATGGTGGTGGTTTTGCCGGCGGCGTTCGGGCCGAGAAAGGCGAAGAACTCGCCCGGCGCGATCTCGAGGTCGAGCCCATCCACCGCGCGCAGGGAGCCGCAGTCTTTCGTGAGCGAGCGGGCGGAAACCATGGGTGGCAGGGCAGGGAGCAGCAGTGCCGGAGGGCGGGCGGCAATCCCAGCGGTGCGGGAGACACGCTCAGGCGTCCGGGCGAACGGCGGTCGGGACCATGATGGCGTCGCGCATGCCGTGGAGGAGCTTTTTGTCCGCCGGACAAATGGTGGCGAGGGCGCCGCGGAGGGAGGCCTGGCCGTCGAGGACGAAGTAGTAGGGGCAGAGCCGGACGCGGCCTTTCATGGTGACGATCTGGCCGGTGGTGGGGTCGAGGTGCGGTTGCTCGACGAGCCGTCCTTTGTGGAAGCGCTGGAGGATGTGCGGGTGCGTGCCCGCCTCGGCGAGAGCGGCGTCGAGGGCGGCGCTCCATTCCGGGCCGGGCGTGTCCGAGCCGAGGACCACGCTGCGGCTGCCCCACGCGGTTTCGTGAAAGCCGCTGATTTTCAGGATCAGCTCGCGCTGTTTCTGCGAGAAGGCTTTCAGCTCCTCCCACGAATGGATGTCGAGTCCCGGGATGACGGCGTGCTGCGGGAGCGGCGTGGGGTCGAGAATCCACGTGTAGGGGATGACTTTTTGCAGCTCCAGAAAGTGCCGCTCGCTCAGTTCGCGCCGCCAGAACTCGCGCAGCGGGCGCATCCAGAAAAGGGCGAACCAGAGCTTCTCTTCGAGATACGGCTTGAAGGGCGGGGTGATGCGCGCGGTGTCGTCGGCGACGGCGCGCATGATGGCGGGCGCGGTGGGGATGTTGGGGAGGTCGAAGTGTTCGAAGAAGCGGTAAAGCGTTTCTGGTTTCTGGTTTGAGCCTCCCGCCTCCGCCCCGGCTCCATCTGCGGTTCTAGTTTCTGGTTGATACGACTCCGCCGCGCGCACGCGGATGGCGTCGGCGCTGAGGCGCGCGAGGTATTCCATCTCGGGCTTGTAGGTGGCGGCTTCCTGAGAAATGAGCACGGTTCCTGCGCCGCCGAGGATGGCGCGAAAGCCGTCGAGCATCCCGGTCGGGCCGCCGATGATGTCGTGGGTGCCGAACGCGGCGTAGGTGGCGTTGAGCCATTGGGTCAGGCCGATGCCGCCGGGGACGCTGTCCAGCTCGGCGATGGTGAAACCGTCGTCGGTGAGCACGAGGTCGGGGCGGATGATGAGCGGCACATCGGCGCGGGTGGCCTTGCGGCGGCCAAAGGCGACGAGGTCGGGGGGTTTGCCGGCGTCGAGGTAGGCGGCGATCCAGGCCGGCTGCTTGCCGGCCACGGAACGGTGGTAAAGCTCATTGCAGGCGCGCTGAAAGAGGTTGAGGCGGTGACCGAGCTTTTCGAGCTGCTCGCCGAGCCGGGCGTCGATGACGAACGGCTCCGGCGACATCAGCCAGTCCTTTTCCGCAAAAAGCCCCTCCGCGGGCTGGGCGGCGCGGAGGGCGGCGAGACGGTCGAGCGGCGTGGTCATGCGCCCGGATGATTTCGGGCGTGGCGGAAAAAGTCGATGCCCCGGATTTCCTCCCAGCCGCGGCCGGTGGGCGGCATGGGCGCCGCTTTCTTTTTCAGGCCGCCGCCGCCGACCAGGCCCGAATTTTTTCGCAACGCCCCGACTCAGCGCAAGCTGATGCTCATCATTCTGGGCAGCTATGCGGCGGCCTTGCTGATGACGGCGGCGGTCCATTCCCGCTTCCGCATTTTCTCCGAAATCAGCGACTTCGATCCCGCTGTCGCCGCGCGCTTCGACGGCGCGGCGCTGGCCGTGATTCTGGTGATCTCCGCGCTGGCGGCCAAGGAAATGGGCGGCGCGCTGATCGTTTAAAGCGACGGCCCCGGCGGCGGCGGCGGAGCACGGCATCCTTGACTCGCGGGAACCGGCCCGTAGGCTGCGCGCCACCCAATGCAGGGGAGCCGTTTTGGCTGAGAGGCGCGCGATTCACACCGCGCGCGACCCTTTGAACCTGAACCGGATAATGCCGGCGAAGGGAGCGGCGCTGAACTCGGCGCACATCAAAGGTTCTCAGCCGTGCCGCCGCCTGCGCGCACGGCTTTTTCTTTTCCTATGATCGCGACCAAAGACTCCATCGAACCCCACAGCACCGACCAACTCCCCGCCAGCACGCGGGTGTATGTGCCGGGTGAGCTTTATCCGGAGGTTCGGGTGCCGTTCCGCGAGATCGCTCTTTCGCCGACGAAGACCTTCAGCGGAGCGTTGGAGGAAAATGCGCCGGTGCGCGTCTATGACTGCTCGGGGCCGTGGGGCGATGCGGCTTTCACCGGCACCTCCGATGAAGGTCTGCCCACGCCGCGCGCCGCGTGGGTCGCCGCCCGCGCGGATGTGGAAGCCTACGATGGCCGCGAGGTGCTCCCGCAGGACAACGGCTACCTCAGCGGCAAACACGCTGAATACGCCAGCAAGGCCGAGCGCAATCGGCTCGTCGAATTTCCCGGGCTGAAAGGCCACCGCCGCCGCCCGCTTCGCGCGAGCGCGGGGCATCCGGTCACGCAGCTTTGGTATGCGCGGCAGGGCATCATCACGCCGGAGATGGAATACATTGCCATCCGCGAAAACCTCGGCCGCGCGAAGATCGCCGAGCTTTCGCAGGACATCCGCCGCGACGACCTCGACAAGCAGCACGTCGGCTCCGCGCAGCTCCAGAACGAATACACGCCGGGCATTTTCCGCCGCTTCCCGCAGCGCATCCCCGCGCAGATCACCCCCGAGTTCGTCCGCGAAGAAGTCGCCGCCGGGCGCGCCATCATCCCCGCGAACATCAATCACCCCGAGCTCGAGCCGATGATCATCGGGCGCAATTTCCTCGTGAAGATCAACGCCAACATCGGCAACAGCGCCGTCGCGTCGTCGATCGAGGAGGAGGTGGAAAAGATGCGCTGGGCCACCAAGTGGGGCGCCGACACCGTCATGGACCTCAGCACGGGCAAAAACATCCACGCCACCCGCGAGTGGATCCTGCGCAATTCGCCCGTGCCCATCGGCACCGTGCCCATCTACCAGGCGCTGGAGAAAGTGAACGGCAAAGCCGAGGACCTCACGTGGGAGATCTTCCGCGACACCCTCATCGAGCAGGCCGAGCAGGGCGTGGATTACTTCACCATCCACGCCGGCGTGCTCCTGCGCTTCGTCCCCATGACCGCCTCGCGCATGACCGGCATCGTCAGCCGTGGCGGCAGCATCATGGCGAAGTGGTGCCTCAGCCATCATCAGGAAAACTTTCTCTACACCCACTGGGACGACATCTGCGACATCATGGCCGCCTACGACGTCAGCTTCAGCATCGGCGACGGCCTGCGTCCCGGCTCCATCGCCGACGCCAATGACCGCGCGCAATTCGGCGAACTCGAAACCCAAGGCGAACTAACGAGGCGCGCCTGGGCCAAAGGCGTGCAAGTCATGAACGAAGGCCCCGGCCACGTCCCCATGCACATGATCGAGGAAAACATGGCCAAACAGCTCGAATGGTGC
>CAIQUL010000275.1 GCA_903874975.1 uncultured Chthoniobacter sp. | reverse complement strand
TGTTTGCAAAATGCGCCCGCCCGTTTACCAACTGCCCACCTCATGAAAATCCACCAACCCCGCAGAGTCACGAACCGCATCACGCTTAGCCTGCTCAGCGCGCTTGCCCTGTTCTCGACCGCCGCTTTCGCCGCCGAGCTGAAATTTGAAGTCGTCCCAAACTTCTTCGAGGCCACGCCGGACAACCAACCGCTCGGCGCGTGTCACGGCGGACTGGTCGTGGACAAGGCGGGCAACATCTACGTCACCACCGACACGCCGCGCGGCATCGTGGTGTTTTCACCGGAAGGAAAGTTTGTGCGCGCGTTCGGGCCCACGAAGATTCACGGCTTGGAACTGCGCGAGGAAAACGGCGTGGAATTCATCTACGCCGCGCGTCCTCAGGCGCACGAGGTGGTGAAGCTCAAGCTCGACGGCACTCAGGAGTGGGCGCTTACTTTTCCCGAGGATGCGAAGAACAACGACGGAGCGCCGCTCTACAAAAACGCCAATGGGTTTAATCCCTGCGCCGTAACCGTGGGGCCGGATGGCTCGATCTTCGTGGCCGACGGCTATGGCTCGAACTACGTGCTGAAGTTCGACAAGGAGCGGAAGTTTGTGAAGGCGTTCGGCGGCCCGGGCCGGCCCGAAGGGAAGTTTCAAACCTGCCACGGCATCGCGCTCGACCCGCGGCAAAACCCGCCGCTGCTCCTCGTCTGCAACCGCAACAACAACCGCGTGGAGCACTGGGACCTCGAGGGCAACTTCGTGAAGGTCATCCAGAAAGATCTGCGGATGCCGGCGGCGGTGCATATCCGCGGCGACTACGCGCTGTTTCCGGAATTGCAGGGGCGCGTCACGGTCCTGGACAAGGACGGCGCGATCGTCGCGCAAGTCGGCGACAATCCCGAGACCAAGCAACGCGCCAACTTCGGCCTGCCGCCGGACCAGTGGAAGGATGGCGTCAGCAACTCCCCGCACGGCGGTTCGATCGACAAAGATGGCAACCTGCTGATCGCGGAGTGGACCAAGTTTGGGCACCTCCACAAGTTCAAGCGGGTGCCGTAACGGCCGGGCTCACGCGAGCCCGAACACTTCCTGCAAGCCGGTGCTCACCGGGCTGTCGTCCGCATTCACGACCATGAGATCGCGCAGGTGCGTCCACCAGCGGCGGCACTCCGGCGGGTGCGCGATGGCCGCCCGGCGCTCCTCGCTTTCGATCTCAGCGTAGCCGAAAAGCTGGAGCGTCCCGGGGTGCAGGTGGATGGAATAATTGCGGACGCCCTGCGCCCGTCAGCACCGCCGCCAGCTCCGGCCAGATGGGAGTGTGGCGGCGGCGGTATTCGTCGAACTGCCCAGGGTGGAGCTGCATGACGAAGGCTTTGCGGATCATGGCGGCGTCAGATCTTGGCCTCCCGCCGCACGCTGCGAAGGTGGATGGTCTTACATTCGAGATCATGTTCCGCACGGATGTAGCGGACGGTGCGGCTTTTCGCGCGCATCAGGATCGAGTGGGTGATGGCTTTTTTCCCGACGATGCGCACGCCGGGCAGTAGCGGGCTGTCGCTGATGCCGGTCGCGCAAAAAATCGCGCTCTTGCCGCGCACGAGTTCGTCAATTGTCCAGACGCGGTCGAGATCGGCGGCGGTGATTTCCTTGAGCACCGCGACGCGCTCGGCGTCGTCGCGCGGCCACATGCGCAGCAGCATTTCGCCGCCGAGCGCCTTGAGTGCGGCGGCGGTGAGGATGCCCTCGGGCGAGCCGCCGATGCCGTAGAAAAGATCGACGCCCGAATCCACGAGCGAGGGTGAGACGGCGGCGGTGATGTCGCCGTCGCTGATCAGGCGCAGGGCCGCGCCGCACTTGCGGACCTGGGCGATAATGTCGGCGTGGCGCGGGCGGTTCAGCGTCATCACGACGAGTTCCGGGATGCGTTTGCCCAACGCCTCCGCGAGGCGCCCAAGCGTGACCTCCATGGGGTCATCGAGCGCGAGCGGGGTCAGGCCGGCGGCGATGGCGCGGACGACTTCGGGACCGTAGGCCATCTTGGTCGAGTAAAACGTCGGGAGATTTTTCATCACGTGCTCATCGCCTTCCCGCCGTTCGCTCGCCGCCATGACGGAAATCGAATTGGGCAGACCTTGCGCGGTGTTCGTCGTGCCGTCCACGGGGTCGAGCGCGATGTCGAAACGCGCCGAACCCGGCCGCCAGGTGCCGAGCTGCTCGCCGAGGAAAATCCCTGGCGCGTTGTCTTTGATCCCCTCGCCGATCACGACCTCGCCGGCGATGTCCACGAGATCGAACACGCCATAGATCGCATCACACGCCGCAGCGTCGGCGAGTTCCTTTTCCCCGCGCCCCAGCCAGTGGATGACGTTGAGCGCGGCGTTTTCCGTGGCGCGGACGAACTCAAATTCAATCGTGCGTTCGGGATCGGTAGTCGTGAGCGAGGTCATACTGGGATTACGGCGCTTAGGAAAACGCTGGTCAAGGGTGCGGCGTGCACCGGCCAATGAGCGCGATGAATTTCAACGCCAGCGCGCCCGCCGAACGGCGGAGGTTTTTCTTTCGCGCCGCCGCGCCGGCCATATACCCTCACCCGCCTATGGCCACTCCCACCGCAGTCAAATCTCAGGAAGAAAGCAAAGTCACCATCGCGAGGAATAAGAATCTCGACCTCGCCATTCAGCAGATCGCCAAGGACTTCGGCGACGGCGCGATCATGCGGCTCGGCGACTCGACGCAGATGGATGTGGAGGTCATCCCGACGGGCAACATTCTCATCGACCGCGCGCTCGGCGTGGGCGGTTTTCCCCGCGGGCGCATCGTCGAGGTTTTCGGGCCCGAGTCGTCGGGTAAAACGACGCTCACGCTGACCCTCATCGCGCAGGCCCAGAGGCTTGGCGGGCTGGCGGCGTTCATCGACGTGGAGCATGCGCTCGATCCGCAGTACGCGAAGAAACTCGGCGTGAACCTCGACGACCTGCTCGTCTCGCAGCCCAGCTCCGGCGAGGAAGCGCTGCGCATCGTCGAGACGCTCGTGCGCTCGAACGCGCTCGACGTCATCGTGCTCGACTCCGTGGCCGCGCTCGTGACCAAGCAGGAACTCGAAGGCGAGATCGGCGATTCCACCGTTGGCGCGCAGGCCCGCCTGATGAGCGCCGCGATGCGCAAGCTCACGGCGCTGATTTCCAAAGCCCGGACGATCTGCGTTTTCACCAACC
This sequence comes from uncultured Chthoniobacter sp., assembly GCA_903874975.1. Lineage (GTDB taxonomy): Bacteria > Verrucomicrobiota > Verrucomicrobiia > Chthoniobacterales > Chthoniobacteraceae > Chthoniobacter. The sequence goes on along the minus strand of CAIQUL010000275.1, from coordinate 7,896 downwards.
AGATCCGTGAAAAGATCGGCGTGATGTTTGGCAATCCCGAAACCACGCCCGGCGGCAAGGCGCTGAAATTTTACTCCAGCGTCCGCGTGGACATCCGCCGCATCGGGGCGATCAAGCAAGGCGACGGCGTGGTCACCGGCAACCGCACGAAAATCAAGATCGTGAAGAACAAAGTCGCGCCGCCATTCACGGAAGCGGAGTTCGACATCATGTATAACGAGGGCATCTCGCTCACCGGCTCGCTGCTCGATCTGGCGCTGGAGAAGGGGATCGTCGAGAAACGCGGGAGCTGGCTCAGCTACAAGGGCACCCAACTCGCCCAGGGCCGCGACGCCGCGAAGGAAGTCCTCCGCACCGACGCCAATCTTTACGCCGAGATGTACGCCGAGGTGATGATGAAGCTGGACGAGGAGAAGAAGTAGCGCCCCGAAAAACCAAAACGCCCAACGCCGGCGGGTGCCGGACGTTGGGCGTGGTAATGGTCGCGAGCGCAGGCTGCGCTCAGCGGTAAACGCTATTCAGCTTTCGGAGCGTCGGGTCCGGGTCCACCGGGCTTCGGGCCTTTGTCTTTGCGGTCGCCGCGACCGCCTTCGGGACGTCCGGCCTTGAACTCTTCGAGAGTCACCTTGCCGTCGCTGTTGCCGTCGATCTTCTTGTAATATTCTTCGGCCTTCTCAGGATTTTTCTGCGCGCGCGGGCCAGCCTTAAACTCGGCGAGGCTGATGTCGCCGCTGTTGTCCGCATCGAGCTTCTTGAAGACATCTTCGGGCTTCATGTGCGGACGATCTCCGCCGCGGTTGCCCCGCTTCTTGTCGCCTTCGGCGTGGGGTGGGGCACCGGGAGGCGGCGCGGGCTTGGCGGGATCTTCGGCGTGGCAGGTGATGACGCCGAGCGCGAGCACGGCGACGATGGCAGGCATTGATTTCATATCTTTGGTTTGTTCTTGGTTGGTTGGTTTGGTGTGCGGCGCGGGTCTCGTCACGGGACGGGCCGCACGCGCAGCGGGATCAACGGCACTCCGCCGCGGGAGTTGCGGAGTAATTCATATTCTTCACGCCATGATTTCCTTCACGACGTTGCCCTGCACGTCGGTCAGGCGGAAATCGCGCCCGGCATAACGATAGGTGAGCTTTTCGTGATCGAGGCCGAGCAGCGCGAGCAGTGTGGCGTGGAGGTCGTGAATCTGGACTTTGTTCTCCACGGCCTCGTAGCCGTAGTCGTCCGTCCGCCCGTAGCTCATCCCGCCGCGTACCCCGGCCCCGGCCATCCAAATGGTAAACGCCTTGTTATTGTGATCGCGCCCGTCGCCGCCTTGCGCGTGCGGCGTGCGGCCAAACTCGCCCGCCCACACGACCAGCGTGTCCTTCAGCAGCCCGCGCGAGCGCAGGTCGCTGAGCAGCCCGGCAATCGGCAGATCGACTGAGCGGGCGCTGTTGCCGAGCGCGTTGCTGAGGTTGAAATGGTGATCCCAGTTGCCATGCGACACTTCCACAAACCGCACGCCGGCCTCGATGAACCGCCGCGCGAGCAGACACTTCCGCCCAAAATCGTCCGTCGCCGCGTCGCCGATGCCGTAGAGCTTTTGTGTGGCCGCGCTCTCTTTCGCCAAGTCCATGAGCTGCGGCATCTGCCCCTGCATTTTGAAAGCCAGCTCGTACGACTCGATCACGCCCTCGACCGCCGGGTTCACGCGATCCCGTGCGAGTTTCTCGCGGTTCAGCGCCTGCACGAGTTCCAGCTCCGTGCGCTGCGCTTCGGGGCTGAGCGAGGTTTCGAGATTGCGCACCTCGGCTCCGGCGATGGACCGGTTGTCCTGCCCGATGCGCTGCCCCTGATAGATCGCCGGGAGAAAGGCGCTGCCGTAATTCTGCGCGCCACCGAATCCGTTCGGCGGCGTGATGGTGATGAAGCCGGGGATGTTTTCGTTTTCCGTCCCCAGCCCGTAGAGCGACCACGCGCCGAGCGACGGGCGCACGAACTGAAAACTGCCCGTGTGCATTTTCATGAAAGCCTGCGGATGGCTCGGCAGATCGGTCTGCATCGAGCGCACGAGGCACAGCTCATCGGCATGCTTTGCCACATTGGGAAACAGCTCGGAAATCCACAGTCCGCTCTTGCCGCTCTGCGAAAACTTCCACTTCGAGCCGAGCAACTGCGTGCCGGGCCGCTTGCCCGGCTTGCCCGTGTCGGCGGTGAGCTGCGGCTTGTAGTCGAACGTGTCCACATGCGACGGCCCGCCGCGCATGGTCAGGAAAATCACCCGCTTCGCCCGCGCGGGGAAATGCGGAGCCTTCGGGGCGAGCGGACTTTCCGCCGCCGCCGCGCGCGTGGCCAGGCCGGCAAAGGCGAGGTAGCCAAAGCCGCACGAAAGCGTCTTCAGCAGCGCGCGGCGGGAGAAAGCTTCATGCTCAGGCCGGCAGTCAGGACAATTTTCTGAGTTCATCGGATGCGGATTTTGACCGTGGAAAACCGCTCCCGCCTCGTGGTTGCGCACGCCGCTATGATTTCGACTTAAAGGAAATAGTCGAAGTCCTGCTCGCTATGCGATTTCCGCCGGACGCGGAAGATGTGCGCGGGCTTTTCCGGCGTGAGCCGGATGAATTGCCGGTGACCGCTCCAGAGGTAGCGCTCGTCGTGCAGGAGATCGTGGGCCTGATAGGTCTGGCTTTCCATCCAGCCGAATTGTTCGACCGGCACGTGGATGAAGGCGTCCTGCGCATGAAAGGGATCGAGCGAGACGGCGATGAGCAGGATGTTGTCGCGCGCCGCGGTCATCCTCACGAAGTAGAGGACGAGATCGTTGTCGGCGTGGTGAAAGCGGAGGTTGCGAAGCTGCTGGAGCGCGCGGTTTTCGCGGCGGATGCGGTTGAGCTGCGTGATCGTCTCCTTGATGTGGCCGGGCGCGTTCCAGTCGCGCGCCTTCCACTGGTATTTCTCCGAGTCGAGATACTCCTCGCGGGCGAGCTGTTTGTAGTCGTTGTCGCAGAGGTGGAGGAACTGGCGCACATCGCCCGCGGCATCCCACGGCCTCCTTTCCAGTCCCGCATTTTCGCACAACTCGAAGCCGGAATAGATGCCGTAAACCGGCGCGAGCGTGGCCGCCAGCACGGCGCGGATGACGAACGCGGGCCGGCCGCCAAATTGCAGAAAGCTCGGCAGAATGTCCGGCGTGTTGGGCCAGAGATTCGGGCGCATCGTCTCGGCACATTCGCTGTGCGTGAGTTCGGAGAAATACTCGGTCAGGCCCTGCTTCGTATTGCGCCAGGTGAAGTAGGTGTAGCTCTGCGTGAAGCCGGCGCGCGCTAGCACTTTCATCATTTTCGGTCGCGTGAACGCCTCGCTCAGAAGGATGGTGTCGGGAAATCGCTGCTGCACGCGGGCGATGAGGTATTCCCAAAACGCCACGGGTTTCGTGTGCGGATTATCCACGCGGAAAATGCGCACGCCGTGCTCGCACCAAAACTCGACCACGCTGGCGATCTCGCTCCAAAGCGTGCGCCAGTCGGCGTTGTGGTAGTTCAGCGGAAAGACGTCCTGATACTTCTTCGGTGGGTTCTCCGCGTATTTGATCGTCCCGTCGGGGCGCTTGTAAAACCAGTCCGGGTGCTCGTGGACGTAGGGATGATCGGGCGAGCAGTTCAGCGCGAAATCCAGCGCCAGCTCCATCCCGCGCGCGTGGATCTCTTTCACCAGCCAGGCGAAATCCGCGAGCGTGCCCAACTCGGGCGCCACGTCCTTGTGCCCGCCGCCGTTGGGGCATTTCTGGTGCCGGTTGCCGATGGCGTAAGGCACGCCGGGCTCACCGGGTTCGCAGGTCACGGCGTTGTTGCGGCCCTTGCGCGCCGTGACGCCAATCGGGTGGATCGGCGGAAAGTAGATCACGTCGAAGCCCATCGCCTTCGCGTCGTCGATGCGCGGCAGGCAGTCGCGGAAGGTCGAGCCCTTGTCCGCGCGCCCCTCCGCGGAGCGCGGAAAAAATTCATACCACTGCGAAAAGGCCGCGCCGGGGCGGTCCACATAAACGAGCGGATAGCGGGCGCGGAACGCCGCGTTCTGCGTGGCGCGGACGCCCTCGTCCGCGGGGTCCGGCGAACGCCCCGTTCGCTCAGGTTCGGCGGGCGGGGCGCCCGCCGGACGGTCGCGGACGAGGTCGTCCGCGCCACGCGCGGGCGGCGCGGGTGCCGTCACGACGCCCTCGTTCTTGCGCGTCGCCTTCGCCTGCTTCGCCGCGGGTGCAGGCTCCCGGTTCGCCGCTCCCGGCGCGTCCACCAACTCCCCGACCGGCGGCAGATTCAGCAGGTACTCCGTGCTCTCGGCGCGATCCGGATACGCTGTCATCAGCCCCTCCAGCTCCGGCGAGTGCGCCAGCCCATTCACCTCGGCCGGCGAGCCCGCGCGCATCGCCTCGGCCAGTCGGAGCAACCGCTCCGCGTCGCGCTTCTGCGCCGCCGCCTGCGCCCGCCGCGCGGCTTTCTCCACAAAGGCCGCACCTTCCAGCGTCTCGCTTTTCAAATCCGGGAGAGCCGCCGCGAACTTCAGGTGAAACTCATGCTGCCACGAAAGAAAGGTGTCGCCCCACGCCTCGACCGTGAATTCATAGACGGCGTTTTCAAAAACCGAAAACGTCCCGCACCAGCGATCGTTGCCCCTGGGAATCGGCGTCATTGGCGTCTCATACCAGCGCGCCGTCCCGCGCTTCCGCCACTTGAGCACCGCGCTGACGACGTCGTGCCCATCCTTGAAAACGTCCGCCTCCACCACGATGTCCTCACCCACCGCGCGCTTCACCGCATACCGCCCGCCCTCGACAAGCGGCTGGACATTTTCAATCACACAAGTCGGCGGGCGGAGCATCATGTTGCCTCGCAGTTTGCGCCACGGCCCGGAGCGTCGCAAGCCCTCCATCCTAATGCGCAAAGGTCCCGCTCTGCATCCGCTCGCCAAGCGCCGACGAAACCTCCTAGCGTCGCCGCATGGCTTACGAATCCTTCTCCGCCTTCCTTACCGCGCTCGAGCGTGCGGGTGAGTTGCGGCGTGTCGCGGTGCCGGTGGCGACGGAGTTGGAGATCACCGAGTGGGCGGATCGGGAGATGAAATCGCCGGGCGGCGGCCAGGCGCTGCTTTTTGAAAAGCCCACGGTCAACGGCGTGGTGTCGCCGTTTCCGCTGGCCGTGAATACGATGGGCTCGACGCGCCGCATGGCCATGGCGCTGGGCCTGGAGTCGGCGGACGAACTCGCCGCGCAGATGCAGCTCATCCTCAAGGCCAAGCCGCCGACTTCCCTCCGCCACGCCTGGACGCTGGCCATGCAGGGCCTCGACCTGCTCAACGCCAAGCCAAAGCACGTCCGCAGCGGGCCGTGCAAGGAAGTCGTCCACCTTTTCGACGCAAAGGATGAAGGCGGAAGGATGAAGGATGAATCGAGCGGCGACCTTCATCCTTCATCCTTCATCTCTCATCCTTCGCTGCTCAACCTCCCCATCCTCCAATGCTGGCCGCAGGACGGCGGGCGTTTCATCACGTTTCCATGCGTCCACACGCGCGACCCGGACACCGGCGAGCGGAATCTCGGGATGTATCGCATGCAGGTCTATGACGACCGCACCACCGGCATGCACTGGCAGGTCCATAAAGTCGGCGCGCGGCACGGGAAGCGGTATTACGAAAAGGGCGAGCGCATGCCCGTGGCGGTGACCATCGGCGGCGATCCGGCTTACACTTTCGCCGCCACCGCGCCGCTGCCCGACGGGCTCGACGAGATCATGTTCGCCGGTTTCATCCGGAAAAAATCCGTGCCGCTGGTGAAGTGCGAGACCGTGGATCTTGAAGTTCCCGCCGATGTGGATTTCGTCCTCGAAGGCTACGTGCAACCCGGCGAACTGCGGCCCGAGGGACCGTTCGGCGACCACACCGGATTCTACACGCCGGTCGATGACTACCCCGTCTTTCACCTCACCGCGATCACCCACCGCCGCGACGCCGTTTATCCCTGCACCGTCGTCGGCATTCCGCCGATGGAGGACTTCTACATGGGCACGGCGAGCGTGCGGATTTTCCTCCCGGTTTTCCAAATGAACTTCCCCGAGATCGTCGATCTCGCGCTCCCCGCCGAGGGCGTTTTTCACAACATGGTCTTCGTCAGCATCCGCAAACAGTATCCGTGGCAGGCCTACAAAATCATGCACGCGCTGTGGGGCATGGGGCAGATGATGTTCAGCAAATACATCGTCGTGGTGGACGCCGACTGCGACGTGCACAACACCAGCGAAGTGCTCTTCCGCCTCTGCGCGAACACCGACCCGCAGCGCGACTCGACCTTTGTGAAAAGCCCGTGCGACGCCCTCGACCACGCGCCCACCGTGCCGTGCATCGGCTCCCACATGGGCCTCGACGCCACCCGCAAACTCCCCGGCGAAGGCTACACCCGCGGCTGGCCCGAGCTGGTGAAAATGCCCGCCGAGGTCAAAGCGCGCGTGGATGCGCTGCGGGGCGGAGGGTGATGGTGATCGGTGAAGGGTGAAGGGTGCTCCGATCTCCGGCGGTCGCGCCGATTGACGCCACCGGCGGCGCGGACTAACAGACAGCGCTCCACTTTTCCCCGCATGAATCCGCAACTCAAATGGCCGCTCGCCTGCACCGGCACGCTCGTGGCCGGCTGGCTCATGGGCTACGTCATGGGCGGCGGCGGCCCCGCATTCACGCCCGGCGGGGAGGCTGCTGACCGGCCCGATTTTCAGAGCGAGGATGCCGCCGCGCCGGGTTCTTCTGGCAGGGGAGAGGCTGCAAAGGATACGCCGACCGCGCAGGCCGAGGAGGAGAAGCGCAGCGAGATGTCCCTCCTCGGCGCGCTGCGCGAGACGAATCATTTGCGCCGCATCCACGGCATCTACGACGTGGTCGGAAAGATGTCGCCGCGGGAGATTTCCTCGGCCATCGCCACGGCGCAGCGGCTGCCCGACAAGGATCGCGCCACACTTTTACCAATCCTCGTCGGTAAATGGGCGGAGACAGATCCGCAGGGTGCGATGACTTGGGTGCGGACCCTTCCGGCGGGGGAGGATCGGGACAGTGCCCTGCACGGTCTCGCCGCCACGCTCGCCAAGCACGATCCCGGTGCCGCCCTGCAGTTTCTCGGCACCGTGTCGAAGGGTCAGACTGCCTCCGGCGCGTATCACGTCGTCTTCGATGCATGGGCGGTGCAGAATCCGACGGCGGCAGCGAGCCAGGCACTTGGGCTTCCGCGCGGACAGGCCCGGGACATCGCCATCCATGCGACCGTCGGGCGGTGGGCGCAGACCGACCCGCAGGCGGCCATCGCCTGGGCCAGCCAGATCCCGGAGGCGCGCACGCGGCGCGGCGTGGTGAGCAGTGCCTACGGCGCATGGGCCAATGCCGATCCGCAGGCCGCCGGCGCGGCGGTGCTCGCCCTGCCCGAGGGCGACGTACGCCGACAGGCGCTGTCCACGGTGGTCCACACGCTCGGCTTTCGCGACCCGACCGCAGCGGTGAAGCTCACCGAGCAAATGCCCGCGGGGCAGGCGCGGAACCAAGCGCAGATGAGCATAGCCAGCAGTTGGGCAAACAAGGATCCGCAGGCAGCGGCGGCCTACGCTACCTCGCTTCCGCCCGGTGATTCGCGGGAGAGCGTGCTGAACTACGTCGCCAGCAGTTGGGCGCGCATCGATACAAACGCTGCGCTCGCGTGGATCGAGCAGCTTCCCGACGACGATACGAAACGGAATGCCCGGCATTCTGCCGTGCAGCAATGGGGCCAGACCGACCCTCAAGCTGCCATTGACTACTTGATGAAGACCCACCCCGAAGCGCAGAAGGATAGCGGCGGGACGCTCGCGCAGGTGGCCGGGCAGTGGGCGCGCAACGACCCGCAGCAGGCGC
>CAIQUL010000274.1 GCA_903874975.1 uncultured Chthoniobacter sp. | reverse complement strand
GAGACCGACCACCTGCGCGAAAACGCCCGATGCGCGACTCAATCGTCGTCGTCCTTCTTCTTTTTCTTCTTGTCCTTGTGCTTCTCGCCAGCCCGCTGGGCCTCGCGGATTTCCCGACGCTCGCGCAAGCCGCCCCGCCCGTCCCCCACGGCGACCCTTCTGCCTCTTAGTCTTTCTTATTTCCCCCTCCTGTCGGAGAAAGATTAAGACGAAGACCTCACCAGCCCATTCGTCAGTTCCAAACATCCCATGATAACAAGCACCCGCATTTCCACCCTCATCCTCGCCACGCTCGGCGCCGGCCTTTTCACCACGCACTCTCCGACGGCGCAGGCGGAGGAATTTCCGCCCATGCCGCCCGTGCAGGCGAAGAGCCCGCAGGACGAACTTAAGACCTTCCAACTCCCGCCCGGCTACCGCCTCGAATTGGTCATGGCCGAGCCGCAGATCAAGGAGCCGGTCATCGCCGTGTTCGATGGCGACGGGCGGATGTTTGTCGCCGAGATGCGCAGCTACATGCAGGAGATCGACGGCAAGGAGCAGTTGACGCCGACGAGCCGCGTGTCGCTGCATTGGTCGTCGAAAGGCGACGGCGTGTATGACAAGCACACCGTCTTCCTCGACAACGTGATGCTGCCGCGGATGCTCGCGACGCTGGACAAGGGGCGCATCATCGTGGGCGAAACGAACACGAACGATCTCTTCATTTACGCCGACACGGATGGCGACGGCGTGTCGGACAAAAAAGAGCCGTTTTACGTCGGCGGAAAGCGCGGGGGAAATCTGGAGCATCAGCCGAACGGGCTGCTTTGGAACATCGATAACACGCTGTATTCGACCTATAACAACTACCGCCTGCGCTGGACGCCCGCGGGCGCGGTGAAGGAAACGGTGGCGGCGAACGGCGGCCAGTGGGGCCTGTGCCAGGACGATCACGGGAAGATGATTTTCGTCAACGCGGGCGGCGAGCAGGGGCCGGTGAGTTTCCAGCAGCCGGTGCTGTATGGAGCGTTCAATCCGGGCGAGCAAAAGGCGCCGGGCTTCATGGAAGTGTGGCCGCTCATCGGGTTGAGCGATGTGCAGGGCGGACCTGGCCGGCACCGCGCCGACGGGACGCTGAATCATCTCACCGCGGGGACCGGCTGCGACGTGTATCGCGGCGACCGGCTGCCCGCGGAGCTGCGCGGAAACTTTTTCATGGGCGAGCCGGTGGGGCGGCTGGTGCGCCGCGCGAAGGTGGACGTGCAGGAGGGCATCACCGTGCTGAGCAATCCGCATCAGGAGGCGAAGTCGGAGTTTCTCCGCTCGTCCGACCCGCTCTTCCGCCCGCTGAATATCACCAACGCGCCCGACGGCACGCTCTACATCGTGGACATGTATCGCGGCATCATCCAGGAGGGGAACTGGGTGCGGCCCGGCTCGTATCTGCGCAAAGTGGTGGAGCAGCACCAGCTCGACAAAGTGGTGGGCTTCGGGCGCATCTGGCGGCTCGTGCATGACACCACGAAGCCCGGCCCGCAGCCGCGCATGAACGCGGAAACGCCCGCGCAACTCGTGGCGCATCTCGGCCACCCGAACGGCTGGTGGCGCGACACCGCGCAGAAGCTCCTCGTTTTGAAACAGGACAAATCCGTGGCCCCCGCGCTGACCGCGATGGCGCGCACGGACAAGAATTACTTCGCGCGCCTGCACGCGCTCTGGACGCTGGAAGGTCTCGGCGCGCTCACGCCCGCGCTCGTCCGCGAGAAGCTGAAAGACCCGCATCCGCAGCTCCGCATCGCCGCGCTGCGCGTGGGTGAGTCGCTTTACAAAACCGGCGACCAATCGCTCGCCGCGGACGTGACTGCCGCGATGAAAGACGGGGACGAAAATGTGCTCATCCAGGCCATCCTCACGGCGAAGCGGCTGGATTACCCCGACTGGCGCACCGCGGTCGGCGCGGTCGCGACGGCGCACCCCGCGCGCGGCGTGAAGCTCGTGGGCGCGGTTCCGCCGCCGCCGCCGCCCGCCGGCGGGTTGCCGCTCACACCGGAGCAGCTCGCGCTCTACAAAACGGGCGAGACGAATTTCAAGACGCTCTGCGCGACGTGCCACGGCACGGAGGCCAAGGGACTGCCAATGGCCGGAGCCGCGCCGGGAGCGATGCTCGCGCCGTCGCTCGTCGGGACGAAGACCATCGCGGGTCATCAGGATGGCGCGATCAAGGTCCTGCTCCACGGCCTCGTCGGCGACATCGACGGGAAGAAATACGAAGGCCAGATGATCGCGATGGCGACGAACGACGACGCGTGGATCGCGGGCGTGCTCAGCTACGTGCGGACGAATTTCGGCAACCGCGCCGGGCTGGTGAACCCGGCGGAGGTGGCGGCGCTGCGCGCGGCGACGAAAGCGCGCACGCAGCCGTGGACGATCACTGACCTGCGCGCCTCGCTGCCGCAGCCGCTGGCGAATCGCAAGGACTGGAAACTCACGGCCAGCCACGGGCTCGACGGCTGCATGGCGGCGGTCGATGGCAACGGCGACTCGCGTTTCAACACCGGCGCTCCGCAGGCGCGCGGCATGTGGTTTCAGATCGAGTTGCCCCTCGCCAGCGAGGTCGTCGGCGTGGTGCTCGACAACGCCAAAACCGCCAAGGAATTTCCCCGCGGCTACGAAGTCACGCTGTCCAACGACGGCGTGACCTGGGGCAACCCGGTGGCCGCGGGCAGCGGCGCGGCCCCGGTGACGGAAATCAACTTCCCGCCCACCCGCGTGAAGTTCCTCCGCATCGCGCTCACCGCCGACTCAAACCGCAAAGCATCGTGGTCGATCAACGAGCTGCAAGTCATCGCGGCCAGCCCGGCCGCGCAGACCGCGAGCGCACCGCGATGAGCTTCGGTTTCAAGGAATGGACGCTGATCTGCGACGCACTCGGGCGCGGGGAGCAGAGCATCATCATGCGCAAAGGCGGCATCGCCGAGGGCCGCGCGGGCTTTCGTTTTGAGCACCCGGAGTTTCTGCTTTTCCCCACGCTCTTTCACGAGCAGGTGGCGAAGCTCAGACTCCCGTCCGCCACGCCGCTCCCCGCGCCGCGCGCCGACGGCCAGCACGAGGTCTGGCTCCGCGTGCAGGTCGAGTGGACGGCGGAGGTGACCGACTGGGAGAAAGTGCGCGCCCTCGCGCCGTTCCACCTTTGGCAGGAAGCGGAAATCGAAAAGCGCTTCCGGCAGGACGAGAACCCCGGCGTCAGCCTCGCCTTCGTGCGCGTGGCCCGCCTCGCGGAGCCATGTGTCTTCCCCGACTCCCCGCGCTACGGCGGCTGCCGCTCGTGGATCACGCTCCCCGATCCTGCCGGCCGCAACGCCACCGAAGTGATCGACGACGCCACCCACGGCGCGCGCGAGCGTGAGCTTCGCGCGGTGCTGGGTTGAGCGCGCGGCCGCGGGTTACTTCGCGAAGCCCTGCGTCTTCAGCCAGAACAGGCAGTCCGCGGCCCACGGATGCGGCGGGCCGCCGGCCCGCCCGCCGCCGAGGCCCATGCCGTGGCGGCCTTTTTCATAGATGTGCAGGTCGAAGCGCACGCCGGCTTTGCGCAGCGCGGCGGCAAACTCGAGGGCGTTTTCCACCTTCACGGAACTGTCCTCCCACGTGTGCCAGATGAAGCATTTCGGCGTCTCTTTCGTGACCTGCTTTTCATTCGAGAGCAGCTCGACGAGTTCCGGCGCGGGGTTGTCGCCGAGGAGGTTTCTCCGCGAGCCGCCGTGGGTGTGCGGCCCCATCGTGATGACGGGGTAGCACAGGATGCCGAGGTCGGGGCGCGAGCTGAGGCGCTCGACCGGGTCGGCGGCTTCGGCCTGGCCCGCGTCGAAATGCGTGAGCAGCGTGGAGGCGAGATGCCCGCCTGCGCTGGATCCCATGATGCCCACGCGCTTTGGGTCGATCTTCCACTCGTCGGCCTTGGCCCGCGTGAGGCGGAGGGCGCGCGCGGCGTCGTTGAGCATCGCGGGATGCCGGTAGCCTTTCGAGCCGAGGCGGGATTTCAAAACGATGCCGACGATGCCGTTTTCCGCGAGCCATTCGGCGTAGCCTGCGCCTTCGTGCGCGGAGAGTCCGCCGTAGCCGCCGCCGGGGCAGATGACGAGGGCCGCGCCGGTGGCTTTTTCCGGTGCCGGAAGAAAGGCGGTGAGGGTGGGTTTGTCGTCGTCTGTGTCGCCGAGTGCGCCGGGCGCGCCGTCCGGCCAGAGCGGGACGGGGGCGAGCGGTGCGGCGTGGAGTGCGGTGGTGAGAAGGAAGGCGGTCAGGGCAGGAAGGAGACGCATGGGAGTGGAGTTAAATTTTCTCGGGGACGATGAAGGGCGCGCGGTATTCGCGGGTGAGGAGCTTGTCGGCGGCGGCGTGGCCGATGAATTTCTCGGTCGCCGGATCGAACTTCAGGTGCTCGCCAAAGGTGAGTTGCTCCTTCGTGAGGTCCAAGTTGTTCGCGGCCAGATGGGCGGTGAGACGGTCGAGGGAATCCATCGCGTCCTTGCTGCCTTTGATCTTCTCGGCGATTTCCGCGGGGCGGGATTTTTTGCCGACCTGGTAGGCGATGTTGCCGGTGTGGCAGAGCGCGCTGGAGATGTGACCGTCGATGACTTTGCCGTTGAGGTCGGCGGTCTTCCGGCTGCGCACGGCCTTGAGGAAATTCGCGTAGTGGCTCTCGGGAGCGGGCCGGGAGAATTTCCGGATTTCCTTTCCGTCGGCGTCAAAGGCGACCGCGTTATTGTAGTCCGGGCAGAGGATCTGGCCGTTTTCGTACTGCACGATCACGCCCACGCTGGCGCCGCGATATTTGTCCATCGGGCCGGCGGGCACTTTCACTTCGGTGCCATCGGCCCCGGTTTTCACCCCGGCGGCTTTGGAAGGCAGGCCGCGCACTTCAAAAATCAAGGGAGCCTTTTTGTAGTCGTGGAAAACGATGAGTGAGTTTGGCGTTTCGCCGTCGTCCACGTAGCCCAGCCGTCCGCCGATGGCGAAGACCGCCGGTGAGAGCGCGTCTTCGCCGAGGAAGCGGCGGGCGATGTCCATCTGGTGGATGCCCTGGTTGCCGAGGTCGCCGTTGCCGGTGTTCCAGACCCAGTGCCAGTTGTAGTGCAGGCGCGTGCGGTTGAGCGGGAGTTTGGCCGCGGGGCCGCACCACAGATCGTAGTCGATGGTCTCCGGGATGGGCTGTTCGCCCTCGGCTTTGCCGATGCTCGGGCGGGGTTTGTAGCAAAGCCCGCGGGCGTATTGCAGTTTGCCGAGCGGCGCGTCTTTCACCCACTCCAGCGCCTCGGCGATTCCGCCGCCGGAGCGGCTCTGCACGCCCATTTGCACGATCTTGCCGTGTGCCTCGGCCGCCTTCACGAGCTGGCGGCCTTCCCACACGTTGTGCGACACGGGCTTTTCCACATACACGTCTTTGCCCGCCTGGATGGCCCAGATCGCGCCGAGTGCGTGCCAGTGGTTGGGCGTGGCCAGGATGACGGCGTCGATGTCCTTGTTTTCGAGCATTTTTCGGATGTCGCGATACGGCGTCACCGTGTGGCCTTTCTCTGCAAACGCCGCCACGCCCCTGTCGAGCACCGCGCTGTCCACGTCGCACAGCGCCACGAAGCGGGCGCCCTTGCACGGGAGGAAAGAGCCCATGAGTTCGCGGCCGCGGCCATTGAAGCCGACGAGTGCGAGTCGGATGTCGCTGTTCGCGCCCACGGCGTCGGCGTAAAGGCGGGCCGGCAGGGAAAGTGCGGCGCTGGCGGCGAGGGAGGATTTGAGGAAGCTGCGGCGGGATTGACTCATGGAATGTGGATTTGAGAGGCGAAGTGCGTCGCACGGAGCAACCGCGGCGGCAACGGGGAAAATCGGGCAACGTGGATTCCCTTAGCTAGAACGGAAGGAGAAGGAGCAGGCGGGCGGGGGCTGGTGTCGGGCCTCGACAAAGCGGCGGGCCTTTTCAAGAGTCGCAGCCCGATGTCTGAAACCCCTGCGCCCTCCCCCAAGCCCGTCGTGGCGAGCTATTGCACGACGTTTCTGAAGCCGGAGATGCTGCACATTTACCGGCAGGTGACTGGGCTGCGGCGCTACTCGACGTTCGTGCTCACGCGGGAACGGAGGTGCGCGGAGCAGTTTCCTTTTCCGGAGGTCGAGGAGCTGCCGCGGGCGCGAAAGAATTTCGCGAAGCGCTTTTGGCTGAAGTATGTGGCGCGCCGGCCAGCGGTTTTTTACCGCGGCGAATTGCAGGTGATTCTGAAGGTGCTCGCGCGGCGTCCGGCGGACCTGATGCACATCTATTTCGGCCACACGGGGGTGCATCTGCTGCCGCTGGTGCGGGAGTGGAAAAGGCCGTGCGTGGTGTCGTTTCACGGGATGGACATCCAGGCGCGCCCGGAGCAGGCGGGCTACGATGACCAGATGCGGGCGCTGCTCCAGGCGGTGCCGCTGGTGCTGGCGCGGTCGCGGTCGCTTTTCGCGGAGCTGGAGCGCTGGGGTTGCCCGCGGGAAAAGCTGCGGCTCAACCGGACGGGCATCCCGCTGGGGGACTTTCCTTTTCAGCAGCGACCAATGCCGGCGGACGGCTCGTGGCGGTTCGTGCAGGCGTGCCGGCTGGTGGCGAAAAAAGGGCTGAGGACGGCGTTGCGGGCGTTTGCGAAATTTCACGCGCTGCATCCGCGGGCGAAGTTCCGCATCGCGGGGGACGGGCCGATGCGGGCGGAGCTGGAGGGGCTGATCGGCGAACTCGGGCTGGGGGAGGCGGTGGAGTTGCGCGGGTTTCTCTCGCAGGCGGAGCTGGCGGCGCTTTATGCGGGTTCGCACGTTTTTCTCCACCCGAGCGAAATGCCGCCGGACCAGAATCAGGAGGGCGTGCCGAACTCCATGCTGGAGGCGATGGCGACCGGTCTGCCGGTGCTCGCGACGACGCACGGCGGCATCCCCGAGGCGGTGACGCACGAGCGCACGGGCCTGCTTGTGCCGGAGCGCGATGACGCGGCGCTCTTTGCCGCGATGCAGCAGCTCACGGCGGAGACGGATTTCCTCTACATCCTGGGGCAGGCGGCGGCGCGGACGGTGCGGGAGGAGTTTGAGCAAGGGAGGGCGATTGAGAAGCTGGAGGGGTTTTATGATGAAGCGCGGGGGATGAAAAAATCCGAAATCCGAAGCACGAAATCCGCCACGAATCTGAAATGAGTGAAACGGTGGCAAGCGAATGGGCGCACGCGCTGGCGGCCGCTTGGTTTTTGCAGATTTCCGAAAATTGGAATTTGTTTCGGATTTCGTGCTTCGGAGTTTGAAGTTTCCGATGAACAGCTTCGCCTATCTCTTCGAGCGCTTTCCTTCGTTCGTGCAGACTTTTGTCTATCGCGAGGCGGCGGAGATGGTGCGGCGGGGGATGGCGCCGTGGCTGGTGTCGATCCGGCGGCCAGATGATCCGGTGGACCTGGCGGCGGAGATGGCCGCGGAGGTTTTCTATCTGCCGGAGGAAAAGGCGCTGCGGGCCGAGGTGGATGCACAGCGCGCGGCGGGAAAGCTGGACCGGCGGGCGCGGCGGGCGATGGCGCGGCAGCGGGCGGCGGGGGACTCGCAGCGGATTTTCGAGGCGATCTGGCTGGCTCCGCGGCTGCGGGAGCGCGGGGTGCGGCACGTTCACGCGCACTTCGGCGGGGTGGCGGCGCGGACGGCGTGGTGGCTGCGGGAGCTGGGCGGTTTCAGCTACAGTTTCACGGGACACGCCAACGACATTTTTTGCGCGACGGACTTCCCCGTTTCCAATGCGGACCTCGTGGCCGGTGCGCGGTTTGTGGTCACGGAGACGGATCACGCACGGCGCTGGATGGAGGCGACATATCCGGCGGCGCGCGGCCGGATTTCCCGTGTGTTCAATGGGATTGCGCTCGACGGTTTCCTCCCGCGCGAGCCGGCAGGCGCGGTGCCGAGGATTCTTTCGGTGGGTCGTTATGTGGAGAAAAAGGGGTTCGGTGATTTGATTGCGGCGTGTGCGCTCTTGCGGGATCGCGGGGTGGCGTTTGCCTGCGAGATCGTGGGCGGCGGGCCGTTGGAGGCGGAGTTGCTGGGGCAGATCGAAGCGAGACAGCTCGGCGGGATGGTGCGGTTGCTGGGGCCGCGTCCGCAGACGGAAGTGCGTCGGCTGCTGGCGCAGGCGCAGCTTTTCGTGCTGCCGTGTGTCGTCGAGGCGGACGGCGGGAGCGACAATCTGCCGACGGTCATCATCGAGGCGATGCTCGCCGGGGTGCCGGTGATTTCGACGACGGTGGCGGGCGTGCCGGAGATGATCGCCGCTGGTGAAGACGGGCTGCTGACGCCGCCGGGCGACCCGGCCGCGCTGGCCGCGGCGCTGGAGCGGCTCGTGCTCGATGCCGCGCTCGGCGAGCGGTTGGCCACCCGCGCACGGCAGTCAGCGGTGGCGAAATTTTCGGTCGAAACGACGGTGCGGGAGTTGCAGTGCCTGCTCATTCGTCAAGCGCCTATCTTCGTCCCCGAGGCTGCGAGAGATCACGATTCGACGCTCCCGGAGGTGCCGCGCACGCCCTTTTGGACGGGCTTAATGAGGCGGTTTCGGCCCTGATTCACAGACCCCGTTGACAACCGTCAGCCTATTGCACACCTTGCTGCCCAAATTCGTCCCACCTCCAAACCCCGACGAGTTCCATGCTCACCCTACTTTGATGTTCCCCACACGCCGCACTCATTTGTTCACAACCACGGTCAAATCGGTCATCGCCATCCAAATTGCGCTGTGGCTCGGCGAGGTCTCCGCGTCGGCTGGCGATGCCTACAAATGGACGGTGCAATATCTCGTGGATACCAGCCGGACAGTCTTGGGGCGGCCACAGACGGTGTCTCCCCGCCACAATCGCGGATTGGCGATTTCGCCCGATTATAAATACCTCTACGCGGGCTATCACCACAGTTTCAACAACACCGGGGAGGTGCGGCGGATTCAGATCGACGTTGCGGATTTCGAGCGGGGGACGGTGGCGCTGCTGCCGGGGATTTTGGCCAAAGGGATCGCCACGGATGACAAGGGGCGCGTCTATATTTGCGACAACAGCGCGATCCACGTTTACGACGCGGCTCTGGAAACCAGGCTGCTGCGGATTCCTGCCGGCATCGCCGATAGCGTGGCCACGGCGCGCGAAGGGGCCGAGTTGGTGCTTTACGGTTCCGACCGGGATGACGGTTCGATTTCCCGCTGGGTCGTGAAGGAAAATGGCGACGGCTTGAGTTCAGCGACTTTGGCTGGCCTCGGCGGCTCCGGCGTATTCAAGGTGCCGGGCGCGAGCGACCTGCGGGGCATCAAGGTGGATGCGAAGGGAAATATCTGGGTGGCGGATTTGAAGGGGGGCAAGGTTTTTAAAATAAAACCGGGAGCGCAGGACGTGAAATCGGTGGCCGTAAGAGGCCCGATGGATGTGGCGATCGATGGCAAGCGTGTGCTGGTCACCCGGTGGCAGGAGCGGGCGATTACCGTGCTCGATGATGAGTTGAACGTGCTCGGCAATCTCAATGTGCCGTGGGAGGAGTTGGAGCTTTCGCCCTTTGGCAATAACAAGCAGGGCGCGCTCTCGGGGATCGTCATGGTTCCGGGTAAAGGATTTTTTGTCTCTAACGAAGCGGGCCAGACGGCGAATCAAAAGTCCACCTACGGACGAATCGACACGCACAGCGACTTGATCGACGGCAAGCTGTTCCGCGACGTGTTTCAGGACGACAACGAACCGATCCTCCGGGCGACGGAAGTCTCCACGGCACCTCTGCCGTAGTTGGTGTTCGCGAGGTGCCGCCCCTGCTTTCGTCGGCAGAGCCGGAGCACTTTGTGAAAAATTTCACAAAGTGCTTGCCTCGTCGCAGAGTTCGTTGTTTCATCCGCCTCGCATTGCCCGAAGCGGGTGGGCGCGAAATCTCCCCTTCGCGGTGAGTTTCACGGTCGATTTACTCGACGACACGCGCTTCAGGTCATGTCCCAATTTTGGCAATGAGCAATTCCGTCCATTACATCCATGCGCTGACCGGTTTCGGTCGGGCGATTCGCTTGCTGGCGCTGACCTTCGTCCTAGTGCTCGCGGGGTTGGGCGCGGTTGCGCTCGCCGCGGACGAGGCGCATGCCGGAGAGGCCGGGCACGGCGCGCACGCGGAGCACAAGCACCATGGTCTGAGTCCGGATGCCCCGCGGATTCAGGTCGGCCCTTTTAGCGTGACCAATTCGATGATCGTGACGTGGATCGTGGCGATCGGCGTCATTGGTTTCGCGCAATACGCCACCCGCTCCATCAAGGACGTGCCGGACGGCGCGCAGAATTTTTGGGAGTGGCTCGTGGAGAGCCTCCATAACTTTCTGGAGAGCATCATCGGGCCTGACTTGGTCAAAAAGACGTTCTGGTTCTTCGCCACGCTTTTCATCTTCATTCTGTTTACCAACTGGGCGGGCTTGATTCCCGGCGTCGGGACGATTGGCTGGGGCATTCCCAACGCGCAGGGCGGTCTTGATCACATTTCCCGCCCGCTTTTCCGCGGCGTCAATGCGGATCTGAATATGACGCTGGCCATGGCGGTCATCTTCTTCGTCTGCTGGGTCGTCTGGGCATTGCAGGCGAACGGGCCGGGCGGATTTGTAATGCACATCTTTGGGCCAAAAGGGAAGACTGAGGGCTTTATGAAGGTCATGATGATCGCCGTGTTCATCGTTGTCGGCTTCCTCGAAATCGTTTCGATCATGTTCCGACCGGTGTCATTGAGCTTCCGTCTCTACGGCAATGTGTTTGCCGGTGAGAGCATGCTCGAATCGATGGCTGCCTTGGTGCCGTCATTGGGTTGGCTGATTCCGGTGCCGTTCTACTTCATGGAATTGCTCGTTGGGATCGTGCAGGCGCTCGTTTTCATGCTCCTCACGGCCGTTTTCACACTGCTCATCTGCCAGCACGAGGAGGGGCGCCACTAGCTTTCTACGAAGAAACCAATTTCGCCGGTCGGACCGTGGGCAACCCGCGGGGATCGTCGGAAAAAACAGCAAACCAAACAAACATCATGGACATCACAATATTGGCAGAAATCACCGGAAGTCTCAACGTCGGTCTCGCCTGTCTTGGCGCAGCGCTGGGCGTGGGAATCATTGGCATGAAAGCCGCGGAAGCGGTTGGCCGGAATCCCGGCGCAGCCACGCCGATTCTCGTGCAAGCGATTCTGAGCACGGCCTTCGCTGAAGGTATCGTGTTCTTCGCGATCTTCCTCGGGAAGTCGGGGAACTAATCTTCAAGGCGCGGGGTCGGCAACGGCCCCGCGCTCGCTTTGCCATTCTCAACGTTCACCACCTATGACTTTCATTCCTGTTCTTGCCGCGGAAAGCGGCATTGTGGACGCCCTCGTCGAAAGCACCCGGCGCACCGGCGAGACCTTTGGTTTCAACGCCTGGCTCTTTTTCTCGCAGATCATCAGCTTCTGCATCGTCGCATTTCTCCTCCAAAAATTTGCCTACAAGCCGATCCTCACCATCCTCGAAGAGCGCCGCAAGCGCATCGCCGACGGTTTGGCGAACGCCGATAAGATCAAGCAGCAGCTTGCCGAGTCCGAGCAGCGCTATCAGGAGATTCTCACCAAGGCGAACGCCGAGGCTCAGAAGATGATCGACGAAGCTCGCGCCAGCGCCGCTGTGGTGAAAGACCGCGAAACGCAGCGTGCGATCAGCGAGGCCGAGCAGATTCTCACCAAAGCCCGCGAGGCGGCCGCCCTGGAGCACACGAAAATGCTTGGCGATCTCAAGCGCGAAGTCGGTCGTCTTGTCATCGGGACGACCGCAAAGGTCACCGGCAAGGTGCTCACCGCCGACGATCAGAAACGCCTCTCCGAAGAAGCCGCGCGCGAAGTCGCCGCCTAGGCTTCCTGACCCATCGCCATGAAGCTCGACAAAGACGCACGCAAGCTGACCAAGGGGCTTTTTCAACTCAGCCTGACCAATGGTCGGCTGGATCAGAAGAAGGTCTCCGCGGTGGTTGGCAAGGTCATTGCGAGCAAGCCCCGCAGCTTTGTCGGTATTCTCAAAGAATATCAACGCCTCGTCCGGCTCGAAGTCGGCAAGCATCATGCCGTAGTCGAAAGCGCCACCCCGCTGGATAAGCAGGCCGGCGACCATTTGCTGGCCAATCTCCGCGCCAAGTACGGCAACGACCTCACCATTGAATTCAAGACCACGCCCGAACTCCTCGGCGGGCTGCGCATTAAGATCGGCAGCGACGTTTTCGACAGCTCCGTCCGCGAACGTCTCGCCCGCCTCGAAACTCAACTTACCCACGCCTAATTAGCCCAACACCATGAGCAGCATCCTGCAAGAACTCGAATCCCAAATCAGCGGTCTCAAGACCTCGACGACCAAGTCCAACGTCGGCATCGTCCGCGAAATCGGCGACGGCGTCGCCCGCATCGAAGGTCTGAGCGACGTCATGCTCAACGAGCTGATCGAATTTCCCGGCGGCCTCTACGGTCTGGCTCTCAACCTCGAAGAAGGCGAAGTCGGTTGCATCCTGCTCGGCGACGAAAAGGGCGTCGTCGAAGGCGTCGAAGTCAAAACGACCGGACGCCTCCTCTCCGTGCCCGTGGGCAAAGGTCTGCTCGGCCGCGTGGTCGATACGCTCGGCGCTCCGGTCGATGGCAAAGGCCCGATCACCGCCTCCGCGATTTACCCGGTCGAAAAAGTCGCGCCCGGCATCATCAAGCGGAAATCCGTCAGCCAGCCCGTGCAGACCGGCATCATGGCCATCGACGCGATGATTCCCGTCGGCCGCGGCCAGCGCGAACTCATCATCGGCGACCGTGCCACCGGCAAGACCACGATCGCCATCGACACGATCATCAACCAGGCGCGCATCAACAAGGCCAACGAGGGCAAGCCCGGCTTCCGCCCGCTCTATTCCATCTACGTTGGCATCGGGCAGAAAAACTCGAACATCGCCCGCTCGCTTGCCGTCCTCGAAGCCGCTGGCGCGATGCCTTACACGATCATTGTTTCGGCACCCGCATCCGACACCGCCACGAACCAATACCTCGCGCCGTTCTCCGGTGCGGCGATGGGTGAGTGGTTCATGGATAACGGCATGGATGCGCTCATCGTCTATGATGACCTTTCCAAGCATGCCGTGGCCTACCGCCAGGTCTCGCTGCTCCTCAAGCGCCCGTCCGGTCGCGAGGCTTATCCCGGCGACGTGTTCTATCTCCACAGCCGCCTGCTCGAGCGCAGCGCCCGCGTGGATGAAAAGAATGGCAACGGCTCCGTCACCGCGCTCCCGATCATCGAGACGCAGGCCGGCGACGTTTCGGCCTACATCCCGACGAACGTCATCTCCATCACCGACGGCCAGATTTATCTCGAAACCGATCTTTTCTACCAAGGCATCCGCCCCGCTGTGTCGGTGGGTCTATCGGTAAGTCGCGTGGGTTCCGCCGCGCAGATCAAAGCGGTGAAGCAAGTCGCCGGTAAGATCAAGGGCGACCTCGCCCAGTTCCGCGAACTCGCCGCCTTCGCCCAGTTTGGCAGCGACCTCGACGCCAAAACCAAGTCGATCCTCGATCGCGGCGCGCGCATCGTCGAACTCTTTAAACAGGTGCAATACAACCCGCTCGCCACCGAGGTCATGGTCACCACACTTTGGTCGATGCAGAATGGCTACATGGACGACGTGGCTGTCGATAAGATCAAAGACTTCCAGCTCAAGCTGCAGGACTACTTTGCCACGCGGAAAGACGCTGTGCTCGCCAAGATCCGCGACACCGGCGCGATCAACGACGACATCACCGCCGATCTCAAGGCCGCCCTCAGCGAGTTTAAGTCCAGCTACCGCTAACCCATGGCCGCGAACACGCGCGACATCCGCCGACGCATCAAGTCGGTCAAAAACACTTCGCAGATCACCAAGGCCATGCAGATGGTGGCCGCGGCGAAAATGCGCAAGGCCCAGCAGGTCGCCGTTGCGGGCCGGGCGTATGCCGAGTTGCTCGCGAAAGTGTTGCGTTCCGTCGCCGCGGGTGCGGAGGAAGGTGCACACGAGTTGCTCGTCGCGCGTGAGGTGAAAAAGGAACTCGTGCTCGTGATCAGCACCGACAAAGGCCTGTGTGGCGCTCTGAACACGAACCTGCTGCGTGAAGTGGCGAAGTTTGATCCGGCGAAGACGATCTTTGTCGCCTGCGGTCGCAAGGGTTCGCAGTATCTCGCCCGGACCAACCGCACCATCGCCGCCGAGTTTGAGCTGCGCGACGCGCCGGCCTTTCTCGAAACCAAGACGGTGTCGAAGTTCTGCATGAATAAGTTCGTTAGCGGCGAAGTGGATAAGGTGACGGTCGTCTTTACGGACTTCGTCAACACCCTCACCCAGACGCCGACGGTGAAGACGATCCTGCCCATTACCTCCCTCGAAGTTTCCACTGGCATCAGCGGCGCGCACGACGCGGGCAAAGTCGAGGCGACGCAGGGTGAAAGCGTGGAATACAGCTTCGAGCCAGCCATCGGCGAAGTGCTCAGCGCGGTCCTGCCGCACCACGTTTATTTCCAAGTCTATCAGATGGTTCTCGATTCCCGCGCTTCCGAGCACAGCGCCCGGATGGTGGCGATGAAGAGCGCGACGGATAACGCCAAGCAACTCATCAAAGACCTCACCCTCGAATACAACAAGGTCCGTCAAGCCGCGATCACCACCGAACTTCTCGAAATCACGACCGCCCAAATGGCGCTCGGCTAACCCTTTTCCTAACCCATCCCACATTCCTTATGAGCAATACCGGCACCATCGTCCAAGTCATCGGCCCCGTTGTGGACGTCGATTTTTCCGTCTCGGGCATCTTCCCAAAAATCTACGAAGCGCTTGAGATTCTGTTCACGGTCAACGGAGTCGAGACCAAGCTCGTCCTCGAAGTGCAGCAGCATCTCGGCGAAGGCTGGGTTCGCGCCATCGCCATGAGCGGCTGCGAGGGCCTCAAGCGCGGCCTGCCGGTCACCGCGACTGGCGCACCGATCAGCGTCCCCGTGGGCGACGGCATCCTTGGCCGCATCTTTAACGTCACCGGCGACCCCGTGGATGAGCGCGGCCCCGTGGCCCACACCAAGCGCTATCCCATTCACCGCCCGGCCCCCGCCCTTATCGATCAGGACGTGAGTTCGACCATCCTTGAAACCGGCATCAAGGTCATCGATCTGATCTGTCCGTTTACCAAGGGCGGCAAAGTCGGCGCGTTTGGTGGTGCCGGCGTCGGCAAGACCGTCGTTATTCTCGAACTCATCAATAACATCGCCAAAGGTCACGGCGGCTTCTCTGTCTTTGCAGGCGTCGGCGAACGCTCCCGCGAAGGCAACGATCTTTACCACGAGATGAGCGATGCCGGAGTCATCGACCAAAAAGACCTCAGCAAGTCCAAGGTCGCGCTCGTGTATGGCCAGATGAACGAGCCTCCCGGCGCGCGTCTCCGCGTGGCGCTCTCCGCGCTCTCGATGGCGGAGTATTTCCGCGACGAGAAGAACCAGGACGTGCTCCTCTTCGTCGATAACGTCTTCCGCTTCTCGCAGGCCGGTTCCGAAGTATCCGCGCTCCTCGGACGCACACCTTCGGCGGTGGGTTATCAGCCCACACTCGCCTCGGAAATGGGCACGCTCCAAGAGCGCATCACCTCCACGAAGAAAGGCTCCATCACCTCCGTGCAGGCCGTCTATGTTCCCGCGGACGATCTCACCGATCCCGCGCCCGCGAACACCTTCGCGCACCTTGACTCGACGATCGTGCTCGAGCGCTCCATCGCCGAGTTGGGTATCTATCCAGCCGTCGATCCGCTCGCTTCGACATCGAAGGCGCTCGCACCCGAGATCGTCGGCGAAGAGCACTACCTCGTCGCCCGTGGCGTTCAGCGTGTGCTTCAGCGCTACAAGGACTTGCAGGACATCATCGCCATTCTCGGCATGGATGAGCTTTCGCCCGAGGACAAGCTGCTCGTCTTCCGCGCCCGCAAAATCCAGCGCTTCCTCTCGCAGCCCTTCAGCGTCGCCGAAGTCTTCACCGGCACCCCCGGTCAGTATGTCTCGATCAAAGAGACGGTCCGCGGCTTCAAGGAAATTCTTGATGGCAAACACGACGATGTCGGTGAGACGAACTTCTACATGAAGGGCGGCATCGAGATGATCAAGGACTGACGGGGAATTTAGGAGGTAAGAAGGGAGCGCGCAGCGCCTCGCTTCACTTCCTAAATCCTAAATCTTACTTCCTAAATCCATGGCCACCCTCAAACTCGAAATCGTCACCCCCGAAAAGGTCGCTTACAGCGACGACGTGGATGGCGTCGTCATTCCGGGCACCGAAGGTGAAATGGGGGTGCTGCCCATGCACATCCCGTTGATGACCATGATCCACCCCGGCGAACTCGTGGTCAGCAAAGGCAACGACCGCAAGTATCTCGCCGTCGGCGAAGGTTTCGTGACCATCGATCAGACGTCCGTGAAAGTCCTGACCGACATGGCCATCGAGTGGGAAGCCATCGACGAATCCGCTGCCGAGGCCGCCGTCAAACGCGCCGAGGAAGCCATGGCCCGCAAGCACGAGTTGGGCAGCGAAGAGGCCGCTGCCGTGCAAGTCGCCCTGGCGAAGTCCCTCGCCCAGCTCCACGTCAAGCGCCGCCGGCGCAACGTCTAGCTTTCCCGGCAGAGGCAGTTGGGGCAGCGATGGGTTGGCTGGACTAACCTGCATCCTGGTTCGTACCGGTCTGGGCATGCCCGCACCGCAGCGTCCCCGCCCGCGCCGAACTCCAGCCCCTGCAAAAGCCTCCCCGCCCGCCTCATCACCTGCGACCTGCGGCTACCATAGCGGTCACTTCGCCGGGGCCGATTGCGCGAGGAGAAAGGCGAGCAGCTTGTCCTTCAGCGCCCGCGGCGCGAGGAGCGTGGCGGGCGCGTGACCATCGGCGACCGCCTGCACCAGCGCATCCACACCCTCGCCGGTGCTGCCGAGCGCGGTCGCGAGGGGGAAAAATGGGAGGGGGCTTTCGGAATTGCGATTGCGGTCGCGCGGGGCAGGATCGCCTGATGCGTCGTCTTTTTTGCATCGCAACGATTATGGGCCTAGCGACGGCGACAGCCGCCGAGGTGCCGCTCACCCGGATCGCCTTCGGGTCCTGCTGTCATCAGGACAAGCCCAAGCCAATTCTCAATGCCGTGCTGGCCACAAAACCGGAGGTTTTCCTTTTTCTCGGCGACAACATCTACGGCGACACCGAGGACATGGCCGTAATGCGTGAAAAATATCGCCGACTCGATGCGGACGCCGGGTTCGCCGCCCTGCGCGCCCGCAGCACGATTTTGGGCGTGTGGGACGACCACGACTACGGCGTCAATGACGGTGGGGCCGAGTATCCGATGCGCGAGGCGTCGCAGCGTGAGTTCGCCGCGTTTTTTCGCTTGCCGCCCGAGAGTCCCGTGCATCGGCGGCCGGGGATTTACGATGCCCGCCGCTTCGGTCCCGAGGGACGCGTCGTGCAGATCATTTCGCTCGATACCCGGTATTTTCGCAGTCCGCTGGTGAAGCACCCGCAATATGACCCCCGCGGTCCTTACACCGTGAATCGCGATCCCGCCGCGACTGTGCTCGGCGCCGCGCAGTGGACGTGGCTCGCCGAACGCCTGCGCGAGCCCGCCGACTTGCGGGTGGTGATGTCCAGCTACCAATTGCTGCCGCAGGACCATGGCTGGGAATGTTGGGAAAACATCCCCGCCGAGCGCGCGCGCTTTTTGCAACTGCTCAAGGAAACCAGCGCGACCAATGTGATCGTGCTGAGTGGCGACCGGCACATGGGCGAGATCATGAAACTCGCCGCGACCGATCCGCTGAGTCCCGGCGCGCCGGTGTGGGAAATCACCTCGAGTGGCCTGACCAACGGCGGCGGCGGCAAGGTGGACGAGCCGAACCGGCACCGCGTGAGTCCCCGCACTTATCGCGATCTGAATTTCGGCCTGCTGGAGATTGATTGGGAAAAGTGCGAGGTCGAGGGCAGCCTGAGGCGGTTGGATGGGGAGGCGGTTTTCCGCGTGAAGATCGGATTGGAGCGGCGGTGAGACGATCCGACTCTGTCACATCTCCGATCCGGCACTGTTTTCGGCTCGCTCCCGAAGTTTGCACCGCTCTTCGGGAACGGATGGGTGGGGCGAACCTCCGGTTCGGCGGCGGACGGAATTACTTGGCACGCGCTTAAAATCGTGGTTCGCCGGATGGGAGACAGAGACTCGCCGAGGCGCGCGTTCCCAAAGCGCTGCGCTAACTTTGGGAACGAGAGTGAAAAATTCCCGGCCTCGGCAGTCCGCACATCCCGAGCCAGCGTAGTATTTGCACCGACCGCGTGAAAAACATCGCCAACCAATCCCTCAATCTCCCCGCCCTGGCTCCCGTCATGGTGCTGCCCGGAGCGTCACTCTTTCCGCACGCGCTGCTGCCGCTCTACATCTTCGAGCCGCGTTATCGGGAAATGTTGGCCTGGAGCCTGGAGCGCGATCGGCTTTTCTGCATCGCGCCGCTCAAAGGCGGAATCACCGAGGCGCTGACGGACGACGATTTTCACCACACCGTCGGACTCGGGCTGGTGCGCGCCTGCGTGCAGCGCGAAGACGGCACCTCCCATCTCATGCTCCAAGGTGTCGCGCGGGTGCGGCTCACCGGCTTCGCGCAGGAGACGCCTTTCCGCCTCGCCGAGCTACGCGAGCTGCGCTCGACTCCGGCCGAGCCACTGCACAACGAACTGCTGGTCAGCAAACTGCGCGAGGTGCTGGCCAAACTCCGGGACAGCGGCGTGCGCGTGCCCGAAGCGCTCGAGGGCCAACTCGCGCAGATCGAAGACGCCGGGGTGCTCGGCGACATCGTCGCGCATTCCTTTCTCCGGAAAGCCCAGCATCGGCAGGATGTCTTTGAGGAGTTACGCGCCGGCGAGCGCTTGCGGCTGCTCATCCGGC
This sequence comes from uncultured Chthoniobacter sp., assembly GCA_903874975.1. Classification (GTDB taxonomy): domain Bacteria; phylum Verrucomicrobiota; class Verrucomicrobiia; order Chthoniobacterales; family Chthoniobacteraceae; genus Chthoniobacter. The sequence goes on along the minus strand of CAIQUL010000274.1, from coordinate 693 downwards.
ATCTCACGGCGGAGATGCTGTGAGGAAAAAGCAGACGCATGGAGTGAGCAACGCGCGGCAGGTATCCAGTTCCCGCGATCCTCGATGAGTGATTCAGTTCTGCGCGCGCCACAGGTTACACGCACACCGCCGTGGAGGTGACGCGCGCTCCGCTCAGGGTCGTGGTTTCTGGTCTTTGAGAAACCACTCCATGGCCTTTTTAAACTCCCCGGCGTTTATGCTGTGCCCACCTTCAAAGAGCTCGAGGTCGCCCGCCGTCGCGTTCTGATTGTCCTCCAGCCGGGATTTCCCAAGTCGGGATCGGCGGTAACCACCACCCAGCCGGATTGCGTGGCCGGTTTCACCCAGCCGCCGATGCCTCCGACATTTCCCCTAGTTCGTTTCCATCGCTGTTGATCGGGGCGCTCGTCCACATGATGCGCTGCGGTTTGTCGGGGTCGAAGCCGGCGGGCAGGGCGACGGCAAGTTTCAGCGTGGTGGGCTGGGCGGATGCCTTCGCAAAGCTCTTCAGCGCGGCGGGCGAGAGCGGTTGCTCCACGATGGTGACACTGCCGTCCGGCTTCAGAGGCGTGCCGCCCAGAGAAAGTTGCTGGGGAGCGGCGGGAGTCGGGGCGGCGGCGGGAGCTTTGGCCGGTTCTTTTCCCGTGCGGAGAAACGCCTGATCGGGAGCGCTCAAGCTCGCAAACGGAACGG
>CAIQUL010000273.1 GCA_903874975.1 uncultured Chthoniobacter sp. | reverse complement strand
ATCTGGTCATTAAGAAAATCAACGGCGGGGCGCTCCAGAGCCTCGCCGACGTGCCCGGCGCGCTGACCAAGGCGGTGGACGGCCTGCACAAGGTCGAGTTCGACGGCGAACCGACGGTCATCTACCTCGACGCCGCGCAGGTCACTGCGAACGAGGAGGCCTTCAAGGCCAAATACCGCCTGCCCTCGCTCCAGCGTCTGGAGTAGGCGGGCGAAACCGCGTCATCCTTCGACTCCGTTCCGTCCCGCCTTCGCCCTCACGGAACTCCGCTCAGGATGACGCGGAGTTTTCTCGACCCTCTAAGCAAATCCCGCCCAACCGGATTCACTACGCAGACGTATCATTGCGCCGATGCCTGTTGCCGCTTAGATACCCGCCCACTTCTTTCCGCTTTGTCGCTCCGCATGAAAAAGCCCGCCCTCATCATCGTCCTGGCCGCCCTCGTCGCGGGCGGCTGGTTGGTTTTCCGCGGCCAGATGACGAAGCCCGAAGCCGCCACGTCCGCCGGTGGCGACTTCATCGCCGTGGCCGAGAAGCGCGACATCGAATCGAGCATCGACGTGAGCGGCGAGGTGACGCCCGCTTTCCAACTCGAGGTCAAGCCCGAGGTCGGCGGCAAACTCAAAAAACTCCACGTCGTGCCGGGGCAGACGGTGCGGCAGGGCGACCTGCTCGTGGAGATCGACGACCGCGATTTGCTCACGGAGAAAGACAGCGCGCTGACCGAGATCGAAGGCGCGAAACTCGGGATGGAAAAGACGAAGAAGAACTTCGAACGCGCCCGCGAGTTGTTCGCGCAGAAGCTCGTCAGCCGCGAGGTCTTCGACAACCTCACGGCGGAGTTTGAGATCACCCAGAACGGCCTCGTCAAAGCCCAGCGCAAGCTGCAACTCGTGGACGATCGCCTGCAAAAAACGAAAGTCCTTTCACCCACCGACGGCACCGTGCTGACCGCACCCGTCGTCCAGGGCCAGGTCGTCATCGGCGCGGCGAGCGTGAACAGCGGCACCACGCTGATGACCATCGCGAACCTCTCCAAGCTGCTCATCGAGCTGCACATCAACCAGGTGGACAAGGCGCGGCTCTCCCTCGACAAGGTCGTGCAAATCCGCGCCGAAGCGCTCAAGGAAGAAACCAAGGATGCGCACATCGCCTTCATCGCGCCGATCGCCACGACGAAGAATAGCGTGAAAGGTTTCCAAGTGCAGGCGCTGATCGAAAAAGCCGACCCGCGCCTCAGCCCCGGCATGACCGTGACGGTGAACATCCCCATCGGGCACGCCGAGGACGCCGTCAGCGTGCCGGTCACGGCGGTGTTCAAAGGCGAGGGCAACAAGCGGGTCGTGTATGTCAAAAGCGGCGAGGCCACCGAAAAGCGCGAGGTCAAAATCGGGGTCACGAACATCGACCACGCGCAGATTTTGAACGGGGTGAAGGAGGGCGAGCAGATCCTCCTCATCGAGCCAGGCAAGGTGCCGAAACGCTCGTAGCCTCGTCCGGCGATGGCGCTCATCGAGCTTACCGAAGTCACCAAACGCTACCGGGTCGGCGAACAGGAAATCGCCGCGCTCGACGGCGTGAACCTGAGCATCGAGGCGGGCGAATACGCCGCGATCATCGGCCCGAGCGGCAGCGGCAAATCCACGCTCATGCACCTCCTCGGCTGCCTCGATACGCCGACCAGCGGGCGCCTGATGATCGACGGTATCGACGCCAGCCGCGCCGGCGGCGACCGCCTGTCTGAGCTGCGCAACGCCAAGATTGGCTTCGTCTTCCAGTCCTTCAATCTGCTGCCGAAATTCAACGTCCTGCAAAACGTCGAGCTGCCCATGATCTACGCCGGCCTGCGGGCCGCGGACCGGAAAAGCCGCGCGCTCGCCGCCATCGAGCGCGTGGGACTTTCCAACCGCGTGAAGAACACGCCGCTCCAGCTCAGCGGCGGCCAGATGCAGCGCGTCGCCATCGCCCGTGCGCTCGTCAATGACCCGCGCATCATTTTTGCCGACGAGCCCACCGGCAACCTCGACTCCACGACCGGCGAATCCATCCTCGCGCTCTTTCAGGAACTCAGCGCCCAAGGCCGCACCATCGTCCTCGTCACCCACGACCAGGAAATCGCCGCCCGCACTCCGCGGCGCATCGAGATGCGCGATGGGAAGATCGTGGCGGATGTACGGACCGCCGCTGCGGCGGAATCTCGAAATCCGAATATCGAAATCCGAAACGAATCCGAATGATCAGAAGTCAGAAAAACGATGGAGAACGCGCGGCTTGCTTTTCCGTTTTCCCGCTTTGCCCGCCTTTTGAATTTGTTTCGGATTTCGATATTCGGATTTCGAATTTTTCCCCATGAAGCTCTGGCTCTCCCTCCTCATGGGGCTGAAGGAAATCGGCGCGCACAAATTCCGCAGCATCCTCACCATGCTCGGCATCATCCTCGGCGTCGCCAGCCTGCTCACCACCTTTGCCCTGACCGCCGGCATCGCGCACGGCATGCGCGATTTCATGACGCAGATCGGCGGCATCGAAAAGATCGAGATCACCAAGCAGGATCCGCCCGAGGAGCAGAGCGGCTTTGCGGACATCTCGCCGGGCTCGACCGTCGCCGACGCCGAGATCATCCAGCGCCGCTCCCCACTGGTAAACTACGTCTCGCCGGTTTCCAGCTTGAGCAATGCCGCCCTGACCCGCGGCAGCCAGACCTACCGCGCCACCGTCTATGGCTGCTGGCCGGATTTCTACTACATCAACAAACACGAACTCGAAGTCGGCCGCCGTCTTAGCCAACTCGACCTCGACGAAGCGCGCCACGTCTGTCTCATCGGCCAGTCCGTCGTGCGGAGCCTGTGGCCGGGGCGGAAATCCGCCGACGTGCTCGGGCAGTCCATGCTCATCAACGGCCGCCCCTTCACCGTCGTCGGTGTCTTCAAGCTCTACGAGCGCGCCTCGGAAAAAGCGCGCCGCGCGCAGGGCATCGTCCGCCCGGGTGGGGGCAATTTATCCGCTGGACGCAGCAAAAACTACGATCCGTTCTTCGGCAAAAACGCCAGTGTCCAGACGCCCATCACCACGATGTTTTACGACTACAAATCCGCCAATGTCGTCGGCAAAGTGGACCAGGGGCCGAACTACAAACTCGACCAGCTCATCTTTCAGCTCAGCGACGCCGCGCGCTTCCACGAGGCCGTCGAGCAGACGCGCGCCCTGCTCAACGTCACCCACCGCGGCATCGAGGATTTTGCGTTCGTCACGCGCGAGGAGTGGTTCGACAGCATGGAGCGCAGCATCAGGAGCACGCGGATCAGCGGCGGGCTCATCGCCTGCATCAGCCTCATCGTCGGCGGCATCGGCATCACGAATATCATGCTGGCATCCGTCACCGAGCGCATCCGCGAGATCGGCGTGCGCCGCGCCATCGGCGCGAAAGGGCGCGACATTTTCCTCCAGATCATCGTGGAAAGCAGCGTCATCGGCCTAGGCGGCGGCGTGCTCGGGCTGGGCGGCGCGTTCGGCCTGCTGCGGCTGCTCGCCAAAATCACCGAAGGCGAAAACACGCCGCTCGTTGAACCCGGCGCAATCCTCATCAGCGTCGGCTTCGCCATTTTCATCGGCATCGTCAGCGGCTTCTACCCCGCGCTCAAAGCCAGCCGTCTCGACCCCATCGAAGCCCTGCGCTACGGGTGAGGGCAGGACGCGAGGTTGGGAATCAAACGCGTGTCATCCGGAGGGACCGAACACGCGGGCGTGATTTTTGGAGCGGGATGAAACGGAGGGAGTCAAGGAGCGGCGACATTTCTGTCGCCGGCCTCATCCGCTGCGGAGTAGCCCATTCTTTGGCTAGGCGGGCGAGAGTTGGCGCGCTCATCGTTTTTTGATGGGGTGCCCTTCGACAGGCTCAGGGCCTTGACGGCTGCGCGCGCCGCCATCGGCGACAGGAGGGTGGCCGCTCCCTGACCGTCCCGCGAATCCGCACGCCTCGGACAATGCAGGAGGTTCCGCGGCGCTCTTACTACCGTGCGGGTTGCACGCAGCGGAAGCCGAGGTGGTTCGTGCCGGTGTCGGGCTCGCCTTTGCCGCGCGTGCCGACCATGTAGCGCGTGCAGTATTCTTCCGTGCAGAGGTACGAGCCGCCGCGATGCACGCGCTTTTTCACCCCCGGCTCGGATGGGTCGAAACTCTCCGCCGGCCCCTGCGGATTGCGCGCCAGCCCGGCGGCCGCGAGCGTGGTGAAATAATCCGGGCGATACCAATCCGAGACCCACTCCCAGACATTGCCCGCGACATCGTGGAGACCGTAACCGTTCGGCGGATACTGCCCGACCAGCGCGAGGCCGACGGAGCCGTCCTCGCCGGTGTCCTTGTACGGAAATTTTCCCTGGAAGATGTTCGCCATCCATTTGCCGCCCGGTTTCAGGTCCGCGCCCCACGCGTAAAACTGCCCCGCCATTCCGCCGCGCGCGGCGAACTCCCACTCCGCCTCGGTCGGCAGTCGCTTCCCCGCCCACTGCGCGTAGGCCACGGCGTCGGGATACGCGATTTGCACGACGGGATGGTTTTCGCGCCCGGTCAGATTGCTCGCCGGGCCGGTCGGATGCCGCCAGTTGGCGCCGCGCACGTAGGCCCACCACTGGAGGTGATTGTTCAGCGGCACCGCCGTCTCCGGGGGCGTGAAAACAACCGCGCCGGCGACGAGATTTTCCGGCGGGGCACCGGGAAAATCTTCCGCGCGCGGCGTCTGTTCGGCGATCGTGACGTAGCCGGTGGCCTGCACGAATTTTTCAAACTGCGCGTTCGTGACCTCGGTGCGGTCCATCCAGAAACCGTCCACGTGGACCGGATGAATCGGGCGCGCATCGGGCATCGCGTCCTTGCCGCCGCAAAGGGAGGAAGTGGGGTCGTCCGAGCCCATGGCAAACTCGCCGCCGGGGATCCAGACCATGCCCGCGGGAGCCGGGCCGGGTGGTTGAGCCGCGCCCGGCGCGGGTGCCTGGCCGCAGCCGCCGATCGCGAGGGCGCAAAGGGCGGCAACCATGACGGTGGCGAAGGTTGAGGTTGTGGGGAGTTGGGGCATTGGCAGACTTCTCGATATGCGGTGCCGCGTGAGTGGTCAACGGAGTGGCGAAAGGCGGCGCGGTGACGTGAGCATTCGTGGCGCGAGGCGGCGCGGAAGAAGACCGCGGCAGCCGCAGCGAGGTTGCAATCCCGCCAGCCTCCACCTCCGCCGGGAAATCGAGGTCCTTCGACTTCGCTGCGTGGCGCTCAGGATGACTTTTTTGGCTACCGGCAAAGCCAGCCGAGCTGCATCCACTCCGCAAACCAGCGTTGGATTTTTTCCGCGCTGGCGGACGGCGAGGCTTTGGAGGCGGCAAAGGCGGACGCGCAGGCATCGGCGAGCGTGGTGCCGGCGCGAAGGGCGGTGAGGAGGCGGTGGGCTTCGGGCTCGAGGTGCTTGTAATAGACGGCGAGCTGGTGACGGTGGACGGCGAGGTGGATGGGCCGGCGGCTGGGACGCGCGGCGATGCGGGCGCGGCGGGGCGTGGTGGTGGCGGCGACGGCGTTGCTGAAGGCGCCGGTTTCGATCCGGCGCTCCTTGTATTTGCGGAGCAGTTCGTCCACGGGGTGCGCGAGTTCGAGGAGCGTGAGGTAAGGCTGGAGGCCGATCCGCAGGCGGTCGGGCGGCAGCGCGGCGATCTTTGCCGGCTGGAGCACAGGGTTGCCGGGTTCATCGAAAGCGATGACGCGCGCCCATTCCACGCGCACCACGTCGAGCGCGAGCGCGGTGTGCGGGGCGGTGAGTTCGGGGTGCGCGCGGAGGAAGGTTTCGAGGTGCCGGCCGAGGTCGCGCATCGTCCAGGTCTGCGAGCCGCAGCTTTCCAGATAGGCCACGGCGAGCGCGTCGAATTTCCGCGTACCGACGACCGCGCGCAGCGCCCAGAAGTCTTCGCCGAACGCGCCGAGCAGCCGCCACCAGTATTGCTGGTTGTAGATTTGGAGCCGCTCGAAGGACGTGAGCCGGTCGTTCGGTTTGATGATCCGTGCGGCGACATCCGCGGCGGGCGAACCGTCTTTCCACGCGGTCTGCATGCCTTCGTCGCGGCGGAGCGGGCGCATGACCGCCTCGGCCATGAGGCGTTGCACGGCAGCGAGTGCGACCGGCTTTGCGCTGCTCGCGGCGCGTGGCGCGGACGGGGCGTACGCGCCACGCGCCGCCGCCTTTTTAAGCGGCGAGGCTTT
>CAIQUL010000272.1 GCA_903874975.1 uncultured Chthoniobacter sp. | reverse complement strand
CGCGCTCGCGGTCAGCGCCGCGGAGGAAAACCTGCTCAGCTTTCCCGGCGATCCGTATCCGCGCGAAGTCATCGGCATCCACGAATTCGCCCACGCCATCCACGAGATGGGCCTGAAAAAGGTGGACCCCACCTTCGACAAGCGGCTGAAGGCGGCCTACGAAAAAGCCATGGCCGCCGGCCTCTGGAAAGGCACCTACGCCGCCGTGAACCGCGCCGAATACTGGGCCGAAATGGTGCAGGTCTGGTTCGACAACAACGCCGCCAACGACGCCCTCCACAACGACATCAACACCCGCGACAAGCTCAAGACCTACGACCCCGACGTGTCCGCGCTCTGCGCCGAAGTCTTCACGGAACTCCCGTGGCGCTACACCAAACCCGCCACGCGCACCCCGGCGGATCGCGCGCATCTCGACGGCTTCGATCTGGCGAAAGCCCCGCACTTTCGCTGGCGCGCCGCGCCCACGCCGGAGCGTCCGCGCGTGAGCCTCGATTGCGCCGCGGGCAGTGTGGAATTCGAGCTCACCAGCACCGCGCGCGATCGTCTCACCCAGTTCCTCGCGCAAGCGCATGACGGCTACTTCAGCGGCGGCAGCGCGGAATTTTCCGACGGCGTCCTCAAACTCGCGCCCGCCGAGCGCACGCCCTCCGGCGCGCCCGTGCCGACTGGCGAGGGACACTGGACCATTCACCTCGAAAAAGCCCCCGCCGACGCCATCTCCGCCAAAGTCGTCAAAGGCGCCCGCTACATGCCCAAAATCCTCAGCGACAAAACCGCCCGCGTGCAGCGCATCGTCCGGCAAAACTAAATGATCCGCCGCGTCCCCGTCATCGACTCCCACACCGGCGGCGAGCCCACGCGGGTGGTGCTCTCCGGCGGCCCCGACCTCGGCGGCGGCAGCACCGCGGACCAGCTCGCCGTCCTCCGTGCGCAGCACGACGATTTCCGCCGCGCCGTCGTCAATGAACCGCGCGGCTCGGATGTCCTCGTCGGCGCGCTGCTCGTGCCGCCCAGCGACCCGGCCTGCGTCACCGGCGTGATCTATTTCGACAACGTCACCTTCCTCGGCATGTGCGGCCACGGCACCATCGGGCTCGTCGTCACGCTCGCGCACCTCGGCCGGATCGCGCCGGGCGTTCACAGCATCGAGACCCCGGTCGGCGTGGTGAAAGTGACGCTGCACGCGGACTGCTCGGTTTCGCTCGAAAACATCCCCGCCCACCGCAAGGCCAAAGCCGTGAAGATCTCGGTGCCCGGCCACGGCCAGGTCACCGGCGACGTGGCGTGGGGCGGGAATTGGTTCTTCTTCGTCGAGGAGCACGACCTCGCGCTCGAACTCGCCAACGTCGAGGCGCTCACCGCTTTCGCCTGGGCGATCCGCCAGGCGGTGAACGCGCAGGGTTTTCCCGAGGTGGATCACATCGTCCTGCTCGGCCCGCCGCATACGCCCGGCGCGAATGGGCGGAGCTTCGTGCAGTGCCCCGGCAAAGCCTACGACCGCTCGCCCTGCGGCACCGGCACGAGCGCGCGGCTGGCCTGCCTCGCCGCCGATGGCCGGCTCGCGGAGGGCTCGGAGCTGGTGCAGGAAAGCATCGTTGGCAGTTCGTTTCGCGGGTCGTTTCGTTGGGTCGACCGCGAGCGCGGCATCATCGTCCCAACGATCACCGGCACCGCGCACGTCACCGCCGAAGCCACCCTGCTGCTCGACGAGCGGGATCCGTTTTGCTGGGGGATTCGCTAAAATGAGCAAACATATCGTCATTATCGGCGGCGGGGTGATCGGGCTGGCGGTCGCGTATTACGCGCAGCAGCGCGGGCATCGCGTCACCGTGCTGGAGCGCGGCGCGGCGGGTCACGACTCGTGCTCGCTCGGCAACGCCGGGATGATCGTGCCCTCGCATTTCACCCCGCTCGCCGCGCCCGGCATGGTCGCGCTCGGGCTGAAGTGGATGTGGAATCCCGAGTCGCCGTTTTACGTGCAACCGCGGCTCGACGGGGATCTCCTCGCGTGGGGCCTGAAGTTTTGGCGCGCCGCCACGCCCGCGCACGTCCGCGCCGCCGCGCCGCTGATCCGCGATCTGTCCTATGCCAGCCGCGCGTGTTTCGAGGAACTCGCCGCGCAGCCCGGCTTCGATTTCGGTTTGGAAAAGCGGGGGCTGCTCATGCTTTGCCAGACGCAGCACGCGCTCGACGAGGAGGCGCAGACCGCCGCAAAAGCCCGCGCACTCAACATCCCCGCCGAAGTGCTCGACGCCAAAGCCGCCGCCGCGCTGGAGCCCGGCGTGCGCATGGACATCGCCGGCGCGGTGCTGTTTCCGCAGGACTGCCACCTCACCCCGCAGCGTTTCCTCGCCGACCTCCAGCGCGCGGTCATCGGCGCCGGCGGCGAGGTCGTCTTCGATTCCGAGGTCACGGGCTGGCGCTGCGAGTCGCGCAAAATCGTCGCCGCGCGCACCGCCCGCGGCGAAATCGCGGGCGACGAATTTGTGCTCTGCGGCGGCGCGTGGTCGGCGGAACTCGCCCGCGAGTTGCGGCTCGCCGTGCCGATGCAGGCGGGCAAAGGCTACTCGCTCACCCTCCCCCATCCGCGCCAGCTCCCGAAACTGTGCGCGATCTTCACCGAGGCCCGCGTGGCGGTGACGCCGATGAATGGCACCCTGCGCTTTGGCGGCACCATGGAAATCGCCGGGCTCAACGAGCGCATCAATCCCCGCCGCGTCGCCGGCATCATCAAGTCCGTCCCGCGCTACTACCCCGATTTTTCACCCGACGACTTCGCCAGCATCCGCCCGTGGAGCGGCCTGCGACCATGCTCGCCGGACGGCCTGCCCTACCTCGGCCGCACCCGCGCGTATGAAAATCTCTGCCTCGCCACCGGCCACGCCATGATGGGCCTCAGCCTCGGGCCGATCACCGGCCAGTTCATCGCCAGCATCCTCTCCGGCGAAAAACCCGCGCTCGACCTGCAGTTGCTCGACCCCGATCGCTACGCCTGAACCCGGAACCGAAGAAGAATAGAGACCCACAACACCCTAAGCTTTCCGCACCCACCCGATTGAACCGACACCGCATCCCAACTCCAATTCCATGACCACTCCCAACTCCGCCCTCCTCCTCGCAACCACCGCCGCCCTGGTCACGGGCACCGCCGCTTTCGCCCAGACCGCCGACGAGCGCTACGGCCTCGAGGTCGCGAAGAAAAACATGGCGACCTTCAAGACCGCCGACGGACTCAAGGTCGCGCTCGTCGCCGCCGAGCCGATGATCCAGAATCCGACGAACATCGAGGTCGATCCGAAGGGACGCATCTGGGCGGTCGAATGTGTGAACTATCGCCGCAACATGAAGCTTCGCCCCGAGGGCGATCGCGTGGTGGTCCTCGAAGACACCGATGGCGACGGGGTGGTGGACAAGGAGAAGACCTTTTACCAAAACGTCGCGATGACCAATCCGCTCGGCATCTGCGTGCTGCCGCAGGCGAAAGGCACCAAGGTCATCGTCAGTGCCGCGCCGAATGTCTGGCTGCTCACGGACAGCGACGGGGACGACGTGGCCGAGGATGCGAAGGTCATTTTCAAAATCGGCGGAGGCTTTAATCACGATCATCAGGTCCACGCGTTTGTGTTCGGGCCGGAGGGGAAGTTCTATTTCAATGGCGGCGATGCCACCGCGGAGGTTTTATCGCCGGATGGCACGCCGGTGAAGGATCTGGTCGGCAACGAAGTCGCGAACAAGGGCAAACCCTACCGGCGGGGCATGGTGTTTCGCTGCGACATTGATCTCGAAACCGGGAAAGCCAGCAACTTCGAGACGGTGGGCCACAACTTCCGCAACAATTTCGAGGTCTGCGTCGATTCCTTCGGCACGATGTGGCAGTCCGACAACGACGACGACGGCAACAAATCCACCCGCATCAATTACGTGATGGAGCACGGCAACTTCGGTTACACCGACGAAATGACCGGCGCGGGCTGGGGTGCCCCGCGCACCAATATGGAGAAGGAAACCCATCGCCGGCACTGGTATCAGAACGACCCCGGCGTGGTCCCGAATCTCCTCCCGACCGGACAGGGTTCGCCCACCGGCATCCTCATCCACGAAGGCAACGCGCTCGGCGCGCAGTTCACCAATCAACTCATCCACTGCGAACCCGGGCCGCGCACCGTCCGCTCGTATCCCGTGGAAAATGACGGTGCCGGATACAAGGCCACGATGGTCGATATCCTCACCTCTACGGACTCGTGGTATCGTGCCTCCGATGTCGCCATCGCGCCCGACGGCTCGCTCGTCATTTCGGATTGGTACGATCCCGGCGTCGGCGGCCACGCGATGGGCGATCGCCAGCCCGGAAAGATCATGGGCCGCGTTTACCGCGTCAGCACCACGGGAAACGCCACGAAAGCAACCGCGCCCGACGTGAGCACCGCCGCCGGAGCCGTGAAAGCGCTGCAATCGCCGAACAAACCCACGCAATACCTCGCCTGGCGGGCGCTTCACGGCATGGGCGCGACCGCCGAGACCGCGCTCCTCGGCCTGTGGAAACATGAGAACCCGCGGATGCGCGCCCGCGCTCTGAGCCTGCTCGTCCAGATCAAAGGCAGCGAAGCGAAACACCTCGCCGCCGGCATCGCCGAAGCCGATCCCAACCTGCGCATCGCCGCCATCCGCCTCTCGCTGATGCTGACTCGCACACGCGGCTTCGACGCCAAAGTCCACGCCGGATACCTCGCGAAACTCGTCGCCGACCCCAACCCGCAGGTCCGCCGCCAGGTCGCGCTCGCACTTTTCGGCAGCCAGGACGTCGCCAAACTCTGGACCGCGCTCGCGCAGCAGCACGATGGCACGGACCGCTGGTATCTCGAAGCGCTCGGCATCGGCGCCATGGGCCACGAGGACGCCTGCTTCGACGCCTGGCTCGCCGCCGTCGGCACGAAATGGAATACGCCCGCCGGCCGCGACATCGTCTGGCGGATGCGTTCCGCGAAAAACGCCGACTACCTCGCCCGGATCATTACCGACGCAGCCACCACGGATACGGACAAACCGCGCTACTTCCGCGCCTTTGACTTCCTGCCCGCCAGCCCGGCGAAAACGACCGCGCTCGCCTCGCTCGCCGCCTCCGGTGCCGGCGACCTCGCCGTCCGCGAGGCGCTCCTGCGGCTCAAGGGCCTCGACCTCGCCGCGAATCCCGAGGCCGCCAAAGCAATCGGCACCGCCCTCGAGCGCGCCAAGGGCACCCCGGCCTTCATCGAGATCGTCCGCGATTACCGCGTCCCCAATCAAGGCCCCGCACTGCTCGCGACCGCCATCGCCATCGCCCAGCAACCCGCCGCATCCGAGGCCGTGAAGATGGTCTTCAAGGAGGCCAACGCCGAACAGGTCATCAACGACGCGCTGGCCACGCCCAAAGCCGCGACCGTCATCGATCTCCTCGCCAATTCCGGCACCTCCGCCGGCCTTGTGCGCGTCGAGGCGATCGCGACCGGCGAGAATCTGAAACCCGAAGTCCGCGAGCAAGCCGTCCGCGCCCTCGCCCGCAGCCAGTCCGGCGCGGAAAAGCTCATCGCCCTCGCCCGCGACAAGAAGCTCCCGGCCACCCTCGCGCCCATCGCCGGTCGCGCCCTGCGGCTCGTCGAGTATGCCAGCTTGAAAAAAGACATCGACGAACTCTTCCCCGTGGCCGCCGCGCCAGGCGGGAAAGCCCTCCCGGCCGTGGCCGACCTGGTGAAACTCCAGGGCGACATCGCCAAGGGCCGCGCCGTCTTCGAGCGCGCGGAAAGCTCGTGCGTCCTCTGCCATCGCATCGGCGACAAGGGAGCCGATTTCGGCCCCGGCCTCGGCGAGATCGGCGCGAAACTGCCGAAGGAGCAGATCTACGAAAACATCATCAATCCCAGCGCCGGATTGAGCATGGGCTTTGAAACCACCCAGCTCACGCTCAAAGACGGCAGCACCGCACTGGGCATCGTGCGCAGCGACACCCGGAACGAAGTCGTCCTCGCCCTGCCCGGCGGAGCAACCAACCGCTTCGAGAAAGGGCAGATCGCCAAGCGCGAGAAACTCACCACCTCGATGATGCCCAGCGGGCTCAACCAGTTGCTCAGCCAGGACGACCTCGTCAACCTCGTCGAATACCTCGCCTCGCTGAAAACGAAGTAGGCGCATTCACCCCGCAACCCGCCGACCCATTCCCACCGAAAGGCGACTTCCCTCATGAAAATCAGCCTGCTGCTCCTCACCCTCCTCGCCACCACCGGCGCGTTCGCCGCTGACCCTGCGCCCGACGCCGGCCCCGCGCCCACCGCCGCTGAAACCAAAGCCGTGGACGACCTCGCGAAGCTCGGCATCGATGCACGCACCATCGCCGCCAGCCTCAACTGGCGCACCGCCCTCGTCCGCCTCGGCAAGGAAAAACCCGACCCGAAAATCTTCGCCGCGCTCAAGGACGTGGCGAACCTCGCGGAACTCGACCTCGCCGGCGTGCAACTCGCCGACGCCGACCTCGCGAACATCGCCGGGCTGAAAAACCTGCGCGTGCTCCATTTGGAAAAAACCCCGCTCACCGACGCGGGCCTTGAGCACGTCAAAGGGCTGACGAACCTCACCTATCTCAACATCTACGCCACCGCCGTCACCGACGCGGGCCTGGCGAAGCTCAAGAGTCTGCCGAACCTGAAATCGCTCTACGTTTTCGAAACGAAAGTGACCGACGCCGGCATCGCCACGCTCAAGGAAGCGCTGCCCAAGGTGAACGTGGTCAAAGGCATGAGCGCGGAGGAAATCGCCAAGCTCACCGCCAAGCCCGAGGCCAAACCTGAGACGAAGCCCGAAGCCAAACCCGAGGAAAAGCCTCCCGTCACCGCCGCGCCCGCCGCGCCTGCCGCGCCCGCTGCGCCGAAAGCCGAGAACAAAGCCGCCGAGGCCGAAATCGCGGAAGCGCAGAAGAAGCTCGACGCCCTCAACGCCGAACTCGCCAAGCGCACCGCGACCCGGGGCAAAGCCGCCTTCCTCCCGCCGAAAACCCCCGATGCCCTGCCGGAATTCACGCCCGAATACGCCGCCGCCGACAAGCTCGTGGAAGACCTCAAGCCCGAGATCGCCAAAGCCACCGCAGCCCTCGAAGCCGCGAAAGCGAAGCTCAAGTAGGCTCCGGCGGAAATGCGCGACGCGGAGTGGGGGCGTCGGTGAATCGTGATTAGCCTCAATGCGCCGATGGGATGGAAAACGCAGCGGCGCAATGGCGCAGAGAGCGCAGAGGAATGGGGGAAAAGCCCGCGGCTCCACAGGCGCACCCAGCAGGTGAACATTTTCAGGTCCGCCAGGGCCCCGTAAATCTGCGTCCTCTGCGCCTCTGCGTTAAAAAATCCCCATCCCGCTGCTAGGATTAGTGGTTAGCAGTTCGCACCAATCACCAATCACCCTCCCTCCCCTTACAACTCCGCGATCTTGATCTGGCGATACTCGCACTTCATCTCGACCGCTGGGTGAATCTGCAGGCCGAGCGGGCTCGCGCCGGAGAATTTCGCATCCGTGTATTCCGACGCCTTCCGGCCATTGATCCAGCAGGTGAAGGTGTCGCCCTTGGCCTCGATGCGAAAGGTATTCCATTCGCCGTCGGGT
>CAIQUL010000271.1 GCA_903874975.1 uncultured Chthoniobacter sp. | reverse complement strand
TCGGACGATATTACCAAGGCTCTGACTGCGATCTCTGCCGCAGTGGGTTCGGGCGGGTTCAAGCTTGACATTGCTCAGGCCGCAGCGCAGGCGTTTGGCTGGGTTTCCGGTCAGGTCGCTCCCGCTGGCGTAGCAGACGCAATCGCTAACGCTGTTTTTGCGGGATACAATCCAGGTTACAACTTGGCGCAAATCAAAATCGCGGCCAACTTTGGGTTGTCTGAGGCAAATGGCGGCGTCGGTCCCGGCGCTAAGCCGGGTGCAGGTGCTGGGGGTCTTCGGTGGACCGCGGGTGATCCGTTCTACAGCCACAAGAGTGCCTCTGGAGATCCGGTGTCGCCCATCCTCAGCCTCTAGTTCGTAATTAAAGAATCTGAAATTTACGCCCCTGCGAGTCTGATCTCGCAGGGGCGTTTTTCGTTAGTCTTCGCAGTCGAGCAGCCTGTCGGGGTTCGCGGCAGGATGGGATTAAGGAAGTCCGGTCGGCGCTTTATCGCGGACGCTTTGTTTCGCCCGGTCATTTTTCCCAGCGGATGGGTTGGTCAAAGATAGTGCATCCGTCCCCGACGGCGGCGGAATATCGCGACCGCGCCTGTGCGCAAAACTCAGTGACGGGGAGCCGTCCGCGCGGTTATTTCCTGCTGGAGGCGCGCTGGGCGGGGGCGAGGGAGTTTTCCCCCACGGCCCGGCGACATTCCGCGACCACTTCGTCCACGGTCTTTTGTTCGCCGCTCACTTTGAGCAATTCCGGCAGCCATTTGGCGCCCCAGCGAACGTGCAGGGTCTCGTCGATGATGTCGTAGAGCACCGCTTCGGCGGAACGCGTGTCGCCCTGCGTGACGTAGCCTTTGTAGGTCTCGTGCTTCAGGGCAAAGGCATCCTGCTCGATGACGGCGGTGAGCATTCCGTAGCGGCGGAGCGGATCGTAGAGCTGCCGCCACGCGTAATTGCCGACGAATTGCGGGAACTCGTGCAGCTCGTGGCCGAGTTCGCGCAGGCGTTCCTCGCCCATCTGGCAGTGGCGACATTCATCGTAACAATGCCGGCCCGCGTCGTAGTAAAATTCCCAGGGCATCCCGTCCACTTCCCATAAAACCGAGCCGAGGGTCTCCGCGGCCTGCATTTCCATGGAGTAGTTGAGAAACTGCCAGCGCGTGTGCGCGGTTACGTCGCCGGGGCTGGGGCGCTCGAAGCCTTGGAGTTGTGTCTGGAAGCGCGCGTCGCGCCGGGCGTTGGCGATGGGCAGCAGGCAGGAATACGCGGGCGGCAGGTCGGGCAGGGGCGCGGCGGCGGTGCCGAATAGTCCGCTGGCGGCGATTAGTTCCGCGGCGAAAGTTTGCCAGCGCCCGACGAGGTGTTGTTGTGCGGGGGAAACGGCGGCGCTTTGCAGGAATTCCTCCGCCCACCGGATCTGCGCTTCGCCGAGCAGCCGGGCGTTTTGCACCACGGGCAGGCTCGGCGCGTCCCAGGTCGCGTGGGTGCGCGACTGGTAATCGCGATAGGCCGCGACCAGCGCGCGTTTCCAGCCCAGATAGAGTCCGGCGATGAATTCGACGTCGTGTTGCGCGGACGCGAGGCGGCGGATCACGGTCTCCAGCAGGGTCGAGGGTAGGCCGCGGTCGGGCTGGGCGACGCGCAGTTCCCAGAGGCGTCCGCGCAGGTCGCGCGCGATTTGGAGATTCTGCCAGAGGTGGAGGCCGGCGGCATGTTTGGCCTCCCAGTGGGCGATGCCCGGCAGCCAACCGGCGAGCAGGCGCGCACCCCAGGTTTCGGCGGCTTGCAGGACTTGCAGCCGTTCGATCAGTGCCTTGGAATCGAGCGAGGCGGCAGGCATGGCGTGGTCAGGCTCGTTTGGCCACGTCGCGGGGGAACAGCTCGCTGAGCAGCGAGCCCGTGACGAAACACGTCACGAATCCGAGCAGCGCGTAGAGCGGACCGAAGACGGGCGCTTTGCTGAAATACACTCCCGCGACCGCGAGGAACCCGAGCAATGCGCCGAGCAGCGCGCCGCGGCCATTGGCGCGGGGGTTGAAAATGCCGAGCGCGAACAGCCCGCCCAGCGGTCCCGCGGTCAGGCCGATGAGCGCATTGAACACGGCGAACATGGATTGAATGTCCGACCGCGCCATGATGCACGCCAGCACCACACCGGCGACGCCCACGACCACGACGATGATCCGGGCCACTTGCAGGTTCGCGCGGTCGGGATTGCCGGGGCGCACGACCCGGGCGTGGAAGTCGGTGACGTAGGCCGTGGCCACGCTGTTCAAGCTGCTGGAGATGGTGGACTGCGCGGCGGCAAAGATGGCGGCGATGACGAACCCGGCGAGCCCCACGGGAATTTGCTGCATGATGAAGAACGGCAGGATGCCATCGTTGTTGACCAGGCCGGGATCGAGCAGTTCGGGACGGTCTTTGTAAAAGGCATACAGCGCCACGCCGAGCGCGAAGAACACCGCCGAGCAGAACACCGCCAGCCACATCGTCAGCCACAGCGAGCGCCGGGCCGCGTTTTCCGTGGGCGTGGTGACGTAGCGCTGCACCACGTCCTGGCCGCTGGTGTAGGGGACGATCGAGTTGAAGAAAAACGCGACGACGATCACAACCCATGATGTGGTGTCCGGCCGGATGCTCAGGTCCGCGGTGAGGCTTTGGAAAAGTTTCGCGTCGGTCTGCGCGGTCTGCCACACCGCCATCACGCCGCCATCCACGCGGCTGAAAACCAGCCACAGGCAGAGCAGCGCGCCGCCCATCAGCACGATGGCCTGCACTGCGTCCGTCCAGATCACCGCCTCGATGCCGCCCATGACCGTGTAGATGATGCAAATCACCCCGATGAGGAGGATGCTGGTCATCACGTCGATGGAACTGACCTGCTCCAGCGCCAGCGCCGGGAGGTAGATGACCACGGCGGTGCGCCCGACGTGAAAGAGGATGAACGAAAGACTGGCGACGAGGCGTGTGGCGAGGTTGAAGCGCTGCTCCAGATATTCGTAGGCGCTGGTGACGTTGAGCCGCCGGTAGTAGGGCAGGTAGAAGAAGACCACCAGCGGCACGACGACGAGGATCGTCAGTTGCCCGATATACCACGAGGCATCCGAGGTGTAGGATTTCGCGGGGATGGCCATGAAGGTGATCGAGCTGAGCATCGTGGCAAAAATGCTCAGGCCCGCCGCCCACCACGGGATGCGCTGGCCGCCGCGGAAGAAATTGTCCGTGCTTTGCTCGCGCCGCGAAAAATACGCGCCCACCCAGACCATGCCGCCGAGATACGCCGCGACGACCAGCCAATTCCACACACCGAAATCCTTCCCCACAGGCTTCGCGACGCCTGTGAGGATTTGCGGCGAGCGGATGCCCGGATGAATCTCGCCCGTCGGCACAATCGTGCGTTTGCGCCACTCCACCGTGGGCGTGGTGACGGGCGCGGGGCGCGGCACCTCGCCGCTGGCGGCCCAGGTATCGGTGAGCACGTGATACGCGAGAATGGCATTGGGAAATCCCGGATGCTCCACGCCCGCGCCGTCCAGCGCGGGACGCGCGGCGTGCTGGGCTTCCACGAAGGGCCGGTTCGATCCGCCCAGGACCAGCAGGTGCGCCGCGCCGACCGCCAGCGCGGGGCTGGGCGCGGCGGCGGCCTGGTGCGGCAGATCGGCGAGACGCTTCCACGTTTTCGTCCCCGGCGTGAAAGCCCACGCGTCCTGCAAATAGGTGCGCCGATCAGGATGCAAGGAACCCAGGTCGCAACCCGAGAACATGTAGAACTTCCCCTCGCGCGCTCCCGCCACCGCGAGCATCCGTCCGGGCGCGCCCTCCGGCCACGGCAGTTCCTCCCACGCCGGTGCTTTGGCGGACAGATCGAGCTTTAGAAACCGCCGGTGCGTGGTGCCGCCAGATTCGCCACCCGCCACATAGACGACGTTCCCGAGGAGCGCACCGCACGCCATCGTGGCCGGGCCGGGCAAAGGCGGCAGGTCGCGGCGGAGCGAGACCTTCCCGCCCGTCTGCACGATTTCGAAAACGTCGGCGTGCGCCCCGGTGGCATCGTTGCCGCCGATGCACAGCACCGAATTCCGCGTCGGCAGCGTGACCGAGACGCCGTAACCCACGGGCGCGGGCAGGCGCGTTGCGCTCACCTGCCAGCTACCGTCCGGCGCGGTCAGGACAAAGATGCGGTCGTGAAAGACTTTCTTCCCGCCGTCCCACGGATAGCCGTCGGGAAAATTCGCACCGCCCGCGACGATGAGCGCGTCGCCCGACACGCCCGCGAAGGGCGCGGCAAAACCGTGCTTATCCGGCAGCGCCGGCAGCGTGGACCATTGCAGCGCCTCCGCCGCCACCGCCGGCCCGACGATCGCGAGCAACCCGAGGAGCGTGCAAAGGCTGCGGAGCAAAAGTGTCATCGGAGTGATGGAAAGCGTGATTGGTGATCAGTGATTGGTGATTGGGTTCCACCATTCACTCTTCACCAATCACAGAGGCGGAAGCTGCGACCAACATTTCACGGTTGAAGAGACCTAGCTCAGCGTCTCCTTCGGCAGATGCTTGATCGCCCCGCCGTCCAGCGCGCTTTGGTGAGCGAGGATGCCGGTGCAGGTCCAGTTGGCGCTCTGCCGGGCGTTCGGGAACGGGTCGCGGTTTTCCGCGAGCGCCAGGGCAAACTCGTGCGCGAGATGCGGGTGGCTGCCACCGTGACCGGCGCCTTGGGTGAAGCTGAGGTGGGTGTTTTCGTCGGAGTCATACACGCCGTGGGTGGTGTAACGCTGGATGGCTTCCGGCAGGCGCGAGGCAAAGTCGGGGCACGTCACTTTCTCGGGAATCTCCGACTCGGGTTTCTTCGCGGTGTGGATGACCAGCGGCTCGTGCTCGATGAGTGGCCATTCGACGGACTTCTTCGACCCATAGAGGTCGATGCTTTCGCGATACTGCCGGGCGGTGTCGAAGAGGCTGCGGATGACGCGTGCGCTGAGGTCGGAGTTGCGGACTTTGATGTGCGCGGTTTCCACCGCGAAGGGTGAGTTGTAATGCGCGATCAAATCCTCGCGGATGGTGCCGCTGCCAAAGCAGCTCACGTATTCCGCATCGCCGCCCGCGAGCCCGAGCACGGGACCGACGCAATGGGTGGCGTAGTGCATGGGTGGCAGGCCGGGCCAGTAGTTGGGCCAGCCGTCCATGTCCTGCTGATGGCTCGCCTGCACGTATTGGATCTTCCCGAGTTCGCCGGAGTCGCGGAGCTGTTTCATGAAGAGGTATTCGCGCGCGTAGACGACGGTCTCCATCATCATGTATTTCAGGCCGGTCTCCTCGGTCAGGCGGATGATCTCCAGGCATTCGTCCACGCTCGTGGCCATCGGCACGGTGCAGGCGACATGTTTACCGGCCTTCAGCGCGGCGATGCTCATCCAGCCATGATCGGGGATGGGTGAGTTGATGTGGACGGCGTGGACTTGCGGATCTTTCAGCAACTCCTGGAAGTCGGTGTAGCGCTTTTCGACACCCCAGTGGTCGCCGCAGGCCTTGAGCTTCGCGGGATCACGCTGGCAGATCGCGTAGCAGGTGGTGTGGGGATGCTTCTGCCAAAGCGGGATGAACTCGGCTCCGAAGCCGAGGCCGACGACAGCGATGTTGAACTTGGTAGTTGGCACAGTTGCGATGGGTTGAGTTGGTTACTTGAGCGTTTGCAGGAAGGCTTCGATGTCGGCGAGTTCCTGTGGTTTCAGGATCAGGCCCATCGGCGGCATCGGGGAGGCACCCAGTTGCTGGAAGCCTTCCGCGAGGGTCCGGCCGGGTTCGAGCAGACTTTCCTTGATGTAGGCGGCGTCCTTGCGCTTGGCAATCCCGTCGAGCGCCGGGCCGACGGCGCTGCCTTTCCCGCCGACCATATGGCAGAGCGCGCAGGCGGCCGTGGGATGTTTCCAGAAGATGTCCTCGCCGCGTTTCGGCTCCCCGGCGAGCACTGGCGCTTCGGCGACGGCATCGGTGGGGAGGGCGTGTTTCAGGCTGAGAATGCGCGCGGCTTCCTTGAGCCAATCATCTTTCGGCACGGCCGGATCGGTCCCGAGACGGGACGCGAGGGTGGTGATCTCCGGCGTGGTCGGGAGCTGCGCCAGTTTCACCAACGCCGCCAGGCGGGTGCCCAGATCGACGTCGCTGATCGTGCCCGATCCGAAGAGCAGCGCCTGCGCTTTCGCGTCGGTGTTCAGGGCACGGATGGCATTGCGGCGGAGCGCGGAATCCTTCGCCTGCAGGGCGCTCCGATGGGTGGCTTCGTCGAGCTGACCCAGGCCGTGCAAGGCCCAGAGCGCGTGGATGGCGGCGATGTGGGTGTCGTTGGCCGTCACGATCTTTTTCAAGGAATCCGCCGCGGTCACCGCCTTGCCCTCGACCAGCATCTGCTGGGCTTTGAGCCGCCAGAATTGGTTGTCGCTACCCAGCGCCTTCACGAGGTCCGCGGGCTTCGCGCCTTTCAGGCTGGTGATGGCGGGAGCCTTCGCGTTTTTCCACACCACGCGGTAAATGCGCCCGCGCTCGTGATCGCGCAGCGGATTCTCGTGCGCGCCGCCGGGTCCCGTCTTGGCGTCGTAGCCACCGCGGCCCATGCTCGGCGTGGGGTTGTGCTGGATGATGAAATTCTGGAAGTCCGCGATCCAGACCGCGCCGTCCGGCCCGACCTCGGCGGCGACCGGCGACAACCATTCGTCGCTGCTCGCCAGGATGTTGAACCCATCGTTCGCCACGTAGCCCGCGCCATTCGGCCGCACGTCCATCAGCGCGACCAGCTTCATCGTCGGCTCAGTGACCAAGGACGCGCCCTGCATCCGCGCCGGCAGATTCGCGCTGTAGGCGAAGGCGCTCCCCGCGGCCGCCGTGTAGCCACCCATCGCGTCCACCTGCCGATAATTCGGCGTGATGGTGTGCGCGGCACCCACGACGTTGATTTTCTTCGCCGTCATGCCCTTCGTCCCGGCCGGCAGCACCGTCGCCGGGATGCCCCCGAAAAAGATCGGCGCACCATTGGCCGTGCCGCCGAACTGATCCCCCGCGGCGTTCATGCCGTGGGCCCACGAGTTATTGGTGAATTGATGCATGAACTCCAGCGCGCTCCCATCGGCACGAAACCGATAGGTCCCCATGCCGAAGCGCTTCTGCACGTCGCCGACCTTCCCATTGAAACCCGAGTAGCCCACGCACCCGTAGAGCCAGTTGTCGTAGCCGTAATGCAGGCTGCTCGCTTGCGCATGGGTGTCGCCGATACCCCAGCCGGTGATGATTTCCTCGCGCACATCGGCCCTGTCGTCGCCATTGGTGTCCTTGAGGAAAAGGAAGCGCGGCGGCTGGCTGACGATGACTCCGCCATTCACCAGGACCAGACCGGTCGGGAGGTTCAGTTTGTCGGCAAAGACCGTGAACTTGTCCGCCTTGCCATCGCCGTTCGTGTCCTCGCAGATGCGGATGGTGTCGCTCCCGACGCCATCCGGTTTCACCCCGTGGGGATAGTCGCTCGTCTCGCAGATCCAAAGGCGTCCGCGTTCATCCCAGGCCATGGCGATCGGCTTGCGGATGTCCGGCTCGCTCGCGAAAAGCTGCAGCGTCATGTCCGCCGGAACCTGCGTCCGCTCCATGCTGCCCTTGACCGTCATCGGGAGTTGGAAGGTCAGGGGCTGGGGCCGCTTCTCATAGTTGGCGACATGCGGACTGACTTCGCGCTTCTCCGGTTCCCGCTGCGCCAGAAACGCCTCCCACGCGCCCTTCACCTTGTCCCCGACCGACCAGACGATCGCGTTGCGCAGCAGCTTCTGAAACTCGGGGTTCTTCCAGGTCTTCTCATCGTGCCCGCTGGCCGTGTAAAAAACGCGCCCCTTGCCCTGCTCGCGCACCCACGTCCACGGCTCTTTGGTTTCGCCCTCCACACGCTCGGCCAGCACCTTCCGGCCAGTCGCGTTCGCTTGGTCGTGGACGAAAGTTTGCTCCCACGTTTCATAGTCGCCCACGCCCTGCATGATCGGGTGGGCCTGGTCCAGCGTCGTCGTCTTGAAAGTCCCCGCCTTCTGCTCCTTGAAGCGCCCGCCGACCAGCGCGGCGAAACGCGGTTCATTGCCAAAACAGGCGCTCGCGGTATGGATCGGGAGGAATCCGCGACCGCTCTCCACGAAGCTCAGCAACGCCGCGAATTGCTCCGGCTTTACCTCCGCGTGACTGGCGTGCAGCAGGACGGCATCGTAGTGGGCAAGCGTCTCCGCGTTCAGGCAATCGGGCTTGGTGAAGTAGTCGAAGTAGATCGCGTCGCGACCGAGTCCCGCCATGAGGTGATGCACATGCCGCCCGGAATCGGGCTGCTTGCTTTCCTGCCCGAGGAAAAGCACGCGGATCGGCCCTGGCGCCGCCGAGGCGGAGAAGCCGAGGACGAAGGCGATGAGCAGCGTCAGGAAGGAGTGTTTTTTCAAGGTTGCTTTGGTGGGAGTGTGGAGCTGGTGCATGAGGTTGGTGATGGGATGGCTTGATTGGGAAAAAGCGTTGCTGGTGATCTCGGGGTTGGGCTGATTTCTCAAAACGAACGGGGCGATGCTGGTGTGAAGTGCGGTCGTGTCTCGTGTCGTGAGGGCTGCGGTGGGCGGTGAACGGATTTGGGTCGCGGATAATACGAAGTTTTTCCGATTCGGCAATGAGATCGCGCGGCAATATTGTGCGAAGTGGCGCAATCGGGTGCCCGGTGGGCTCGCCTCCGCTTCCGCTTAATCTTCCTCCGGTCGCCGAGCGCTCGCCCAATCAAAAATGGCGAGCGCGCCAACTCTCTCCCTCCTGCCAAAAGAATGGGCTGCTCCGCAGCGGGTGAGGTCGGCGACAGGAATGTCGCCGCTCCTTCACGTCACCAGATGCACTCTGGTTTCTCGCGCGATGAGGCGCCTGCCAGTCGGCTCAGTCCGTGACCGCTCCGCGGCTGGCGGTGCCGACCTGCTTCGCGTATTTCGCCAGCACGCCGCGGGTGTAGGCGGGCTTGGGGGCTTTCCATTTGGCGAGGCGGGCGGCGAGTTCCGCTTTGGGGATGTCGAGGGTGAGCGCGCGGGTGTTGGCGTCGATGGTGATGACGTCCCCGTTTTTCACCACGGCGAGCGGGCCGCCGAGCGCGGCCTCGGGCGTGATGTGCCCGACGACGAACCCGTGCGAACCTCCGCTGAACCGCCCGTCGGTGATCAGCGCCACGTCTTTGCCCAGCCCTTTGCCCATGACGGCGCTGGTCGGCGAAAGCATCTCGCGCATGCCGGGGCCGCCGACCGGACCCTCGTGGCGGATGACGATGACGTGCCCCTTTTTCACGCGCCCGTCGAGGATCGCGGCGAGGGCGGTCTGCTCGTTTTCAAAGACGATGGCTTTGCCGGAAAAGGTGAGGCCCTCCTTGCCGCTGATTTTCGCCACGGCGCCGTCGGGGGCGAGGTTGCCGTAGAGGACGACGAGGTGGCTGTCTTTTTTGATCGGGTTGTCGAGCGGGCGGATGATCTCCTGGCCTTTCGGGTAGGGTTTCACACGCTTGAGATTGTCGGCCATGGTGCGGCCGGTGACGGTCATGCAGTCGCCGTGGAGCAGGCCGGCGTCGAGCAGCGTGCGCAGGAGCGGGCTGATGCCGCCGATGGCCACCAGCTCGCTCATGAGGAAGCGTCCGCTCGGTTTCAAGTCCGCGAGCACTGGCACGCGCGCGCCGATGCGGGTGAAGTCGTCGAGCTTCAGTGCGACGCCCGCGGTGTGGGCCATGGCGAGCAGGTGGAGCACGGCGTTGGTCGAGCCGCCGAGGGCGATGACCACGGTGATGGCGTTCTCAAAGGCTTCCTTCGTCATGATGTCGAGCGGGCGGATGCCGCGCTTGATGAGGTCGAAGACGGCCATGCCGGCGGCGCGCGCGTCGGCGGCCTTGGCGGGCGAGGTGGCGTTTTGCGCGGAGCTGTTGGGCAAAGACATGCCGAGGGCTTCGATGGCGCTGGCCATGGTGTTGGCGGTGTACATGCCGCCGCAGGAGCCGGCGCCGGGGATGGCGTTTTCCTCGATCAGCGCCAGCTCGCGGTCGTCGAGCTGGCCATTGGCGTGCTCGCCCACGGCCTCGAAGCAGCTCACGACATCGAGTTTCTTGTCGGCGAATTTTTCCCGCCGGTCGCTGCGCAGCCGCCGCTCGGCGAGCACGCCGGTGATGCAGCCGGGCAGGATGGTGCCACCATAAACGAAGATGCTGGGACGGTTCAGCCGGGCCATCGCCATCACGCACGCGGGCATGTTTTTGTCGCAACCGCCGATCGCCACGAGGCCGTCGAAGCCTTCGCAGCCCATGACCGTCTCGATGCTGTCCGCGATGACTTCGCGCGAGACGAGCGAGTATTTCATGCCCTCGGTGCCCATCGAGATGCCGTCGGAAATGGTGATCGTCCCGAAGATCACGCCCTTCGCGCCGGCGGTGTTCGCGCCGGCCTCGGCCTGCCGCGCGAGACCGTCGATGTGCATGTTGCACGGCGTGACCATGGACCAGGTGCTGGCGATGCCGATCTGCGATTTTTTGAAATCCTCGCGGGCAAACCCGACCGCGTGGAGCATCGCCCGGCTGGCCGCCCGCTCCGCGCCATCGACAACGAGCTTCGAGTGCTCGCGGTGGAGGCTCACGGGGCTGATGAGGTTGGCTTTGCGCGAGGGGGCTTTGGGCTTGGTGGTCATAAAAGGGGACGGGAAGTTAGCGGGGAGCGGCGAGCTTTGGCAAGGCTAGCGGAACCGCGGAAAAATGCTGCGACAGGCGAAAGCCTTGCCGTGCCGGGCGCGATTTCGCAGCATCCGCGGCTCGCATGAAAGCTTTTCGCCTCAACCGCCTTTTCAACGCTCAATCGCGCCGCTGTTTCGATGTGGCGGTGGATCACGGGTTCTTCAATGAGCGCGGGTTTCTGTCCGGCATTGAGAATCTGGGGCAGTGCGTGCGCACGCTGGTGGCCGCGGCGCCGGACGCGATCCAGCTCACCATCGGGCAGGCGGAGCTGCTGCAAGGTATCCCTGGCCGGGACAAGCCGGCGCTGGTGCTGCGCACGGATGTGGCCAATGTGTATGGCAGTGAGCTGCCGCGCGCCCTTTTCAGCCGGATGATCGGCAACGCGGCGGAGCAGGCGGTCCGGCTGGATGCGGCGTGCGTGGTGGTGAATCTCTTCCGCATCCCAGGCCAGCCAGAGGTGACGGATCAGTGCATCGAAAACATCCTGCGGCTGAAGCCGGATTGTGAGCGTTTCGCGCTGCCGCTGATGATCGAGCCGCTGGTCTTCCGCCCGAATGAGCAGGCCGGTGGCTACATGGTGGACGGGGACTTGGAGAAAATCCTCCCGCTGGTGCGCCAGGCGTGTGAGTTGGGCGCGGATATCATCAAGGCGGACCCGACCGATGACGTGGGCGAATATCATCGCGTGGTGGAAATCGCCGGGCGCATCCCGGTGCTGGTCCGCGGTGGGGGCAAGGCGCCGGATGCGGAGATTCTCGACCGCACGGAAAAGTTGATCGCGCAGGGTGCGGCGGGAATCGTCTATGGCCGGAATATCATCCAGCACGCCGATCCGGCGGGAATGACGCGGGCGCTGATGGCGATCGTCCACGAAGGTGCGACGGCAGCGGAGGCAGCGCGGAAGATCGGGCTAGGGAAGTAGCCCGGTGCCTGCGCCCGGGCAGCACGCTGGCGGTCAGGAGAAGCCGCCGCTTTTCAAGCCGGACGCCGACGCCGCCAACCAAGCAGCGCGGCACCCCCAAGCAGCAGCACCGCAGTCGTCGGCTCAGGCGCGGCCGTGTAGGTGAACTCCGTGACGATGGCCTTGGTCCCGAGGTCGTTGGTCACGCTGGGGGAGTTGTAGTTAGCCTCGGTGCGGGCCTGCGCGCCGGTCACGGTGGCGGCGAGGTCAAAGTAGAGATCCGTGGTGGGGGCTGAGTAAGTCAGGGTGAGCAGCAGATTGCCGCCGGTGTAGGTGAAGGGTGTGGTGAAAACGATTTGCAGGCCGAACGGGTTCGGGCCGGCACCTCCGGTGAAACTATTGGCAGGGATGGAAAGGGAGCCGCTGCGCGCGAGGACGGTGCCCGCGCCCTGATTTGCCGCGACGCTGGAGGTGAGGGCTCCCGCGGCGAAGGCCGACGGGCCGAGATAGACATCGAAGTTGGCGATGACCACGGAGGAGGCGGGGCTGTTGGGTTCGGTGCCGTCGAGACGGAACTGTAAGCCGGTGATGACGTCGCCGACCACCAAGCCAGGGAGCAGGCTGGCGTCGTATTCCTGCTGGAAGGTGATGCCGCCAACCTCAGCAAGGAAACCGTAGGAATCAGCGCCCTCCGCGGTCTTGAATGCGCCGGGAATAATCAAGCTGCTGGCCGCGGCGGGCGTCGCGCCAGTCATGAGCGCGGCGAGAGCGATGCCGCCGGCGAGCAGACGGACGCGGAAGCCGCGCGAGACCGTGGCGGCCAGAGCTGCGGCGAATGGAGCGAGCAGGCGAAATGCGCGCCGCGGAACGGAGGCAGGGAGGGAGCGGGTCACGGGGGTGGTGAGGAGGGTTCGAATCGGGTTGCCAGTCGTAATAGGTATCGCTCGTGCCTTGGCAAGGATTTTCTCGGGAGACTCAAATGAGGCGCCGGACTCCCGGCAGATGGCGCGACCGAGCGACGCCATCCCCGGAGCGCCCGCCCTTTTTCACCACCTCCCCGACCCCGGGCTGCGCAGAGGCGGCTGGGCGTTGACGCCTGCGTAGGCCCGGCGCTCGCGGGCTACGGCGTGGCGCGAATTGAGGGCTTTTCGTCCGCGGAGATTTTCGGTAAACCACGCGGTGTGAAATTCACGCAGTATTTCCACGCCATGCGGCTCAGGTCGGACCGGGCTTTCATCCGCGACGAGTGGATTCTGCAGACCATCCACGCGCCAGTGCGCGAGGTCGTTCAGACGGACGGGCGGATTCGTCGGTGGGCTCCGATACCGGAAATGGACGGACGCTTTCTGCGTGTCATACTGCTGCCCGACGGTGAAACCGTGCACAATGCTTTCTTCGACCGCTCCTTCACGCCATGAGAATCCGCTACTTCCAAGACACCGACACCCTGCACATTGAGTTTCGCCCGGCGGCAGTCGCCGAAACCCGCGATCTCGATGAAGACACGCTGCTCGACATCGACGGCGAGGGTTCCATCTGCGGCATCACCGTCGAGCACGCCAGCGCCCGCGCGGAGATTCCCAAATTCTCCTACGAGCAAACGGCGGCGTGAGTCCAACTACCGCCGGCGGCGCAGGCCGAGCAGGGCCGCGCCGCCGAGCAGCAGCA
This sequence comes from uncultured Chthoniobacter sp., assembly GCA_903874975.1. GTDB lineage: Bacteria > Verrucomicrobiota > Verrucomicrobiia > Chthoniobacterales > Chthoniobacteraceae > Chthoniobacter. Next base: position 7,976 of record CAIQUL010000271.1, on the reverse strand, counting down.
CCGCGCTCGCGGGCTCGGGCGTGGGGGTGAGGAGGAGGGCGTGCGTTTGACCGCCGATGGTGCCGCTTGCGGCAATTTGGCCGAGGTCGTTGATGCTGTTATCAGTCCCCACATTGAGGTCGGTGAAGCCAGAGCCGGGCAGGAGAAGGAAAAAAAGGTCATACATCGTGCCGCCAGTTTAGAGAAAGGCATGTTGAACTTCGTTCTCGAGCCACCTCTGTCGCCCTCCTGCTCGGCTCAGGAGCGATGCTCCTGCTGCGCCGGCGTCGTATAGCGGCCCAATAAAAGTCAGCCACCCGGCCTTTTCCACCGCCTCCCCGGCCCCCGTGCTGCGGAGGCGGTTTGGCTTTACATCCCGCACTGCCCGCGCTGCCGCAGCGCGTGATCCACTAGCACCAGCGCGGCCATGGCTTCGACCATCGGCACGGCACGCGGGAGGACGCACGGATCGTGTCTGCCCCGCGCTTGCAACTCGGTGTCCTCGCCCGTCGTGGTGACGGTCTGCTGTTTCTGGAAGATGGTGGCGGTGGGCTTGAAGGCGAGGCGGCAGAAGATGGGTTCGCCGTTGCTGATGCCGCCCTGGATGCCGCCGCTGCGGTTGGTGGCGGTGCGGACGCGGCCGGCGTCCATGTAGAAGGCGTCGTTGTGCTCGCTGCCGCGGAGGCGCGCGCCGGCAAAGCCGCTGCCGATCTCGAAGCCTTTGGTGGCGGGGAGGCTCATCAGGGCTTTGGCGAGGTCGGCCTCGAGTTTGTCGAAGACGGGCTCGCCGAGTCCGGCGGGGACGCCGCGGATGGCGCACTCGATGATGCCGCCGACGCTGTCGCCCTCGGCGCGGATGGCTTTGATGAAGGCGATCATCTTTTCGGCCATCGCGGCGTCGGGGCAGCGGACGATATTGGTCTCGACGTCGGCGAGGGTGACGGTGGCGGGATCGACCTCGGCGGTCAGCTCATGGATGGTTTTGACGTAGGCGACGATCTCCAGCGCGGGGCAGAGCTCGGCGAGGACCTTTTTCGCGACGGCTCCGGCGGCGACGCGGCCGATGGTCTCGCGGGCGGAGGCGCGTCCGCCGCCCTGCCAGTTGCGGATGCCGTATTTGGCCTGGTAGGTGAAGTCGGCGTGCGAGGGGCGGAAGGCGGTCTCCATCTCGCGGTAGGCCTCGGGGCGGGCGTCTTGGTTGGTGACGTTGATGGCGATGGGGGTGCCGAGGGTGCGACCCTCGAAGACGCCGGAGAGGATGCGCGCGGTGTCGGCTTCGTCGCGCGGGGTGACGATGTCGCTCTGGCCGGGGCGGCGGCGGTCGAGGTCGCGCTGGATGTCGGCCTCGGTGAGCGGGAGGCGCGGCGGGACGCCGTCGATGACCACGCCGACGCCGCCGCCGTGGGATTCGCCCCAGGTGGAGATGCGGAAGGCGTGGCCGAATTGAGAGGACATGGGGCGCGGAGTGTCAGCGGTCGGGTGCCGGGTGTCAGGCGAAAAGTGCGCGCCGGCGTGTGCGGCCAACAAAAAACGCGAGCGGTGAGGCTCGCGTTTTCTGGAAGACGATCGCTTTCGCAGACTACGGACTGGCCGGAGTGGGCGGAGGAGGCGTCTGAGGAATGTTTGGCAGGCCTTGGACGTTGAGGTTCGGCGGGAAGCCGAGGGCGCCGGGCAGGTAAGGATTCGGGCCGGCAGCGATCGGGAGGATCGGACCCTTCGAATCTTTGGGATCGAGCGGGCCTTCCGCAATGGCCTTGGCGTCTTTGCCGTCGCCGCCGCTGAATCCGGCAACCACTTCGGGCCGCAGGCCGACTTCCGAATCATTGAGGGACAGTGCGCCGAAGGTGTTGAGTTCGCGGATGGTCAGGGTGTCGGTGGCGTTCGCGGGCGTCCAGCGGACGGCGAGTTTGCCAGCCTGCACGGCGGGGAAGTCCGCGTTTGTGCGGGAGTTCGAGCCATCGAACTCGATGCTGGCGGCGGGCACCAAGCCGACGAGGGAAAGAGCGGCGGCACCGGCGGGTTGGCCAGGGTCGTTAACCGCGAAGAATTCGAGTTTGCCTTTCGGGGCGCCGTCGGTGAGGACGGCCACGCGGGAAACGGTTTGCGTGCCGTTGTAGGAGATGACCGCGCCAGACTCGCTGGTCGAGGCGTTAATCGTCAGCCCGCTCTCGGGGTTGTCATCGATGCCTTTCTGCCAGGGCAGGAAGCCGTCGGGCGAGTTGGCGCTGGCGACGCGGCCTTGCGCGTAGAGGCCGTTCAGATTGAAGGCGGTCTTGTTGTTGACGTATTGGCCGAAGATGGCGCGCGCATCAATGGCCGTTTCGCGTTTACGGAGGCTATAGTCCACGGCGGGTCTCTCGCCGTAGAGGTAAACGCTGAAAAGCGGCCCCGGATCGGCGATGTCGGTCTGGATGAGGACATACTTGGCGAAACGACTAAATGGCTTCGTCAGCTTCTTTTCGTTGATCGAATCGAACGGGATGTTTTGCGCGAGCGGTGTCCAGGACTTTGCGCCGGGTGCGGCGGGTTCGTCGCCGGCGAAGATCGAGACGGTGCCAACGGCGGGCCGTGAAGAGACGCTGAAATTGGCAATCATTTCCGGCTCCGGCAGCGCGATCATGTAGCTCTGTTTTCCGGCTGTGACGGGCCATCCGGTCGAGATGTCATCGTCCAGCCATGCCGCCGCCGCTTCGGTGGGGACAAAGGTTTGATTGGCGGGGTTGAACACAAAGAGATTCGCACCGAGATGCTGGCGGGCGAAGTTCTTTGGGAACACTTGGAGTTGCTTGGCAGACTGGTCGCCTTCCGCTGCGAGAGCGAGGGTGGAGCAGACGGCCGTGACAAGTGACGCGATGATTGCGGTTTTCATATTTTTATTTCTACAGGAAGTGAACGGGAGTTGGAATCGAAAATTTCCGAGATCGCATTGGTGAAACAAATTGCGGAATATAATGACCAATTATTGTGCATTAAAATCGGAAGGCAATAACTTTTTCGAAATTTCGGCGTTGCGTTAACGCCGCTTGCCAGAGCAAGCTGGCGTGTTGCCATTGGTAGAAATTTGGCGAGTCGCGAACCAAGTTGAGCACTGGTTGGCGGGCGGCTGAGGACATTCTCAGTTCGTTGGCCGGATTTTAGCTTAGGCAAGCTCCTCGATTTTACCTCTCAAGCGCCCATGAAAAAAAACAACTCCAAGAAAAGCGACCCGTCTCTCAGTGCCAGTGCCCGTTTCACGGCAGGACAGAAACTCGCCAATTGCTATGGGCTGACCCGGCGACTCGATTCGGGCGACGGGCCAGAGATCTGGCTGGCGGTGGATGATGTGCTCGGTAAAGAGGTGTCGCTCCATTTTATCCCGTCTGCGCTCCTCGGTGACGCCGAATCGATGAGCGGACTCCGGCAGGAGGTGAAGCGGACTCGGCAACTCATTCATCCGAACATTCTGCGGGTTTATGATCTCGTGGAGGAAGGCGATTGGGCGGCGGTTTCGATGGATGCGATTGCGGGGGCGTCGCTGGCCGCGAAACTTTCGCAAACGAACAACGCAGGGCTGCAGCCGAGTGAACTTCAACCCTGGCTCAGCCAGCTTTTTCAAACCCTCGACGATGCGCACAAAATCAACGTGACGCATCGCGACCTTTCGCCGGTGGATTTGCTGCTGGGCGAGGATGGGAAACTACTCGTCAAGAATTTCGGCATCAGCCGTTTTATCGCGGATGCCTTGGCGCGGGTCAGTGGAAAGGCCGATGCGCGGTTGGCGGCCCGCAGTCCCCAGCAGCTCGCTGGTGCTGCGTCGACTCCGCTGGACGATATCTACGCGGTGGGTTCGCTCTTGTTTGAGGCGCTGGCCGGGAAGCTGCCATTTTCGGGAAAAGACTTGGCGGCTCAAATTGCGCGCACGGTGGCTCAACCGATTGGTCAAGTGGTTCCCGGGATTCCTGAGTCTTGGCAAAAAGTGATCGCGGCGTGCTTGGAAAAGAACCCGGCATCCCGGCCGCAAACTGCGACACAAGTCGGCGCGATCCTCACAGCGCCGATGGCCTCCGAGGCAGCGCCCGCTGTGGCGCCGGTCGCCGAGGTCGTTGCGCAGGCTGTGGAAGTCGTGGCGGAAACGTCGGGCCAAACCAAGACATCGAGCGAAACATCCGAGGGATCCAAACGGTCTGAAAGTCCGGCGACGCTCTCGGAAAAGAAATCCGAGCCAGCCGCATCGCCTCGTGCCTCAGCGCAGAAAGCAGGGTTCCCGGTCCTCGGCTTGGCGGTGGCCGCCGGATTGCTCGTGATTGGTCTCGCCGGCTATTTTTCCAATGCCGGGGGCAAGCGCGTTTCGTTCCCGGAACCCGCCGTGGCACAGGTTCCACCGGAGCCTGCTGAGGAGTCCGATCTCCGCACGGTCAGTAACAAATTGGAAAATTCCTCTTTACTCGCCGCGCCAGCGTTGCCTGCGCCGGAACCGACCGCGCCCGCCGCGCCTGCGCCGGTCGTTGAGTCAATTCCGGATGCCGCCCCGGCTGTCGAAACGCCGCAACTCCTGGCCTCAGCGGCCCCTGTCGTTGCTCTGGTGGCTCCGGTGATCGCCGCCCCGGCGCGCCGTCCTGCTCCGGTCGCCGCCGCTCCTGCGGGCGACGAGGAAAAACTGGTCGAGGAAAAGGCCGCGGCCGTAGAGGCGGCCAAGCAGGCTGCGTTGGATGCGGAAAAGGCCCACGCCGAGATGTTGAAAAAGCAACAGCAGGCGGCCGCCGCCGTGGCTGAGGCGGAGAAGGCCCTCGCTCTAAAGAGCAAAGCCGTCGGTCCAGTGAAAAAGGCCGCCGACGAGGCTCTGGCGCAGCGCAAAAAACTCGAGGATGAGCAGAAAGCCGCCGATCTCGCCGCACAACAGGCTCGTCAACTTGCCGATGAAAAAGCGCGTTCTGCCGCGGCTGCGAAAAAAGCGATCGCGGAGTTGGAGGCGAAAAACAAAGAGAAGCTTGCCGCTCAGGAAAAGGCCGAGGCGGAGATCATGACTTTGCAAAAGGCCCTCGCTGATCGTCAGGAATCGGGAGCCAGCGTGGCCAAGGATGCTGCCGCTACGAAGGCGGCGCGTGCAAAGCATCTCGCGGTCATCAAGCAGAGTGAACAGGAACTCGACCAAGCCAAACTTGCTGCGGCCGAAGCGCGCCGTTTGCGCGAAGAGGCCGAGGCCGAGCGTCGCAAGCTCGGGCAGGAATTGGCCGACATGCAGAAGATGATGGACAAGAAAAGGGCCGAGATCGAAGACCGGCTCAAGAGGCTGGAGAAAGCCGACCCCAAACCACCCGTGGCCGTGCCGGTGGCCGAGCCAGTCAAACTTCCGGAGCCCAAGCCCATTGAAAAACCCGCGATCCCCACTCCGGCTCCGAAGCCCGTGGTGGCAACTCCGCCTCCAGCGACACCGCTACCGGCGATTCCCGCACCGGTGGCCGTCGTGCCGAAGCCGGCCGCTCCCGAGCCTGCCCCCGCTCCGGTCGCTCCGCCAGCGCCTGTCGCCGCCGTGAAGCCCGTGCCCGCTGCCACGGAGTTGGCCATGAAGACCGACCCGGAGAAAGCGCTGCCCGCGCCCACCCCGAAAATGCCGGGCGGCGAGAACAGTCTCGGCTTGAAATTCGTTCCTGTCGGCGATGTGGAATTCTGCGTCTGGCAGACCCGGGTCAAAGACTTTGAGGCATTCGCGAAGGCCGTTAATCTCAAGTCATCCGCGTGGAAGTCCCCCGGCTTTAAGCAAAGTCCCGATCATCCCGTGGTTAACGTCACGTGGGTTGAGGCGGTGGCGTTTTGCAAATGGCTCACGGAAGAGGAGCGCAAGACCGGCGCGCTGGCGGCGAATCAATTTTACCGGCTCCCGACCGACGCCGAGTGGAGCAAGGCAGTCGGTTTGTCCGAGGAGTCAGGCAAGACTCCCGAGGCCCGCGACATGGGCGTTTCGGACGTTTATCCGTGGGGCAATCAATGGCCACCTCCGCCGAAATCCGGCAACTACACCGGTGAGGAAACCGGTTCGGACGTAGCGATCAAAGGCTACGATGATGGTTTTCCGTGGACCTCGCCCGTGGGCAGCTTTACGCCGAACAAACTCGGTCTCTACGACATGGGCGGAAATGTCTGGCAGTGGTGCATGGATACTTGGAACAGCGATTCCAAAGCCAAAGTGCTGCGGGGAGCATCGTGGTACAACGGCGCGCTGAAACTCAGCCTGCTCTCCTCCTGCCGCGTCCGCGCGTCGCCCGAAAGCAGTACTGACAACTACGGGTTTCGCGTGGTCCGGGCTGCGATAAAAACAACAGGGTCCAAAATTCCGTGAAAAAATGATGACTGGCTAGGTGTGTGCGGGGGCTGGGTGGATGGGTAGCGTGGGGGTCGCGCGAACATTCATGGGTCGCGAAGCAAGTAAACAGCAGGGTTTCCGCGCAATAGCGCTCGACACACAGGGTCGGGTGGAGGTGAAAATTTTCAGGCATCATCGTCCATCTCAATCCACCCATCCCATCATCCCCAACGCGAACTTTGCCGAGCGTTTCTTTGCTCCGGCGCGCGCGCAGCTCGACCAAGCCCCGTCGGCACGGGTCTGCCCGGAGCTTTCCGATGACCAGTGGCTGCTCCTCGGGGTGCGCCGCGCCTTGGAAGATCGGCCCACGGGGCGGGGCTTTCTCCAGCATCTGCTGGCGTATGGCCTGGAGGCTCCGACGACCACCCACTTCTTTGAGACGCTCAAGAGTCAGCGGCGACGGGCTTTGATCTCCGAGTGCGCCCACGGCCTGGCCCGCAGTCTGCCGGCGCTGGAGGCGGAGTTCTGGGCCGGGGTGCCGGAGTTGGATGGGTTTGAGACCTCTGCGGGCGACGGGCACTTTCACGCCGCCGCCGCGCATGACTCGGCGGCGGCGGACGATGGCGTTAAGTATGCCACGGGCCATTGCTATTCTCTCCACCTGCGGACCCATGCGCTCGCCCATCTGACGGTGGCCGATCAACTCACACGCCAGCGGGAGCACGACATGCACGCGCTCAAGCGACTGTCTTTGGAGGAACTCCGGCAGGGTGCGCCCAAGGGTCGCCAAGTGCTCTCCGTCTATGATCGCGCCGGGATCGACTTTCAGCAGTGGCATCGCGGGAAACATTCCGGGGGACTTTATTTTGTCAGTCGGGAACCGAGCGGAGCGAGATAGCCAAAGGGCGGAGCCTTTGCCCGCAGGGCAGCGCCGGCAGGCGCTGGCAAAAGGACAACAGGCGGCTCGCACCCATCGGGGACAATGCCTGGGAGCGGGCCGACCCACGCCACGCGGGCGTGCTCGCCGATGAACTGGGGGCGACCAGCCAAGGCGTGAGCGTGCGGCGGGGGCGTTCCCACTGCGTGGTGCGGGGCGAGGAGCTCCGCTTCCTGACCAGCGAATACACCCTGCCGCCGGGCCTCATCGCGCATCGCTACCGGCTGCGTTGGGAGATCGAGAAGACCTTTGACGAACTCAAGAACAAGCTGGGTGAGACCAAGGCCTGGGCGAGTTCGGCCAGCGCCCAAGCACTGCAGGCGCACTTCCTGTGTCTGGCCCACAACCTGATGATCCTCTGCGAGGCGGAGCTGGCCCGGGTCCACGGCGGGCGCAATGCAGCGGAACTCACCCGGCGCGCGCCCCGCCTGGAGCCAGAAGAGAAGCGTCTGGCCAAGGAAAACCTCGTCCGGCCGCGGCTCGTGCGCACGCTTCAGCGCCTCACCGGGCGCTCGGTGAAGTTCATCCGCTGGTTGCCGGGTGCCACTCTTTCTCCAGCCTCACCACGAGCCGGCCAGCGCCGCCCTGCGCCAGTGCTATGCGGTTTTGTAAGGGGATTTTTGTCCACCGTTGTTCCTGCCCTTCGCTTCCTGCTAGGCGCTGCCCTGACTTTGGGAACGCGAGGCTGAAATCGCCTCGGGCCGGTCCCCGCGATGCATCGCATGGTCAATGGCGCCGGGATCCTTGATGCGCAGGGGCCGGGGCACCGCTCTGGAGGTC
>CAIQUL010000270.1 GCA_903874975.1 uncultured Chthoniobacter sp. | reverse complement strand
CTGCCGGCCTCGCTGAGACCGGCTACAGCGCCGCGCTCCCAAAGCGTAACAAAATTTTCCCAGGGCTGATTGGCGTTGGTCCCAGGGAAGCGGGTGTCGGGTGTGGTTACATGTGGCGCAGCGAAGTCTGCAGTCCCGAAGGGACAGTGGAAATTAGCCGGTGGCGTGAGCCACCGGAACCGCACGCCGGGCAAACCCGCCCCGGAGGGGCGGTGGAGCAGTCGCCGCGGTTGAATTCCCACGCCCCTGCCGGGGCGGATTCATTTTTTTCGTGATCCGGTGGCTCGCGCCACCGGCTAATTTCGATGCAGCCCTTCGGGCTTCCGCACAGGCGGTGAGCTTCACGGCAGCACTCGAACAACTCCCAAAACCCGACTTCCTCCGCGCATGGTGCGCCCTCGCCTACGCCTTCCCCGGCCTGTCATCCTGAGGAACCGAACCCGCGGGCGTGATCGGAAAGCAGCGCAGCAGCGCAGCACTACAAAGCGCGGCTCGGGGGTTTTGGGCGGGAGGGGCGGCGATTTTCCGACTGACGGGACAAAGAATTCGGCAGGGCCGGGGTTGGTCTGGCGTGTCACCGCCGTGACGCGTTTTTTTATGCGTCAACTTTCCAACATCGCCAAATACTCGTCGCCGGTTTCGGGGGCGGGCTCGGGGTTGCTTTCCGCCGGGGGTTTCGATCAGGCTCGGGGCTTGAAAACCCATGTCACCATGACCGCCTCACGCCTCATCCTGTCCGCAACGGGGTGGCTCGTCCTGCTGGGCGGCGCGGCTGCTTCCGCGGCAGAGCCGGTGCCGGCCTCGCCAGAGGCGATCGCCTTTTTCGAAAAGAAGATCCGGCCGGTGCTCGCGGAGTCCTGCTACAAATGCCATTCGGCGGAGGCTCAGGGGCAGGGCAAACTGAAGGGCGGGCTGTTTCTCGATACGCGCGAGGGGGTGCTGGCCGGTGGCGACACCGGGCCGGCGGTGGTGCCGGGCAAGCCGGCGGAGAGTCTGCTGGTGAAGGCGGTGCGCTGGAGCGACCCGGACACGCAGATGCCGCCAAAGCACAAGCTGGCGGATGAGGTGATCGCGGACCTGACGAAGTGGGTGGAGATGGGGCTGCCCGATCCGCGCTCGGGGCCGAAGGGGAAGGCGAAACGGGAAATCAATGTGGCGCAGGAGCGCGGGTTCCGGTCGTTCGCGCCGCTGGCGGCGGGGGCTCCGCCGGAGGTGAAAAACGGCGCGTGGACGCGCTCGCCGGTGGACCGTTTCGTCCTCGCGAAGCAGGAGGCGGCGGGCGTGACGCCCTCCGCGCCGCTGAGCCGGGAGAAGCTGGCGCGGCGCGCGTTTTTCGGGCTCACCGGGCTGCCGCCCTCGCCGGAGGAGATGGCGGAATTTCTCAAGGACCAGTCGGCGGAGGCTTTCCCGAAGCTCCTGGACCGGCTGCTGGCCAGCCCGCGCTACGGGGAACGCTGGGGGCGGCACTGGCTGGACCTGGTGCGCTACGCGGAGAGCAACGGCTACGAGTTCGACGCCTACCGGAACGGGGCGTATCACTACCGCGACTGGGTTATCCGCGCGCTGAATGACGACCTGCCCTACCGCGATTTCGTGCGCTGGCAGCTCGCGGGCGACAAGCTCGCGCCGGGCAGCTACGAAGGCGCGGCGGCGACGGGGTTCCTCGTGGCCGGGCCGTATCCGGGCCAGATCACGGTGAAAACCGAGGAGCGCATCCGCTACGATCAGCTCGACGACATGCTGGCGACGATCGGCAACGCGATGCTCGGCCTCACGATGGAATGTGTGCGCTGCCACGACCACAAATACGATCCGATCCCGCAGGCCGACTACTACTCGCTCGCGGCGGTTTTCGGGAAAACCGTCCACGGCAAACAGCAGCACACTCCGGTCAAAGAAGTGCCGAAGGCGGAACTCGACGCGTATCGCGCGTCGGTGGCCGCGCTGGAGGCGGCGGTGCGGAAATTCGAGGCGGAGGAATTGCCCGGTCGTCTGGAAAAATGGCGCGAGGCGGCGGCGACGAAGCCGGCTGCCGATGCGCGCTGGCAAACGCTGGATGTGGTGGAGGCGAGCGCCACGCAGGCGTCCGTCGAGACGAGGCCGGACGGCATCGTCGCATTCGTCGCGCGGCCCAAGGCGGACCCGGCGGCGAACGATCAGAACGAGATCACCTACACCGTCGTCGCCCACACTTTTCAAAAGAACATCCAGGGTCTGCGACTCGATGCGCTGGCGGACAAGAAGCTCCCAAAATCCGGCCCCGGCGTGGGGCCCGACGGCAGTTTCCATCTCGCCGAAATCAGCGTCACCGCGGCGCCGCTCGCCGCGGGGAACAAGGCGGCGCCGGTCGCGCTGAAGCTGACCGCGGGGCAGGCGCGCTTCGCGGAAAAGGAGATGCCGATCGCGCAGGCTGTGGATCGCAATCCGGAGACGGGCTGGCGGGCCAAGGACAAGCCGGGCGTGGAAAACTCCGCGGCCTTTGCCATCGAGGGCGGGCTGGCGGGATTCGAGGGCGGCACGGTGCTGACCTTCCAACTGAATTTCCGCGCCGATTCCATCGGGCGGCTGCGTCTGGCGATGACCACCGCGCCTTGGCCTGCGCCCGTGGAGGACGCCGGAGGGGCGCCCGCGCCGGCGGTGGCGGAAGTCTTCGGCGGCGGCGTGGATTTTCAAAACCCGCGGGAACTGCTCGCGCTGCTCGACGGGAAGCTGGTGGAGGCCAACCGCACCGTCGCCGCGCGCCTACTGAGCCGCCTCGATGAGCCGACCAAGAAGGTTTTCAGCGCCCTCGCGGAGCAGGCGGGCAAGGAGCCGAAGCCGAAGCAGGCGGAGGTCTACACCGCGGTCGCCGGCGGGCGGGAGGTCTTCCTGCTGCGGCGCGGCGACGTGGACAGCAAGGAGCGCAAGGCCGCGCCGGGATTCATCCAGGTGCTGGCGACGAAGGAGCCGGAGCGCTGGCTCGCGCCGGCGGAACGCGACCCGCGCGTGGCGCTCGGGGACTGGATGACGGACGCCGAGGGCGGAGCCGGACACCTGCTCGCGCGGGTGATCGTGAACCGCATCTGGAAGCAGCATTTCGGGCAGGGCATCGTCGCGTCGGTCAATGATTTCGGCGTCCAGGGCCGCGCGCCAACGCATCCGGAACTGCTCGACTATCTCGCGGGCGAATTGATCCGTGGCGGCTGGAAGCTGAAGCCGCTGCATCGCCTGATCATGCTCACCGCCGCGTATCAACAGGGCGCGGATGTGAACGCGCAGAATCAACAGCGCGATCCGG
>CAIQUL010000269.1 GCA_903874975.1 uncultured Chthoniobacter sp. | reverse complement strand
TGCCCCCACTGCGGCTGGTCCGCGGCGGGCAAGCTGGCGGCTGCGAGCAGGCCCAGCAGCGGGGCGCAGCGGAAGAGGAAACGCGGGACGTTCATAAAATGGGCAACGGGAAGGCTGAAGGACGAACCCATTTCAGCACCTCCTTCTTCTTCATCATCCCTGGAAGTCCGGAAGAAGAAGGAGAATTCACGCCCAGGTCGCCAAGGCTTCCAACGAACTTTTTCTTCGCGTCCTTTGCGTGAGACATTTTCAACTGTCCCGCAACGGTCAGCCTACTTTTTCGAAACTTCGAGCAGCTCCTCGTGCGTCCACGGCGTCTTGCGGTCGGCGGTGGCTTTGCGCACGGCGGCGATGTCGGCGGAGGCCACGGGCTTGCGCCACTTGTGCCAGCTTTGGCCGATGAAGTTGATGACGCTGGCGATTTGCTCGTCGTTGTAGGTTCCCTCCAGCGGGAGCATCAGCCCTTCGCCGTAGGCCACGCCGGCGATGGGTCCGGTCTGGCCTTTCAGAATGATGCGGGCGAGGGCGTTCACGTTGCCGCTGCCCGCGAACCACGGCGACTTCGTAAATGCCGGCGCGAGCAATTTGTCGCCCTGCTGCACGCCCTTGCCGTCGGCGCCGTGACAGGTGGTGCAGAGGGTTTCGTAGATTTGTTTGCCCTGCCGCGCGGACTCGCCGAGGGCGGCCGCGTTTTTCCCGGCGTTCAATTTGTCCAACAGCGGCGTGATGATCGGGCTGGGGGTCGCGGTGAGCGCCTCCGGCTGGTTCAGCCCGGCGGCGTGGTTCGCGAGGACCAACTGCGTGCGCACATGCGCGTCCGGGTCGGCGGTGAGTGCGGTGAGCGCCTTGGCGGCGTCCGCGTCCTTGCTCACGAGCAGCGGCTCGGCGAGTTGCACCGCGGCGCGGCGCACCCGCGGGTGGGCGTGCTTGGTGGCGGCGAGGATGGTCTCCTTCGTCAACGCGCCGAGCCCCTGCAACGCCCAGAGCGAGTGAATGCGCGCGTTGGCGTCGGCGTGGCTGGTGGCCATCGCCGTCAGCGCAGGCACCGCCGATTTGTCGGCGCGCGAGACGATCAGCATCTGCGCGGTGTCGCGCCACCAGCCGTTCGGATGCGCGAGATGGGCCACGAGTTGCACCGGCGTTTCATCCAGCATGCGCGGCTGTGGGCCGGCCTTTTTGCCCTCGGGCAGGAAGCGGAAAATGCGCCCGTGGCGGACGACGTCGATCATCCCCCACTTCTTCACGCGAAGATAACGGGCGACCCAGGCCTTGTTGCCCCCCTCGGTCGGAAACCACTGCTTTTCCTGGATGATGCCGCGGTAGAGATCGGAGAAAACGAACGAGCCATCGGGCGCGGTCTCGGTCCACACGGGCCGGAAATAGGCGTGGGTGCTGCGGATGAATTCGCTCTTGGGAAACGAGTTGTCCGCCACGCCGAGCCCGTCTTTCCAGTCGATCGTGCTCATGCGCAGAAAGCGGCCCACCGGCTCGCACGTCACCACGCGGCCGTAAAATTCCGGCATCAAATGACTGCGCAACACCGTCTGCCCGCAGCAGGCCGACAGATCCTTGAGGATGCGCTTTTCGTCAAAATGGTAGCCGCCCGAGGAGTCGTCCCACACCGGGCACGTGGTATACGGCACGCGGTAGCCCGGCGCGTGCTCGGGAACCTTCAGGATCGGATACCCGGCCGGAAGCTGGAAGGAGTGCGCGGGATTCGCCCCGCCCGCCCACGAGCAAAAAAGCCGCCCGTCGTCATCCCGCGCCAGGCCCCACTGGCTGATGCGCGCGACATCGTGCTTGCCCGGCGTCAGCTTGCCGTCGGCGTAGCGAAAGCGGAAATCATTCGTGCAAATCGTGTTGTCGAGATTCCACAGCATCCCAGTGTTTTGATGCTCGATGTTCCCGCCGTTCTTGGTGCCCTCATAGACCACCTCGTGGCGGTCCGCGACGCCGTCCTTGTTGTCATCGAAATAGGCATACACCGAATTCGACTGCGTGAAATTCACCAGCACCCGGTCGTGCAGCGCGAGCACCGTGCGCGGGAGGATGACGTTGTCGATAAACACCGTCCGCTTGTCCATGATCCCATCGCCGTCCGTGTCCACGAGCTTCACCACACGGCTCACGGGATCGAGCTGCTTCGTAGCGTGCTCGTCCTGCATGTAAGTGCGCCACTCGCAGACATACATCGCCCCGTTGCCATCGAAGGCGAAGCTCGCCGGTTCCTCGACCATCGGCTCGCTCGCGATGCACTCCAGCCGGTAGCCCTTCGGGATTTCCATCAGCTTGATCTGCTCCGCCGGAGTGATCGCGGGAAAGGTCGTGTCGGGATTCCAGCCCTCCTTTTCCTGCGCGCGCAGGGTGCCGGCGGAGGCAAGAACGAGGGCGGCACTGAAAACGGCGGACGCCAGGCGCGCGGTTCGGGATGCGGAGGAGGTCGGAGGTGTGGGGATCATGTGGAACGGTGGGGTTGGATGTTGCTGAGGGATAAAGCCGGGAGGCTGCGCGAAATTAGGGAGGCTGTGGAAAATCCCCGACAATTGCCGAAGACCTGGCAGCAGCACCCTCCATCCTCCTGCTCTTGATCCCGGTTCAACCATTCGCTGCTCGTTGAGGATCAAGCGCAGGATTTCACTTCGAAACGGAATTCACCCTGGAAACGGCGATGGGAAGAACCACGGATGACCCGGATGGGCAGGCCCTTGCAGGAGACTGTGACCTCGCCTGTCGGGTGAAAAGTGGAGGGAAAACCACAGGCCACAAATTCTTGAGTCCGTGCAATCTGCGCAATCTGCGGTTCTTCCCATCGCCGTTTCCACGGCAAACCAGCCTCGTAACGCGAGCCTCCGGCTTGCCGTATCGCGGTGCGTCCCGCCTGCCTCCCGTGCGGCGGCGGGACGCGCCTGCCAGTTTCGCGAGCGTCCGCGCGCTGGCCGCCGGGGCCAGCAGGACGCCTGCGCTACGGGGGCACACGGGGTAGTTGGACTAAAGTCCAAGCTACGTTCCCGTGCCTTACGCCCGGCGGCGGCGGTTCAGCATGCCGAGGGCGCCGACGAGCAGCAGGCCGAGGGTGCCGGGCTCGGGCACGGTGGCTCCGCCGCCGAAGCTGGAGGCGGGGCTTCCGAAGCCCGCGGCTTTGCCGCCGCCGTCGTCGCCCGTGAGCGAGCCG
>CAIQUL010000268.1 GCA_903874975.1 uncultured Chthoniobacter sp. | reverse complement strand
GGGTGCGAGCCGCCTGTTGTCCTTTTGCCAGCGCCTGCCGGCGCTGCCCTGCGGGCAAAGGCTCCGCCCTTTGGCTATCTCGCTCGGCTCGGTTCCCAGGATAAAGGGCAGGCCAATTATAAAAACAGACTCCCTCACTCCCCGACGCCGCTCCCCGTTCTGACCGTCCCCGGTGCGGCGGGCGCGAAAGCAAATTCCGAGTTCCGCTCCTGCGGGACAGCGGGTTTTCGCCTCGTTTCCAGAGCGCTGCGCAAACTTTGGAAATGGGAGCGAAAAATTCGAGATTCGAACTTCGAGGTTCGAGATTCCAACTTTCAATCACGCCCATCCACGCCGCTCACCCGAGCGGAGGCTTGCCGATGCGGGACCGCGCTGGTAGTTCAGGAGCACTCCATGAATCTCCCAATTCTCCCGCCGCCAAATTCCATCCGCCGACATCTCTTCCGCGCCGCTGCGATCCTGTTTTCGCTGGCGGGTTTCTTCACGTTGCCGGGGCAGGCGAAGGAGTTGCAGCCGATCCCGGACAAACTCGTCGTGCTCACGTTCGACGACGGGAACAAGTCGGACCGCACGTTCGTCGCGGACGTTCTGAAAAAGCACGGGTTCGGCGCGACCTTCTACGTCACGGAGGGCCTCGGTTTTCTCAAGAACAAGGAGCGCTACCTCTCGTGGCAGGACATCCGCGAACTGCACGACATGGGTTTCGAAATCGGCAACCACACGCAGCATCACGAAAATGTCGCCAGGCTTTCGCAGGAGAAGCTCACCGCGTCGGTGAAGCACATCGACCAGCGGTGCATCGAAAATGGAATCCCGAAGACCACGACGTTTTGCTATCCGGGCTACCACCACAGCCTGGAGGCCGTGCGGACGCTGGAGGGACTGGGATTCCTGTTCGCGCGGCGGGGTGTCGACCCTGAATTTCCCGACGGCGGCGAAGGCGCTCGCGGGCCGGCCTACGACCCGAAGAGCGATCATCCGCTGCTCATTCCGACGACGGGCTACGCGGGGCCGAAGTGGGGCTTCGACGATTTGAAGTGGGCCGTCGAGCAGGCGCGGGACGGCAAGATCTGCGTGCTGAATTTTCACGGCGTTCCGGCGTTGGACCATCGCTGGGTGAGTGCGAGTCAGGCGGAGTTCGCGAGATACATGCAGTATCTCAAGGATGAAAAATACACGGTGATCGCGATGCGGGATCTGGCCGGATACGTCGATCCGGCGAAGCGTCCCCAGGATCCCTACGCCGCGATCAATCTCCGCGTGCAACCGCCTCGCGATCTCGTCGCCAAGCCGGTCGCCAACCCGCTCGGCCTCACGCTGAATGAGTTTTCCCTCGGCTGGCAACTGCCCGCGGTCGGCGGAAAGCAAACGGCCTTCCATGTCCTCGTCGCGAGCGATCGCAAGAAGCTCGACGCCGGTGTCGGGGATCTGTGGGACAGCGGTTGGCGGCCCTCGGCGCAGAATGCGGAGGTGTCGTATCGCGGGGCCGCTTTGCCCGCGGCGGCGGAGGCCTGGTGGAAAGTCAGGATCATCGCCGACAGCGGTGCCGCCGGCGCGTTTAGCGAAGCATCCTCCATCAAGACAGCGGCACTCCCGCCGCCGCCCGCGCCGGCCAAACGCAGCGCGAGCGCGGAAGACGGGGAGCCGAAATACATCGAGGGGAAGACTGGCAAGGCGATCGAGTTCGATCCGAAGGCCGCGATGATCCGCATTCCTGCGTATCCCGAATTGCGCCCGCTCGATGGGACCACGGTCTGCGCGTGGATCAAGCCGACCGTGGAGTCGAAGGGCAAGCAAACCGTCTTCCGCATCGAGGACGGAGGCGACCGCCGCTTCATGGCCATCGGCGGGGCCAAGGGGATTTGGGGCCTGTGGTTCGGCTTGGGAATCGGCGGCAAATACACGGAGATTTCCGCCGCCTACGAACCCGCCAAACTCCTCGACGGCCAGTGGCATCATGTGGCGGGGACCTTCGATGGAAAGCAGATGCGGCTCTACATCGACGGCAAGAAAGTCGGCGAACTGGAGCAGCCCGGGAAGCTCGCTCCGGGCCGGCCGACGGTCGGCTCCATCGGCGCTTACAACGGGCGCAATGAGCCTTTCAACGGAGGCATCGACGACATGCGCGTTTACACCGGTGCTTTGACCGAGGAGCAGGTCGCCCAACTGGTGGCGGGCAAAACGGAACCGGTGCCGGAGGCAGTCGTGGGGCACTGGAAACTCGACGGCAATCTCGACAACGATGCCGACAGGAAAGTCGCGGTCGCGCCTGATCGCCCACGGAATCGGGTCGTCTTCCTCGGCAACACGCTGATTTCCGGGATGGAAAAATACGATTTCCTCGAAACGGCCCTGACCGCGCGCTGGCCGCAGCACGACCTCACGTTCCGCAACCTCGGCTGG
>CAIQUL010000267.1 GCA_903874975.1 uncultured Chthoniobacter sp. | reverse complement strand
GGTCTCGCGCGGTTCGAGGCAGTTGTCGCAGCCGCCGCAGTTCGGCTCGCCAAATTCCTCACCAAAATACCGCAGCAGCTCGGCGCGCCGGCACGCGGCGCACTCCGCGTAGTGGACCATTTTCTGGAGTTGCTCGCGGGCCACGCGCTGCTCCTCGGGGTCGGGCTTTTCGTCGATGAACGCGGTTTGTTTCACCACGTCGCCGGAGCTGTAAAGCAGCAGGCACTCGCTGGGCAGACCGTCGCGGCCGGCGCGGCCGGTTTCCTGGTAGTAGCCCTCGACGTTCTTCGGCAGATCGTAGTGCAGGACGAAGCGCACGTTCGGCTTATTGATCCCCATGCCAAAGGCGATGGTCGCGCAGATGACGTGGATTTCGTCGCGCAGGAAAAGCTCCTGATTCCTCGCCCGCACTTTGTCGTCGAGCCCGGCGTGGTAGGGGCGCGCGGCGATGCCATCGGCGGCCAGCTTTTCCGCCACGCTCTCCGTCGCCTTGCGGCTGGAGCAGTAGATGATGCCGCACTCGCGCTTGCGTCCGCGCACGAAGGCGAGCGTCTGCTCGTACGGCTTGGCTTTCGGCACCACGCGGTAGGCGAGGTTGGGCCGGTTAAAGCTCGCCACGTAGGTGCGCGGTTCGCGCAGGCGGAGATGCTGCACGATGTCGCCGCGTACGCGCTCGGTGGCCGTGGCGGTGAGCGCCATGAAAGGCACACCGGGGAAAACGTCGCGCAGCTTGGCGAGCTGGCGGTAATCAGGGCGGAAGTCGTGGCCCCATTCCGAGATGCAGTGCGCCTCGTCAATCGCAAACTGCGCCACGTTCCACTGCCGCAGCATCTCGATCGTGCCGTCGAGCATCAGCCGCTCGGGCGCGGCGTAGAGCATCCGGTATTCGCCGTTGAAAAGTCCGCGCAGCCGCGCCTTGGATTCCGCGGCGCCGAGCGTGGAGTTGATGAACGTCGCCGCCACGCCGCTCGCGGTGAGCGCATCCACCTGGTCTTTCATCAGCGCGATGAGCGGCGAAACCACGACCGTCAGCCCCTCGCGGATCAGCGCGGGGAGCTGAAAGCAGAGCGACTTGCCGCCGCCGGTCGGCAGCAGCGCGAAGACATCGCGCCCGGCCAGCGCGTCGGTGATGATCTCCTCCTGCAGCGGACGGAAAGAGTCGTAGCCAAACGACTGCTTGAGCGTGCGGAAAAGGGCGGTGGAAGACATCGGCGCGCGCATTTCATCCGAGCGGCGGGGGCCGCGCGATGGAAAAATCCAACGGCATCCGGCACGACGAGGAAGTTCCCGAGGCGTTCGCGCGTTCCCCATTTCTCGCCGGCGGGACCGTCGCGCCTAAACACACACACTCGGCGGAACAGCGTTGGTCCAGGGTAAACCAGGGGCTCCCGGCTTCGGTCGGGAGCCCCTGCACGTTTGGTGCGGTGCGGAGGCGGAAAACGCGTGAGTCCCCGCTGGGCGTCTGCGACTTTGCGCGCCATGTTCTCCCGCCTTTTGTCCGCCGCTCTTGTGCTGTTGCTCGCCGGTGCCGTTTTCGCTGCGGAGGTGAAACCGATCCCGCCGCCCGGAATCCCCATTTCCGATACGGATCGCGCCACGCTCACGGCGGAGGTCGCTGCGCTGGGCAAAGAGATCGACGCGCTGAGGGTGGCGCTCAAGGCCAAGCCCGAGATGCTCGCGCTGCTGCCGGACGTGATGATCTTTCACAAGTCCGTGGATTGGGCGCTGCGCTACGACGAGTTCTTCGAGCCGAAACACCTCGACACCGCGCGGCAGCAGCTCGCGCTCGGCCGCCAGCGCGCCAAGGAACTGCGCAACGGCCAGCCTTCGTGGAACTCCGCGACCGGCCTCGTGGTGCGCGGCTACATTTCCAAAATCGACGGCTCGGTGCAGCCCTACGGCCTCGTCATCCCCGACGACTGGAAGCCCGGCGAAGCAACGCCGCGCCGTCTCGATTTCTGGCTGCGCGGGCGCTCGGAAAAAGCGACGGAACTCGGGTTCATTGCCGACCGGCTGAAAGGCAAAGGCGAGTTCGCGCCGCCCGGCGCGATCATGCTCCATCCGTTCGGGCGCTACTGCTGCGCGAACAAATTCGCCGGCGAGGTTGATCTTTTCGAGGCGCTGGAAAACGTCCGCACGCACTACGGCATCGACGCGAACCGGATCAGCGTCCGCGGCTTCTCGATGGGCGGCGCGGCGGCGTGGCATCTCGGCACGCACTTCGCGGGGATGTGGGCGGCGGTCGCGCCCGGCGCGGGCTTCGCGGAGACGGCGGAATACAACCGCATCTTCGCCGCGGGCAAGACGCCGCCGCCGTGGTGGGAACAGGTGCTTTACCGCTGGTACGACGCCACGCTCTACGCCGCGAACCTCGCTAACACCACGACCGTGGCCTACTCCGGCGAGCTCGACGGCCAGAAGCAAGCCGCGGACATCATGCTCCGCTTCGCGGAAAAAGAGGGCCTCACCTTCCCGTACATCATCGGCCCGCAGACCGCGCACAAATACCACCCAGACGCGAAGCCGAAGATCGAGGAGATCGTGACGGCAGCGGCCGACGAGGGGCAGCACCCGGTGCCGGAACGAATCCATTTCACGACTTACTCGCTCATCTACCCGACGATAAAGTGGCTGCGTATCGTCGGCATGGAAAAGCAGTGGGAGCGAACGGGCATCAGCGCCGAAGTGACCGAGGAGGGACTGGTGGTCGATACCAAAAACGTCTCCAGATTTATCGTTGCTCTTCCAACCGCTGGGAAAATCAGCGTTCGTGGCGACTCGATCGACACCATCATCGACGGGCAGAAAGTCACCGCCCGGTATTCCGCCACCGGTGCGGCCTTTCTCAAGACAATGGGAAAATGGACCTCACAGGCGGTTGTCGATCGACCACCGACTCCCATGGTGAATCTCACAAAACGGCCGCTGGTTTGTGGCCCCATCGACCACGCCTTCATGTCGTCGTTCCTTTTCGTCCGCCCGACCGGGAAGCCACTCAACGCCAACGTCGGCGCGTGGGCGGCGGCGGAGATGGAACACGCCATCGGCTTTTGGCGGAAGGTCTTCCGCGGCGACGTGCGCGTGAAAGACGACACCGCCCTCACCGCCGAGGACGTGGCCGTTTCCAACCTCATCCTCTGGGGCGATCCCGGCAGCAATGCCGCCCTCGCCAAAATCCTCGCCCGCCTCCCGCTGCAGTGGACCCGCGACAAACTCACCCTTGCTGGCCAGACCTACGACGCCACCCAGCACGCGCCCATCCTCATCTACCCGAACCCCGCCAACCCCAGCCGCTACCTCGTGCTCAACAGCGGCGTCACCTTTCGCGAAGAAGCGCTCCTCACCAACTCCCAGCAAACCCCCAAACTCCCCGACTGGGCCGTCATCGACCTCCGCACCCCGCCCGACACCAAATGGCCCGGCCTCGTCCTCGACGCCGGCTTTTTCGACGAAGCCTGGCAGTGGCCGAAGAAATAGCATGCGGCGCTGCTCCATCCGGGGAGCACACTCGTCCCGAGTGTTGGTTTTGGCGTTCCGCCGAAACGCACTTCATTGTGCGTCACCCAGCCTGAGCGGCTGGCTGTTCTGATCGCGCGTCGCAGGAAGTTCGTCGCGCGGGAGGCCGCGACCAACACTCGGGACGAGTGTGCTCCCCGGAACCTGCCGCGCTGCAGCTGCTCGCCCGCGAAATATTTCCTGGCGAAGTTTCCAGGTCACCGCAGCGCGAGCCACGCGAGGATGCGGCGCGCGCGGTTGGGCCAGGCGATTTCGGCGGCGCGCTGCCAGGAGAGGGCGGAGCGGAGGCGGTAGGCGGCAGGGTCGTCGAGGAGGGTGAGGAGGGCGGCGCGGAGGGCGGGGGCGTCGGCGGGGGGGACGTAAAGGGCGGCGTCGCCGAGGAGGCTGCGGGTGGAGGGCAGGTCGCTGGCGATGACGGGCAGGCCGTGGGAGAGGTAGTCGAGGGCCTTGGCGGGGCAGGTGAGGTGGGCGTTGTAAAAGGTGTCGTGCAGGGCGACGACGCCGACGCTGGCTTCGGTGGCGAGGGCGCGTTGGAGCTGGTCGGGCGGGCGGAAGGCGGAGAACTCGATGCGGTCGTCGAGGCGCTTGGCTTGCATGCGCGCGGCGTATTTCGCGGTCTGCTCGTCGGAGCCGCCCCAGAATGACGCGCGCAAGTTTCCTTCGGCGGGGCTGACGGCTTCGATGAGCGTTTTCACGCCCTTCGGCGTATGCAGGTGGCCGACATAGACGGCGCGGCGGGCGAGGCGGCGGGCGTCGGGATCGCCGGGCGCGACGGGATCGGCTCCGAGCGGAAACGCGGCGCACGGCAGGCCGGGAAAGCGTTTCGCGTAGAGCGCGGCGAGCGGTTCGACGATGCCGGCGACGCCGGTGAGCTGCGGCAGGCAGAGCTGCTCGAGCCAGCTCTGGTGGCGGTCCTGGATGCGGAGGCGGTCGGTGCGCCAGCTCAGGTCGGCGTAAAAATTGTGCGCCTCGAAACAGGTGCGGATGCGCGGATGCCGGCTGAGCAGCGCGAGGTAGGGGAGAAAGCTCGGCTCGCGCGCGATGGCGGCCACTTCTCCGCGCTCAGCGAGCCGGCGAATGAGGCGGTAGGCGTACCAGAAAATGGGCAGCGTGGACTTTGCGCCCAAGAGGCTGCGCCGGGCCACGCGGTGAATGTGCAACTCCGCGCGCGGCGCGAGGCCGTAGTAGCGGCGGAGGTCGTCGTCGGTGTCGGATTCCGCGCCGCGCCCGACCACGAAATGCGTTTCGCACCCAGCGGCGGCGTAGCCGTGCGCGTTGTGGACGCCGACGTTGACTACCGGCCCCGGGTCGCGCCAGGAGCGCTTATGGACGAGGACGCAGATCAGAGCCGGTGAAAGATGATTTCCAGCGACAGCACGCAGTAGGTCGTGACGAGCACGGGATCTTTTTCCATCCAGCGCGCGGTGTCATTGACCCATGAGCCATCGCCGGCCTGCGTGTTGATGAGCTTGAGCGCGAGTTCGCTGGCCCAGTCCACCTTGCCCTTGGGTGTTTCGAGCGTCTTCACGTCGGCGGCGGCGAGCGCCTTGGTCATGAGGTGGTAGTAGTAGAAAAGGCCGGCGCGTTCCATGCCGGGGTTTTCCTTGAGGGTGTAGTTTTTCTTCAGCCAATCGAGCGCGGCGACCACGCGCTGGTCGTCCTTTTTCACGTCGGCGTAGATGAAGCTGAGCAGGCCCGCGTAGCTCATGCTCCCGTAGCTGCGCAGCGCCAAGCGACCGTCGGGGAGTTTCATTTCGCCGGCCTTGCTGTCGCCGGGGAAATACACGAAGCCGCCCTTGTTTTGCTCGTCGCCGCTCGCCCATTTTTCCTTGTTGGTCGCGGGCAGGTTTTGGCAGCGGTTGATGAACTCGATCGCGGCCTGCCAGTTGAGTTGTTTGCCTTCGCCCTCGACGTTTTTCCGCGCGGCCTGATAGGCGCGCAGGGCTTCGAGGCCGACGAGGTGGTTGTCCAGATCGGGATGCTGGCGGCTGGTGCCGGTGGGGCCGTAGCTGATGCCACCGTCGAGCGAAGGATCGGTCAGCCCTTTGGCCTGCTGGCTGACGATGAAATCCTTCGCGGCCTTGAGCATCGGTTCGTCCTTCGGGTCGCCGCTGTTGAGCAGCGCCATGAGCGCGGTGGAGGTGTTGTAGTTCGAGAGGCCCTTCGTGTAGATGCCGCCGTCGGGCTGCGCTTTGGTGCGGATGAAGGCGTAGCCTTTGCGCATGAACTCCGGCTGCTCCTTGAGGTATCGGCCGCTCGGCTCACGCTGGAAAGCCACGAGCGGGAGCGCGGTGAGCGCGGGGTGATTCGGGTCGGCGTCGCTCCACGAGCCGTCGTCCTTTTGCTGGGTCTTGAGAAAGCGCAGACCCTTGTCGATGGCGAGCTGGATTTCGTTGCGGAGCGAGAGCTTCCGGCCATCGCGCGGGATGGGATCTTCGGCGGCGAAAAGCGCCGGCGCGAGCAGCGCGGTGGCGGTGAGCAGGAGGAGCGGAGTTTTCATGGCTTACTTTTTGGTTTTCGAATCGGCGGGCGGGACGAGTTTGAAGATGATTTCGACGGGCGTATTGACCTTGGGCGTGTCCTTTTCGTTCACGTTCCACATCTGGTCGTTGTTGTTGTTCTTGCGCGGATTGTTCAACAGCGCGGAAGGCATGGTGACGAGCGCCACGAGGTTGCCATCGACCTGCGCCAGGAAGCGCCCCTCATAAACGAGCGAGCCATTGTAGATCCACGGCCCGTGCTCGATGGCCTGTTTCTTCTCCTGATTGGAGAGCCAGTCCTCGACCGGCACGGTCTTCTCCACGCCTTTTTCCTTCCACTTTACGGATATGAAAACGCTGTCGCCGGTGAGCTTGGGCGCGGTGCGGAGAAACTCGTCGTTGAGCTGCGTCGGCGGGGCGTCCGCGGTGATCGCCCCGCTTTTTGCGCCGAGCAGCAGCATGGCCGTGTGAATATCGGTGGCGCTGACCTCGGTCACGAGCAGGCTCTCGTGGGCGCTGCCCTTGGGGTTGACGATGAGGTATTCGAGCAGCCCGCGCTCCATGTTCACCTTGCCGGAGAAGGAAACGGTCAGCGCCTTTTGATCGAGCCGCACTTTGCCGACCTCAAAGACGCCGGGGGAGACCTCGCGGACGGCGGGCTTGGCCGGCTCCTCGGGTTTCGCGGGAGCAGGCGCTTCCTCCGCGAGCGCCGCGAGGGCGAGCGTGAGACTGGCGAGCAGGGTCGCGGCGGGACTCTTGAGCGTAATCATAGTCATCATCTTAATCCGTCAGGCGGTTATGCGTTGGGGATGAAGATTGAGATTAAGATGAAGATTACGAGGGGAAAGATGGGCGGCTACTTGCGGATGAGCACCGGATCGAGCCAGAGGCCGGAGCCGGTCGCGGTGGTCGGAAAACCGGCTTCGACGCGCAGCGAGATGCTGCGCACCGGGCCGAGTGGCGCGCGCAGCGGGGTCGGTTTGTCGCTGGAGGAAAGCGGGGCGCTGCGGGTGATGGGGCGGCCGTCGGCATACACGGCGAAGATCAGGCGGTTGGCTGGCGGGACGCCGGGCGGGACGGCGACGAGGACGTTGAGGACGTTGAAACCGGCGGGCACTTCCCACGTCGCGGCGACCCCGACCGCAGACTCGAAGCCTTTGCCGTGCGCCGCGCCGAGGCTGTCGAGCGGCACGTCCCCGAGCGATTTGTCCACGGCGAAGCATTGCTCCAGCTTGCGCCCCGGCAGCGGATCGACGCGCGCTGGTTTGAGTGCGGTGAGCGGCTGGAAACGGCCGGGGCCGGCGCGGATTTCGAGGATGTCTTTCGGCTCGATTTTTACGTTGTCGTAAAGCGGGTGCCGCAGGTTGACGCCCGTCTTGTCCATCGGCAGCACCTCCACGCCGAAGAGCGCTCCGTCTTTCGTCCGCACCTCGAAAAGCGCCGTGCTCCGCCGCGCATCGCGCAGGATCAGCGCGAGTAAATCCTTGCTGGCTCCAACGAGTGTGCGCGGGCCAAAAATCGGATTGAGCACCTTGGCCGACTTGTCGTCCGCGGCCTTGATTGTGCCTTCAAAAAAATCGCCCCCGGCGAGCAGCGCCCCCACTTTCCCCCCCGGTGCGCTCGCGGCCACGGCCGGGGAAATCGGCTGGTAGATCACCCACGCGATTTCCCCGCCGGGGAGGCTGAGCTTGTAGCGATCGAACTTCACCACCGGCTCGGTTAGCGTGGTGAACGGGCCCGTCAGCCGCGTGCCATTGCGCAGCAGCACGCCGGGCGCGAAACTCTCCGCCGGCACCGAGTCCGCAAACTGCGCCGACAGCACCTCGGCGGGATCGATCTTCACCGCCGCGCCGCCGTTCGGGGTCACGATAATCTGCCCGAAATCGAGAGTGATCGCCCCGACGGTCTTCACGCCATCGAAGGTTTCCACGCTCCCGGCTTGGGCGACCGGGGCGATGACGAGGAAAGTCAGAAATGCCGCACGCATTTTTCAACCCGCGCCTCAGCGCTGGTAAAGCGGGATGTAGTGGTAGGGCATCGCCAGGATCGTGGCATGCACGGCGGTGCAATACACCGCGCCGACCTCGCCTTCCCAGGAGGATTGCTCGCCGTTCTTTTTCACGGTCTTGAGCAGCTTCTCGCGCATCACGGCATACCACCGTTTCCACGTGTCGCCGCCGATCATGTATTGCGCGGGTGCCGCGTAGTTCGAACCGTAGGTCCACCACTGGCCGCCCTCGTTCACTTTGCCAAAAAGATACTTTGAGCCGCCGGCCACGAGGGGGTCGTCGTAGAGACCGCAGACCTGCAGCGAGTAGATCGCCGCCGCCGTGCGCGCGTAGCCGGGGTCCTTGTTGCCCGCCTGGTAGGAAAAGCCGCCGCCGCCCGTGGAGCAGCGTTTCACGTAGTCGATGGCGTCGTCGATGGTGCGCTGCGGCACGTCGAGCCCGCAGTTTTTCGCCGCCCGCAGCGCCACGACCTGCATGACCGTCACCGAGATGTCCGCGTCCTCGGGCCTCGGGCGGTAGCGCCAGCCGCCGGCGTGCGGGCCTTTGGCGCATTGCGTGGTGACGATGAGCTGGATGGCGCGCTGGAGCTTCGTGCGCATGGCGGGCGATTTCGTCTGCCCGTAAATCTCTGCGAGCGCGAGCGTGGCGATGCCGTGGTTGTACATGTAGCGCCCGCCATCCACGCCGCGGAAGGTCCCGTCCGGCAGGAGCGAATCGAGCAGGAACTTCATCCCCTCATTGACCTGCTTCGCATAATCGCCCTCCTCCGGCAGATTGCCGCTGGCGAGGAAGCACATCAGCACGTAGCCCGTCATGGCGATCGCATGCTCGCCCTTCCGCCCCTGCGTCGCCCACGAGCCATTGCCCGCCTGCTGCTCCGCGAGAAACCGCAGCGCGCCATTGATCACCGCCTCGGTCGGAGCATCCACGACCACGGAGTCGGCGGCGGGCGGAGCGGGGTCTTCAGCGCGGATGGGAGAAACGGCGAGTGTCAGCACGGCGAGGGCCGCGAGGTAAAGGGGAGGACGCATGACGTGGCGGGAGCGTAGTGTGGCGGTGCGCAGTCTGCGAACGTAAAACCATCGAAGACGGGTCATCCTTCGTGCCTTTCAAGTAGAGACATCAGTAAGAACACCGGGAACGCGACGACCATGATCACGACGCTCGCTTCATGACGAGATGCTGCATCAAACCACTTCTCAATCTTGGCGCGACTGGCCAGCCAACCCATCGAGATGAGACCAAGACCGAGAACCGGGAAACTGAAAAAAAGGAAGTAGGACCATGTGGGCCATTCCGAAAAGCTCTCACCCTGCTTGTTCCAGATGAATGCAGTGAGGGCAACGAACGCCAAGCCCAATGTCATGAGGTAGCTGCGCTCGTAAATCACCCAACGCTCCGACCGTTTGGTTCTGTGACGCTTGCTGCTCATGACACATTCCCGTCAACATTCCGCCGCCGTCCGCGCTGGTAGCGAATTGATGAAGTTCCGCAGGATGGCGAGGCCAATGGCCTGGCTTTTTTCGGGGTGAAACTGCACGCCGGCGGCCTGCTCACGCGATGCGGTCGTAGGTGGCATGGGGACCAATCCACCACCAGAGCAACCCCTCCGGGTGATCCTTGGCGAGCGCGCGGTAGTGGAGCCCCACCCGGGCGGACCAATACTCCCCGACCTTCTTGAGCCGGAGCGACGCGTGCCGCGGGTCGGTCTTGAGGAGTTGGAAGTTCTTGTCGGCGAGTTCACGGATTTCGTCGGGCAGGAGGCGGTAGTGGGCCCAGAACTCCGACGTGGTGAAGTGCTTCAAAGCGGCTTGCAGCGTCCGGCCTCGAACTCCGCCTCCGCCCGCTTGCCCGCGGCGTCGAAACGCCCCGCGCGAATGTCCGCCTCGATCTGGCGATCCCACTGGTCGGCGGCATACTCCTCGAACCATTGGGAAAAGCGGGCGAGTTCCTCCGCGGAGAGGCGGGTGACAGCGGCTTCGATTTCCTGAACGCTCATGGGCGGAAAGTAGGAGTGGAACTACGGCGAGGCAATCCCGGATCCGGTGTCAGACCGCCAGACCGCTCCCGCTACCTCGCCGCCGACCGCACCGGCACCGAGCCGATGAAATTCCGTAGGATGGCGAGGCCGACGGCCTGGCTTTTTTCGGGGTGAAACTGCACGCCGGCGGCGCGTCCGCGGGCGGCGCTGGCGGCGAAGGTTGCGCCGTAGGTGGTGCGCGCGGTGATGACCGATGGATCGGTGGGCTCGGGGAAAAACGAGTGGACGAAATAGACGTGCGGCTGGGGCGGCAGGCCGCGCCAGAGCGGATGCGCCGGGGCGGCGAGGTCGAGCTGGTTCCAGCCGATCTGCGGCACCTTGAGGCCGGGCGTGGTGAAGCGTTTCACTTTTCCCCCGAAGAACCCGAAGCCGCGCACGCCCGGCGATTCCTCGCTTTCCTCGAAGAGCATCTGGTAGCCCACGCAGATGCCGAGAAACGGTCGGTCCGCTGCGAGCCACGCGGCCAGCGGCTCCCACAGCCCGCGCGTTTGCAGCCCGCGCACGCAATCGCCAAACGCGCCGACGCCCGGCAGCACGATGCCGTCGGCTTCCGCCAGTCGCGCAGGGTCGCTGACGAGTTCCACGTTCGCGCCCTCGTGCTGGAGCGCATTCGTCACGCTGCGGATATTGCCGCTGCCGTAGTCGATGAGGGCGAGCATGGATTTAGCATTTAGGATTTAGCATTTAGGATTTCGCTTCGCCAGTGGAGGCGATGACAAATCCTAAATGCTAAATCATAATTGACCTTTGGTGCTCGGCACGCCTTCCACCCGCGGGTCGCGCTGGCAGGCTTGGTCCACGGCTTTCGCGAGTCCTTTGAAGACGGCCTCGGCCATGTGGTGGGCGTCGCGACCGTAGAGGATTTCGACGTGCAGATTGATGCCGGCGTGGACGGAAAAAGCGCGGAGGAATTCCTCGATCAGCGTGAACGAGAACGCCGTGCCGATGGTGGCGACACCGGAGGGCGCGCGGTACTCGAGAAAGGGGCGTCCGCTGAAATCCACGACGACGCGGGCGAGCGTCTCGTCCATCGGCAGATAGGCGTGGCCGTAACGGCGGATGCCGCGTTTGTCCCCGAGCGCCTGGGCGAAGGCCTGCCCGAGCGCGATGCCGGTGTCCTCGACGGTGTGGTGAAGATCGACCTCGATGTCGCCGTCCGCCTGGACCGTGAGATCGCACAGACTGTGGCGCGCGAAGAGCGTGAGCATGTGGTCGAAGAAGGGGATCTTCGTGGCGATGCTGCTCGTGCCGCGTCCGTCGATGACGAGGTCGAGGGCGATCTTCGTCTCAGTGGTGCGGCGTTCGATGTGGGCTTGGCGGTTCATGGCGGGCTCAGTCCTCGGGCTCTTCGCGGCGCGCACGGAGGTGGTTGAAAAGGTTCGCGCCCCCAAGGAGCACGGCGAGGGCGACGACGATGGTGATGGCCCCGGGGACAGTCATGAAAAATGGCTTCGCTTCCGGTTCAGCGGGCGGGGGCGCGGTGGTCGCGGTGACGGTGGCTGGCGAAGGCTCGGGCTGGGCGCTCGGGGCCGGGGTGCCGCCGGGCTTGGGTGTGGCACCCGCGGGTTTCGCGCTGGGGGTGGCGGCCGCTGGCGTTGCCGCCACGGCCACGGGGACTGTCTTCGGGGGCAGTTTCGACGCGGCAATTTGCGCCTTCATCTGGAGTCCGAGATCATTGGTCGGCCAGAGTTTCAAAACCTGCTGAAGCAAATCGGAAGCGGTCTCCACGTTGTTGCTCGCAAATTCAATCCGCGCCTTGTCGGCGACTGTGATGGACGCGCGCATGTCGGCCACGGGCAGCGCCTCAAGACGCTTCGCTTCCGCGGGAATTTTGGCGAGGATGGCAGAGATGCATTTTTCGCTCCCAATGGCAAAAGGAGGCCACGTTTTCGCGGCGGTCGCGGCAGCGATGGCGGCATCGGCCTTGGCCTGCTCTCGCTGGAAGGCCGCCAGCATCTCCGCTTTGTCCGCCGGCCCAGCGGCCGCGACTCCGCGCTCGCGCTCGGCATTGTTGATCTTGTAGTTGGCCAGCGCCCGTTCCGCCGCGGGCTTCAGCGCCGCGAGGATTTGCTGGGCCAGCGCGACGGCATCCGGGAGGGCCTTGGCTCCCGGGAAATTCTTTTCCAGATAGGTGAAGGAATTGAGCGCACCGATGGCGTCTCCGCTCGCATTGGCCTTCTTCATCGCGGCAAACGTGAGGGTTCCTCCGATTTGCGTCCGCTGTTTCTGGGCCTCGGCCCGGCTCAGCCATTGCCCCTCAAATTTCAACTCCCCCGCATCCACCCTCTTTTTTTCCGTCTCCAGCGCCGTCCGCGCGGTTTGCGCCGTCTTGACGTGGATACTCTCGGGGAATTGCGTGATGAACCCCTGCAGCGCGCCGATCATTCCGGAGTATTGCGCGGGCTGGAAGGACGCCTTTCCCGGCTGAAAATCCATGATGGCCCGGAACGCCGTCTCGTCCGCGGCGATGCGGTCCACCTTGACGATTTCGGTTTTCCGAATCACCCGCTCGTCGTTGATCCCGGCGGAAACCTGCACCACGACCGTCAGTTCCGTGTCCGTCTCACCGGTGATCCGGCCCTCGATCCGCTCTCCGGTTTTCAGAGCGATGGAGTCCGCCCGAGTCCCAGCCACGGCACCGGAGAGCCCCAGCAGGAGGAGGAGAAAACGAGAGCCTTTGAGCATGAATGCCGCCACTAAAGCAGACGCAAATCGAGACGCGAAGAAATTCCTCGGGAAGCCGAAGCGGCGGGTTCAGCAGCCTCCGTGCGGAGGGTCAAAATGCGCGCAGGAAAGTCGCGGCAGCGCGCCGCTTTTCCGCACTCCTCCGGCAGGAAGGCTCCGCCGTTCCGCTGACGCCGACTACGCGTCGGCCGGGACCTTCTTCCGCGCCTTCTTGATGATGCTGCGCACGGTATCGGAAGGCTGGGCACCGTTGGTGACCCAGTAGTCCACGCGGGCGAGGTCGATGTTGGCGTTGTCGCCGGTTTTCTTCGGATCGTAGTTGCCGATGATCTCGATGAATTTGCCGTCGCGCGGGCTGCGCTGGTCGGCGACGACGACTTTGTAATACGGGTTGTTGAGGCTTCCCTCGCGGCGAAGACGGATGCTGACGGACATAGTGTTGGTTTGGTTTAGTTGTTGATTATTGCGTGGAAATTCTAGCGGCGGAGGCCGAAGCGCGACCCGCCGGAGCGCGCCATCATCTTCTTCATCTTGCCCATCCCCTTCATCATCTTCCGCATCTGGCCGAAGCGCTGAAGGAGGTCGTTCACTTCGGTGACGGTAACTCCGCTTCCACGGGCGATCCTCTGACGGCGGCGGGCATTCAAAATGTCCGGGTTGGTCCGCTCGGCGAGGGTCATCGAAAGCACTATCGCTTCGACCCGCTTCATCTGGTTTTCGTCAAACGAAAAGTTTTTGAGGTTACCCATGCCGGGGATCATGCCAAGGATATTTTCCATCGGCCCGAGCTTCTTCAGCATTTTGAACTGCGAAAGGAAGTCGTTCAGATCGAACGACGCCGTCCGCATCTTCTCCTCCATCCGCCGCGCCTCGTCCTCGTCGATGGCCGCCGCCGCCTTTTCCACCAGCCCCACGATGTCGCCCATGCCGAGGATGCGCCCGGCCAGCCGGTCGGGGTAGAACGGCTCGAACTGGTCCAGCTTCTCGCCCACGCCGGCGAATTTGATCGGCCGCTGCGTGACCTCGCGCATGGAGAGCGCCGCCCCGCCCCGGGCGTCGCCGTCGAGCTTCGTGAGCACCAGGCCGGTGATCTCCAGGGCCTCGTGGAAATGCGTGGCCACGCTCACCGCCTGTTGGCCGGTCGCGGCATCGGCCACGAGCAGCACCTCCTGCGGCTGGAGAAACTCGCGCAGGCCCTTGATCTCCGCGATCAGCGCCGCGTCGATTTCCTGCCGTCCGGCAGTGTCGAAAATCAACACGTTCCCCGGCTGCTCCTTGGCCCACGCCAGCGCCTGCGCGGCCACTTTTTTCACATCCGTCTCCCCCGGCTGCGGGGTGAAAACAGGCACGCCTACCTGCTTCGCAAGCTGTGCCAGTTGTTCGATCGCCGCCGGGCGGTGCAAGTCGCACGCGATGAGCAGCGGCGCTTTGCCCTGTTTCTTCAGCCACGCGGCCAGCTTCGCGCTCGACGTGGTTTTGCCCGCGCCGTTCAGCCCCACCATCATGATCCGGGCGGGCAGGTCGAGATTGAGCGGCGCGTGATCGCCGCCGAGGAGTGCGGTCAGTTCGTCGTGAAAAATCTTCACGATCTGCTGCCCCGGCGCCACGCCGCGCAGCACCGACTCGCCGAGCGCCTTGTCCTTCACCCGCGCGATGAACCCCTTCGCCACCCCAAACTCCACATCCGCCTCCAGCAGCGCCATCCGCACCGCGCGCATGGCGTCGGTGATGTTCGTCTCCGTGATCGTCCCGTGACCACGCAGGTCTTTGAAAACGTCTTGGAGCTTGTCGGCGAGCAGGGAAAACATGAAAGCGGGCGCGCAGACTAGCGCAGAACGGATGGTTGTCGAGCCGGGCTCCGGTCCGCCCGCCGCCGGGATGACATCCGGGCAAAAAAAGTGCGGGGCCGGCAGCCGAATGGCCGACCGACCCCGCTTGTTCCCCCCAGAACAATCGGTGAAATACGCGGGTTAAGACCGTGGGTGCGGGAGTTTGTTAGGAAAAAGCCGCACTTTTTTCTTTTCCCCGGCGTCAGTGTTGCAAGCGCCGTGCCACGACTCCCTCCAAGTTCACCCCGCCGGCTACGACCCTGCCACGGCGCCGAAGGTCAAAAAACTCGAGCCCATCGACCGCGCCGCGCAGGATTATTACGACACGTATTGGAAGGACTACTGGAAGCGGCTGCACGAAAAATATGCGACCAAGGCCGCGTCAAAGGCTCAGGACTGATCGGGGCGCTCCTTGACGTCCTCCCAGTCATCCCGCCCTAAGCCCGCGCTGGCCTTCCACCGCGGCCCGCGCTACATCTGCGCGCCCCCACTCCCAGCCTCCCCGCCATGATCCGTTTCTTCGTCCGCCTTTTCCTCCTCGTCATCGTGGCCGTCCTGGTCTTCCTCGTCTGGGCGGTTTGGCCGCGGACGGGGAACTTGCGCGACTTCGATGCCGACGCCGTGGCGCGGCTCGAGACGGTGATGTGGCGCGACCATTACGAGCGCGACTACACCGATCTCTGGCTCCAGCTCTACCGTCTCCACCAACGGGAATATCACTTTTCCCCGATGCAGAGCTATCAGCTCGCCACTTCCGCGGCGCAGGCGGCAAAGATTTTCCAGCCCACGACCAGCCGCGACGAAGCCCAAATCGCACTGCCGGAACTCACCAAATACTATGCCCTGCTCCAGGAAAAATCCGGCGAGTCCTTCGACCCCGCGAAAGTCGCCGCCAGCGAACTCGACTGGTGGCAGCTCCGCCGCGAAACCAACGCGCCCGAGAAATACGGCGCCGCCATGGCCCGCGTAACCGAGGAAATTTTCGGCATCGCCAACCCCTCCGTCACCACAGCCGCTCTCGGTCGCGCACGCATGATGCGCTACCGCGACGACCGCCGCGACGGCAAGATGCAGGCCTCGGACTGGGCGCACCTTGAGAAGCATCTCATCGAGTCCTATCGCGAGTTGAAAAAGGGTGTCGCCCGGACCCCGTGACGCGAACCCTTTAACCCCCGCACGACATGCCACCGATCGACGCCCACGTCCACATCGTCGGCAACGGCGCACGCGGCAGCGGCTGCTGGCTGCGCCTCGGCGGGCGGCATCGGTGGCTCGCGAAATTCATGCTCCGGCACCTCGGCCTGCCGCAGGACACCACGCAGCCGGACTTCGATGAAATCTACGTGGACCGCCTGCTCGCGCTGGTCCGCGGCTCGTCGCTCGGATCGGTCGTCATCCTCGCGCAGGAGCAGGTCTATGCGGAAAACGGCACGCTGCTGAAAGACACCGGCTCTTTCCACGTCCCGAACGACTACGTCCTCGCGCTCGCGCGCCGGCATCCGGAGTTTCTCCCCGCCGTCTCCATCCACCCCGCGCGCCCCGATGCGCTCGACGAACTCGACCGCTGCCTCGCCGGTGGCGCGGTCATGCTCAAGCTCCTGCCCAACTGCCACAACGTCGATTGTCGCGACCGGCGCCACACCCGCTTTTGGGAAAAGATGGCCGCCGCCGGGCTGCCGCTGCTCGCCCACACCGGCGGCGAAAACACCGTGCCCGTGGTGCGCCCGGAATTCGCCGACCCGCGCCACCTCGAGCATCCGCTCGCGTGCGGGGTCACCGTCATCGCCGCGCACTGCGCGACCCGCAGCGGCTTGCGCGATCCCGATTACTTTCCCGCGTTCGCGGAAATGACGACGCGTTTCCCGAATCTCTACGGCGACAACAGCGCCTTCAATCTCCCGATGCGCGGCGAGCACACCCGCGCGGCCGTGCGCGAGCCGCTCGCCTCGCGGATGATCTACGGCAGCGATTTTCCCGTGCCGATCATGGGCCTGTGGTCGTGGCTGCGCCGGTTCATTGATTGGGAAACCTATCGCCGCTGGGAGCGCCACCCGAATGCCCTCGAACGCGACTACCAGCTCAAGCGCGCGATGGGTTTTCCGGAGGAATCCTTCACCCGCTTGCACGGCCTGCTCCGCCGCGCGGCGTGAAGGAGCGGGTGGCTGGCTGGCAGCTGCCGGGTGGAGCACGCGACCCGCGTGCTGTTGGCGGCGACCTGCCGCAAACACCGGTGTGCGGCTGGCGGTTCCGGGAGTCACCCGCACACCCGGAGCCTTCGGCGGGTCGCCGACGGCGGCACTCGGGTCGCGTGCTCCACCCGATCCTCGCCGTCGTCCTTGGTGGCTTCGGGTTTTACGGTTCCGACGTGGGCAAATGCATCCAAGAGGCGCTCGTGCTCCTCTCTCCTTTGGCCGCACCGGCAGGCAATGAGATGGCTCAGTTGCACAGCTTTCCACCTTTCGACTCGTCCCCGTTTTCCGGGTGGAGGGCGCAGGGTTTTCGTGTCGCCCCGCTGATCGTTGCGGTGAACTTCACCATTTACGCCACGCTGCTCTTCCTCTCCCGCCACCTCGCCCTCTCCCGCGCCGACCGCTACCTGCGACGGTAAAAACTCACCGCGCCGCGAGTGCCTGCGAAAACTCCCGGAGGCTGGGTTGCAGCTCATCCGGGAGTGGGGAAAAAAGGAGCGTGGTTTCGTAGCCGTGGCCGGGCTGCGCTTCGCAGCAGACCACATGGCCTTCGAGCTTCATCCGGCGCGGGCGGAGGCGCGGGTCTGTCTGGATGATGCCCACGGCGATCTTGCTGCCGATTTCGAAAGACCAGCGGGACCGGAAGTGCATCCCGCGCTCGCAGATTTCGAGGTCGGATGGGTCGCACTCCTGGGCGTCAGCGCCGTAGTCGAGGTGGAGCGACAGTCGGGATTGGCTGGTCATGGTGGGCGGTTGGCCACCGCGTTTTCGCGAAGGCGTGTTCACCGTATCACGCGACCCCAAGCTGTCAAAAAACGGGCCGAAGAGCCTGTTGAAATACCTCTCTCGCCCAAAGTTCGCACCTTCCTCATCTTCTTCTCTGAAAATGCGGAAGCAGAGGGAGATGAAAAAGGAGAATAAGAACATCAAAGTCCTGTCCGGCATTCCCTCGAACCAGCCATCATTTTCCCATGAAATTCCGGACGCCGTTGTTCTTCTTGGTCAACCTGGCCGTTCCACTCCTGCGCTGTTGTTTACCACGTCGGTAATCCGCATGATCTCTGCGCAGAAATGAGCGCGGCACTATTTTGTCTGAGCAACTTGGCGATCCTTTGGATCGCTGCAGTTTGGGCCGCGAGGCTGTCCCAACGCGGTGCGGACTTTACCCTTGGAGTCATCGCGCTTTTTCCCATCAGCGCCGTGCTGACGGTGCTGGGCGCTGGGCTCGTTGGTCAGCTTGGCATCGGTGGGATAACGCTGGCGCTGCTCGTGATCGCGGTGCTGTGCGGGCCACAGTTTGCGTCGGTAAAACGTGCGCTGTCGGGATTCTCCGTGCCGCATCGGCCGACAGCACGTTGGGCGACGGTGATCTTCGCAGTGTATCTCTCGCTCCCACTGGCACGCGCGGTGAAGGCGGGGACGGGTTACTTTATTGACGATTTCGGCTACCACACCGTGGCCGTGGCATCGTGGGTTCAAACGGGGGACTTCCGGCAATGCATGCCGCAGTTCATGGCCTACCTTCCTCTCAATGCCGAACTGCTTTCGTGCTGGTTTGCACTGCCCTTTCATCATGACGGCATGGTGGTTTTGGGCGGTGTGGCCTGGCTCGCTTTGGCGGCGGCGGCAGCCGCTGGCCTCGTGCGGCGCGGCGGCGGTAGCGTGGCGGTGAGCGTATTTGTTGCGACACTGGTGATCGGGTCTCCGGTGATTGCGTGGCAGGTGCGCACGTTTTCCGCGGGCGATTTGGCGGGCTCAGCGAGCCTTTTGGCTGCGGTATATTTTTCCGCTCAGGGGCGATCCGACCGGCGGCTCGGGAGGGCTGTCGTTGCTGGACTGCTGGCGGGGTTTGCGGCTGGGACGAAGGCGACGTTCCTGCCTGTTTCAGCGGTGATCTGCTTTTATCCGCTGTTCAGCGGCCCCTCTCGCCGGGAGCGCTGGCGGGAATTCGCCGTGGTGACGCTGATGACTGGGTTGCTGGGAACCGTTTGGTATTGGCGCAATGCGTTGGTGACCGGGAACCCTCTGTTTCCGGCAGAACTCGGGCCGTTTGCGGGGCCGCTTCACAAAGCGCATCAAGATAAGCTCAAACTCACCGGGCTGATCGCGCAAGTGCCGTGGACCTTCCGTTTGTGGGGCGACATGATTTACCGGTATCTCGATTGGTCGTTGCCGCTGGGAGTGATCGCACTGGCTGGCTACGGGCGTGCTTTGCTCTGCGAATGTCGGCGCAGCGTGTCTGGCGCGACCGGAGATCGCGGGCTACAGCGGTTGCTCATGATCGGTGGATCACTCCAGTTTTTCCTCCACTGGTTCGCACCATTCTGTCTCGGCGGCGGCTCCGTAGATGGGCGGATCGAAGTCTACTCTCGCTACATTATGCCGTGGTTTCTTTTCGGGCTGGTCCTGGCGGCTCCTCTCTTTGCATCGCGAGCCCGGATCGTTTTCTTCGGCATCGCCTCGCTGGGCTTGCTCGAAAGTGGCCTGCGGAATGGGTTGCTGTCGCTTGGTGGTTTGGCGGTATTCCTCGTCGCCTGCGCACTCCTTCGCTTTGTCCCTCACCCAAAGTGGAAGCCGCTGATCATCGCTGGAGCGGTGGCTATGTGGCCGCTGCTGGCCGCTCTCGCGCCACGAATGCACGAGGCCGCAGGCCAGAATCTCCGCCGTCACTCCACCACTACCGGCAAGCCAATGGGCGAGGCCTACTTCGCACTGGAGACGCTCCCCGCGGGCACGCGCATCGCCCGCTTTACGAACCACTACTATCTGAACTCGCCGCTTTTCGGGCGGCATTGGCAGTTCGCGCCGGTGTTCACGGATGCTGTGGGAAATGCATTGCCGCTGTTGCACGTCGAGTTCCGCGCCAACCCGAAGCTCCCATTTGTACACGTCGCCCCCGATTGGCCGATCATGCCGAGTGCGCAGGAACTGATCAGCAACCTTCGCGTAGCACGCATCGGGGCGGTGCTTGTCTCTAAATTCGATACCGATGCCTGGCCTCCTCAGCGAGCCATGCTCGCGAGCAGCGCTGACGCCACGATGATCTTCAGCGATGAATCGACGGCGGTTTTCGTCATTCGGTAGGCCGCTGCCTTCGCGGCGATTCCGCGCGGCGCGCGTCGATCCGATCTGCTGCGCCCGGGACGATTGACTTCGGGCAACCGGCTGGCTGGCCGACAAGGAGTGCGCGATTTTTCCGTCTGGTTGTTCTGACCGTCCTGGCCGCTGGCTGCGGTTTTACCACCGCCGCCCGCGCCGATTGGATTCGCGACTGCAGCATCGGCGGTTCCTACCGCGACAACACCTCGAACTCGCAGCGCCGCGCGGATAAGCAGAGCGACCTGGGCTTGGAAGCCGCCGCGCGGGTCGGCAAATTCACGCAGCTCTCCGAGGCGCTGCGGTTCACTTTCACGCTCGATCTCGCTCCGCAGCTTTTGGCGGAGCACACGGACTTGGACAACTTTTAAGCCGGCGGCTCGGCCGCGCTGCGCTGGCGGTTCGGGCTCGGGGCGATGGCTCCTTTTCTCCGCACGGAAGTGAGCGCGCACTACGCCGGGTTCGGCCAGGATCTGCAGGATGGCGGGCGCTATCGCGGCGCGATCACGCTCGGCAAAAGGCTCACGGAGCGGTTGGAAGTGCCGGCCGCTTTCCTGCTGGATAGCGCTCGGGCCGAGAGTCAGGTCTTCGACCAGAAAGGGATTGGCTTTGCGCTCCGCGCGGCCTTCGACCTCACGGGCCGCACGCAGCTCACGCTCGATTACAACTACCGCTGGGGCGTCGTAATTTTCCACGCCGTGTCCCCGCGGCCCGACATCGTGGCGCTGACGAATGATCGCGTCGCCGTCAAAACCTTCGGCCCGCCCTACGTCGTCTACAAGATCGACGCCACGACGCAGGGTTTCGCGGTCGGGCTCAATCAGGCGCTGACCGGGACGCTCGGCGGCTCGCCTACGACTACGGTTTCAAGCAGGCTTTTGGCGTCAGCGCCAATGATCCGGCGACGGTGCGGCTGGCGATGCAGAATTCGCGCGGATTTCTTCGTGCTCGTGTCGCTCGAAGGGCGCGTGCTTTTCGACAGCGAGCAGGCACCGCGCGCCGGCAAACCATTCGCCGTCGTCGTGCCGCTGCTCGCGCCCGATCCCGAAGCATGGATCTGCCTCGGCTTTCGGATCGACAACGCCTTTGCCCAGGAACTCGGTGCCCTGAGCAAACAAGCCGTCTCCTTTCTCCAGCAGGACGCCGGCGGCAAAGTGCTCGCCTCCACGCTCCCCGCCGCACCGGCCAGCTCGTGCTGGCCGACGCCAGCAGCCAATGCGTCACCCGCGACCTCGGCGCAGCGGCGGTGAAAGGCAAAGAGCAGGGCATGGTCATCCACGCGCTCCTCGGCCCACCGGCGCCCGCCTTCGCCGCTAGTCCGTCCGCGTTTTCGAGTAGCCGAAGAACCCGCGCTTCTTGATCAACTCCGCCACTTCCGGCGGGACCATTTGCTCCCACGCCGCGTCACCAGCGGCGATGCGCTTGAGCACGTCGCGCGAAAAGATGTGCAGGAATTCCGGTTTGAAATTGTCGAGCTGCATGAAGCTGCCGCGGTCCGCGAGGTAGCCGTAGAGTTTGCGCAGCTCCTCGGCGACTTGGAGGTTTTCCACGGTCACCAGTTCGGCGTTGTCCTTGGCGCGCAGCGGATAGACGAAAACGGTGAGGTCGTTTTTGAACAACCGCCCGAAGGATTCGAGAATGCCGCCGGGAAGCTGGGTGTAATACTTTTCGTCGAATAGCTCGATGAGGCTGGCCGCGCCCATGACGATGCCGATGCGCTCTTTCGTCCGCCACGCGAGATAGGCGGCGAGGCGGTAATACTCGAAGAAATCCGAGATCAGCACGGTGAAGC
Organism: uncultured Chthoniobacter sp.; assembly: GCA_903874975.1. Taxonomy (GTDB): domain Bacteria; phylum Verrucomicrobiota; class Verrucomicrobiia; order Chthoniobacterales; family Chthoniobacteraceae; genus Chthoniobacter. The sequence goes on along the minus strand of CAIQUL010000267.1, from coordinate 3,244 downwards.
CGGACGCCGCGAGGAGATCGGCGCGGGCGAGGAAATCGCGGCGGTCCACTTCCGCGCCACCGGCAAGCAGATTGCTCATGGTGATCTCCATGAGCGGGAGCACGGTCTTGCCCGCCACGGCGGGGTCGGCGGAGAATTTCTCCAGCGCGGAATTCATCATGTCCACATTGACGTGCGTGACCGGGCGAAAACTCCCGCGCTCGACAAGGATGGCCTTTTTATAAAGCACCTCGCTGGGCTGGAGCACCGCGCGATCCGGCCCAAACATCGCCGCACCGCTCAGCCCGAGCTGCACGAGCTTGAGCGACATGAGCCGATTGTCCACGTAGCGAAACTCGATGCCTTTGAAATCAATGAGATCAATCTCGATGCGGCCGGTGCTCAGTTTGTCGAGCAGGCTCTCCACGAGCTGGTCGGGCTCGTGGTGGAGGAAAAACGCGCCGAAGAGCAGGTTCACGCCGACGATGCCGAGCGCCTCCTGCTGGAGCGCCGCCTCGGTGTCCAGCATGCGCACATGGACGATGATCTGGCTCGGCTCATCGTGCGGATGCGCCTGGAATTTTACGCCCATCCAACCGTGGCACTCGTTGCCGCCCTTGAAGCTGCGCGCCACCACGGTATCGGCGAAAGCGAAGAACGAAGTGTTGTCGCCGCGGCTCTCGCCGAGCCGGTCGAGATTGAGCTGAAACTCGTGATCGAGCATCGCCTGCAGCCGGTCGCGCGACACATAGCGCTGGGTCTCGCCGTAGATCGCGTCGCTCACCGTCATGTCGTAGGCCGACATGCTCTTCGCGATCGTCCCCGCCGCCCCGCCGACGCGGAAAAACCAGCGCACCACCTCCTGTCCGGCGCCGATCTCGGCAAAGGTGCCGTAAAAGCGCGAGTCGAGATTGATCCGGAGCGCCTTCTGATGCGTATCGACTGTGCCTTCGGATTTCATCATGCCTTGCGACTAAAGCAGGGCGGATGCCGTGTGGCGAGCGGCGAAGTCAGCGGCGACTTCCGGGCGCAGTGACTCATTGAAAAGGACACCATAGGCGGAGAGGCTGGGAGAGACGGGGATAGTCGATGCCTCAGCAAAGAGGACACCGTGGCCGATGGAGCCACGATTGATGAAAGAGAGCCTTGAAGACTACACACGGGTGATGCGTGAACGCTACGCCCAGCGCACGGGGAAAGCCGTGCGCCTCATGCGTAGCTTTGATCTTTTTGCCACGCTGCCGGTCGAACTCGCCCGCCTCTCGCTCCTGCTGCACCGCTCCGGGGATCTCACCGCTGCCGCGACGACCGAAGCCGCCAACCTTGCGGGCCACCCTGTCTTTACCGATGCCACAGGCGATGGCTCCCTCGGCGGCGTGGGCGACCGTCTTTTCACCGACACCGACGGCGGCGGTGCGGGCGACCTCCTCGCCACGAAAGGAAAAGCCCCATTTGGCCTGCTCGTCTATCCTCCGGGGAAAATACCCGCAGAGGGTATCAGGCTAAGTGTGGAAGTGAAGGTTGGAGCCCAGTGGGTCGTCTTTGCTGAAGACCGCATTATTCCGTAGGTCAGGTGGCAAACTCGCAGCTTGCGCGAAAGGACGGGTCCTCCCTCGTGGCGGGGCCACGCTACGCGAACAGCCGCGCCCACTCCTCGGGCTGGAAGCCGACCGTGCCGCGATCTTTGCCGAGCGCAAAGGGGCGCTTCACGAGGTTGCCGTTCGCGGCCAGCAGTGCGAGCGCTTCGTCGGTGCTGAGCGCGGGCAGGCGTTCTTTCATGTTTTGCGCGCGGTAGTCCTGGCCGCTGGTGTTGAAGAGCCGGCGCAGGTCGCCGCCCATGTGCGCGAGCATGGCGCGTAGTTCGGCGACGCCGGGCGGGTGCTCGCGGATCGCGATCAGCTCGTGCGCGATTTTTCGCTCGGCGAGAAACTTCTGCGCTTTCCGGCAGGTGTCGCAGCCCGCGTAGGCCCAGACGCGCAGGCTCACCGGGCGAGGTCGAGATTGCGCACGACCTGCGTGGTCGAGTGCGGCTTGTTCAGCGAGTAAAAGTGCAGGCCGGGCACGCCGAATTTCAGCAGCTCCTCGCACTGTCTCGTGCAGTATTCGATCCCGTATTCGATGACCGCCGCGTCGTCGTCGCCGAGCGCGTCGAGTCGGGCGACGAAGGGCGCGGGCAGGCGCGAGCCGCACATCTCGGTGAATTTTTTCGTCTGCCTCCCGGAGACGATCGGCAGCATGCCCGGGATGATCGTCAGCGGGCGGCCCGCCTTTTTTACGAGGTAGTCGTGGAAGCGGTAGAAATCCTCGTTATCGAAAAAGAGCTGGGTGATGACGAAGTCCGCGCCAGCTTCGATCTTCGCCGCGAGGAAGTCCCAGTCTGCCAGTTTGCCCGCCGTCTGGGCGATGTGCCCCTCGGGAAAGCCGGCCGTGCCGATGCTGAATCCACCCAACTCGCGGATGCATTGCACGAGCTGGCTGGAATACTGAAAGCCGCCCTCGGTCGCGATCCATTCGCCGGTGCCGCCGGGCGGGTCGCCCCGGAGGGCGAGAATGTTGGTGATGCCGCGCGCCCGCGCCTCGGCGAGCACCTCGCCGAGCTGCGCGCGCGTGGAGTTCACGCACGTCAGGTGCATCATCGCCGTGAGCCCGTGCTCGCGCTGGATCCGATCGACGATGCCGATGGTCTTGTCCCGCGTGCTGCCGCCCGCTCCGTAGGTCACCGAGCAATAATCCGGCTTCAGTGCGAGCAGCGCAGGCAGCGTTTTGTCCATGAGGTTGCGGTCGCCCTCGTCGGTCTTCGGCGGGAAAAACTCGAACGAAACCGCCGGGCGGTGCGCTGCGCGGCAGGCGGAGTGAATGTCGCGGATGAATTGCATGGGGCGGATCATGCGATTCCGATGCCCGTCAGGGCAAGCCGGGCGGCCTCAACGTGTGGAAATAGTTTTGGTGGTGGTCGCCGTGCGTCGGCGATTCCCCGGACTGCCCGCGTGCCATCCGGGAGATTTGTTTGTTGACATCGATCATAAAACGGGAGCAACTTCGATTCTTTGAAAGTCCCCCTGCACATAGTTTTGGCGCGGCGCGAACGTCTTGCGCTGATCGTCGAGCAGCATCGCTATTTGTCGGTAAAGGAGTTGTGTCTTAGGCTGAAGGTGTCGGAAGCGACGCTTCGCCGCGATTTGGCGGTCCTCGCCCAGGAGAAAAAGATCACTCGCACTTACGGCGGGGCGCTCTCTGAGTTTAATGATCGGTTTCCGTCGTTTCG
>CAIQUL010000266.1 GCA_903874975.1 uncultured Chthoniobacter sp. | reverse complement strand
GCCGCTGGTGACTCTGGGCGAGCTGGCCAACCGGCGGCGCAATCTCGCGAAGCGCGCGGACTACGACGGGCGCGGGGAGGAGATCGTGACTTACATCATCGACCGGAACATCAACTACACGAACGTCTGCAACGTGTACTGCAAGTTCTGCGCGTTCTACCGGACGGAAAAGGACGACGACCACTACGTGCTCACGCAGGAGCAGTTTGACCAAAAACTGGACGAGCTGACGGCCATCGGCGGCATCCAGATTTTGCTGCAAGGCGGGCATCATCCGAAGCTCGGGATCGACTGGTATCTGGCGATGCTTTCGCACATCCGGGAGAAGTATCCGCACATCAATATCCACGGCTTCTCGCCGCCGGAGTTCAATCACTTCGCGGAGGTTTTCGGGATGCCGCTGCGCGAGGTCATCGTGCAGTTCAAGGCGGCCGGGCTCGGATCGATTCCGGGCGGCGGCGGGGAGATTTTGGTGGACGCGGTGCGCGACCGGATCGCGCCGCTGAAGTGCAACAGCGACCAGTGGCTCAAGGTCATGGAGATCGCGCACGAGCTGGGGTTGAAATCGAGCGCCACGATGATGTTCGGCCACGTCGAGACGCTCGACGATCGCCTCGCGCATCTGGAGCGGCTGCGCGTGCAGCAGGACGCGACCGGCGGGTTCACGGCGTTCATCTGCTGGACCTTCCAACCCGAACACACGAAGCTGCGCGCCGAGCCGGTGGGCAGCGGCGAATACCTGCGGATGCAGGCGCTTTCCCGCATCTACCTCGACAACATCCCGAACGTGCAAAGCTCGTGGGTCACGCAGGGCCCGAAGATCGGCCAGATCGCACTGAAATACGGCGCGAACGATTTCGGGTCGGTGATGATGGAGGAAAACGTGGTGAGCAGCGCGGGGACGAGCTTCCGGCTGGCCAAGGAGCAGATCGAGGAGTTGATCGGCGACGCCGGCTACGCGGCGCGGCGGCGGGATAACTGGTATCGGCTGGTGGAGTGAAGCGGCCTGGTTTTTAGGCCAGGCGAGCGGACGGAAACGGGCGGTGCAAAAGCCTGCTTGACGCCCCTGGCCTCGCTCCCTCTTATACGCGAGTTTTTCGCCGGGAGAACCTTCCGGCGGCTTGCACCAAACACCCAACCAATGAATTCCCGCCCCATTCTTCCTGCCGTCATCCTCCTTTGCGCTGTGCTCAGCGAGCCCACGGCCACCCATGCGCAGCGCCTCGTGCCGCCGCCACCGCCCGTGAGCGGGGTCGCGACCGCGCCGGTGGTGCGGGCGATCGAAGTGCAGTTCGCCGGGGCGGGCACGGTGAGCAAGGAGAAGATCCTGGCCAATATGCGGACGCGCGTGGGGCGGCAATACTCGGAACAGGCGGTGGAGGAGGACATTCGGAATCTTTACGCGACGGGCAATATTTCCAACGTCCGCATTTTCGGCGAGCCGGTGAAAGACGGCGTGAAGGTGATCGTGGTGGTGCAGTCGAAGGGCCAGATCTCGGAGGTGACGCTGACCGGGGTGCAGCAGCTCAAGGAGACGCGCATCCGCAAGGAAATCACCGCCAAGCCGGGCGACACCCTGAATGAGACGGCACTCCAGGCGGACAAGGAAAAGATCCTGAAGTATTACGCGGACAAAGGCTTCACCGAGGTGGACGTGACCTACAAGACGGAGATCAACGAAAAGCTCGGCACGGCGCGGGTGGCGTTCACGGTGAACGAAGGTGGCAAGACGGTGATCCGGTCGGTGACGTTCGCGGGCAACAGCGCGCTGAAAACGAGCGAGCTGCGGAAGGTGGTGAAGACGCAGAAGAAGGGCGTGCTCAACATGTTTTCGAGCGGCGCGGGGCGGTTGAATTCCGAGCTGATCGACACGGATGCGGCGATGATCCGGGATCTTTACCAGAGCCGGGGCTACATGGATGCGAAGGTCGGGAAGCCGCAGGTCACGCGGGACGGCGCGAAGGTGGACGTGGCTTTTTCGATCGCTGAGGGCGAGCAATACCGCGTGGGCAGCGTGAAATATGTGGGCGCGAAAGTTTTCACGTTGGAGGAGATCACGCAGGGCGCGAAACTGCAGACGGGCGCGGTCTATTCGCCGCAGAGCGTGCGGGCGGATGTGAAGTCGATCCAGGATCTCTACGGAACGCGCGGCTATATTGATTTCCAAGCCGGGGCCGATACCAAGCCGGGAACGGGCAAGACGATCGACGTCACTTTCAACATGGAGGAGGGTGTGCAGAGCTATCTGGAACACATCAACATTTCCGGCAACACGCGGACCAAGGACAAGGTCATTCGCCGCGAGCTGCCGCTGACGCCGGGCGAGGTTTTCAACACCGTGCGCGTGGACGCAGGCAAGCAGCGGCTGATGAACCTGAATTACTTCTCCAAGGTGGACACCTTCCCGGCGGATACGCTGGTGCCGGGGCGGAAGGACTTGAACGTGCTGGTCGAGGAGAAGCGCACGGGTTCGTTCAACTTCGGCGCGGGCTTCAGCTCGATCGACAACCTGCTCGGCTTTGCGGAAATCACGCAGGGCAATTTCGACATCACGCGCTGGCCGTATTTCACGGGCGGCGGGCAGAAATTCCGCATGCGGGTGCAGTATGGCACCCGCCGCAAAGACTTCGTGCTGTCGCTCACCGAGCCGTATTTCATGGACCGCGAAATCTCCGTCGGCGGCGAACTTTTCTACCGCGAGGCGTCCTTCGTCTCGGACGTCTATGATGAGCGCCGGTTCGGCTTTGAACTCAACGCCCGCAAGCGCCTCGGGGAATTCCTCACCGGGCGCGTGAGCTACACGCTGCAGGACATCAGCGTGCAAAACGTCGCCGAGGACGTCTCGCAAACGATCAAGGACGAGGAAGGCGGCCGCGTGCAGAGCAAGCTCTCCACGGGCCTGACGCACGACACGCGCGATTCCGTGTTCCTCACGCGTCGCGGTCACCGCGTGGACCTCTCGGTCTATGGCGCGGGCGGATTCCTCGGCGGCACCACGGACATTTACGGCTTCGACCTCGAAGGCTCGCAGTATTTCCACCTGCCCTACGACATGATCCTCACCCTCAACGGCGAAATCGCCGGCGTGAACACCTGGGCCGGCGGCGACCGCGTGCCAATCTTCGACCGCCTCTTCCTCGGTGGTGCAAACAACCTGCGCGGCTTTAAGTTCCGCGATGTGGGTCCGAAGGACGAGAACGGCGAACCCGTCGGCGGCAAGTCGCTCTGGCGGATCACCATGGAGATGACCGCGCCGGTCGTGGATAAAGTGCGCGCGGCGGTCTTCTACGACATCGGTTCGGTGGGCTCGGGCGCGTATGACTTCAGCGGCTCGGTGAACAGCGACGTGGGCGTGGGCGTCCGCCTCGACCTCCCGATCGGCCCGGTGCGCATCGACTACGGCTTTCCGCTGCAAACGGACGGCTTCACGAG
>CAIQUL010000265.1 GCA_903874975.1 uncultured Chthoniobacter sp. | reverse complement strand
GTGCTGAGTCGTATGTGCTGATCGCGTCTCTCAGCGCAATCGTGAGCCGCTCAACGCGACGCTCTAGCTTGTCGTGTTTACGCAGCAGATTAACCGCATCGTCAATCGTCGCGCCGATTTCAGCGGGCGATGGCATCTCCAGCGTTTCGTCGCCGCGACGCCACGAGTTGTAGTTTCGCAGGAAGGCAATGGTTTCGGTTGCGGCACTCATGCGGCACCTCCGTTGCTCTCGCGGGCTGCGGTGGGATCGCGCAAACAGCGTTTCAGACTGATTAGCGTGCAGTCCTCCCCATCGGCGAGGTGGCCGTTTGTGCGCAAGCACTCTGCGATTCCTGCGCGCAACCGCTCCACTTCGGCGCGGAGCTGGTCTACCTCAATGCGTAGTTCATGTTCCACCTCGCACTCTCGCTGGTACATCACGTCAGCCAGCTCTAGGTCAACGCGGAGTTGGTCGCGTTCGGCGGTGAGCGCGGCGGTGCGTGCGTTGCACTCGTCGCAGGACAGCTCCCCGCACGACGCATCTGCCGAATTGGTGGGCGTGCTCATTTCGCGGCCTCCTGCAAAACCTCAACCCATCTTTCTTGGCGTTTAAGGGCGAGGCTGAGCCGTTTAACGCGGCGCTCTAGCGTGTCGTATTTACGCAGCAGGCTCACCGCATCGTCAATCGTCGCGCCGATTTTAGCAGGCGACGGCATCTCGATCGTCTCATCGCCGCGCCGCCATGCGTTTAGGGTTTCGAGAAACGCAGCCACTTCTTTGGGCGTGCTCATGGTTCGTTGATTATCTTTGTGAGGTCGGCATTGCGGCCCAGTTCGGCATGCCACGTCTTTTCTGGCATCACCCGGTACTCTGAAATGTGCGTAGGGTCGGGCCGCACGAAGCTGTCGTCACGCCACAGGATGCGGTTGTTCGGCTGAGCGGCAATCTGCCCTGATCCATCCTCCAACAGGAGCAGGTGGTAGCATTTGTGCTCCGGTGCGTACTGGCTGTAACCATTGTCTGTGTGGTCGAGGGTGAACCAGTAACTCGCGGGGATTATGGCGCCATCGCGGTTCCGGTACTGGCACCCCATCTCGCGGAGGTATTCGTAGTGCGTGACGCAGAAATCCCAACCGTGGCAGTCCCATGATTGCAGTTGCGGGAGGTCGTGGACCCGCTCGGAGGTGGGCTGCTCATGCCGCAGCTTATGCAGCGGTATCCGTGCCCACTGCGCCCCTGATTCGCACAGGATGGAGAAGTGCAAAGCGCGTGAAGGGATGGAGGTCACGCCGAAGATCACGCAGCGTTCGTAGGCGCCAGTGTCGATGGTGACGCCACGCAAAATCCCTTGATCGACGAAGCCATAGGTGTGCTGGGGGATCGACTTATTCATGGGGTAAACGTGGCCGCGGTGGGTGTGTGCTCATGGCGTGCGGTCACTTTCGGCAACGGCGCCGAGTCTGGGTCGATGCCGGTGGGAAAAGACACCTCATCCGCTCTCGGTAGCGCCGCCGCAAACACTTGCTGCGACTGCCGCCACGTCTCGCCCGGATCAAAGCGAAAATCGTACTTCCGCCCGCTGTGGACGTGAAGAATCACGGCGTGCCCCAACCCCAATTCCCCCCCTGGCACGAGGAAGAATTGCCCGCGCTGCGGAAACTGGCGGCGTGCGAAGAACTCGGCCCACCAATCGGCGGACTCGCGTTGCTTTTCCGTGAGGGCCAAATCAGGCGCGGGCGCGGGCGCGAGTGCGGGCGCGGTGGCGGGGCTGGGTGCGTCGAGTGTGTTCATGGTGGGGTAATTGCGTAGGGTGCGTTTTTCATGGTGCTTCAGAGCGGGTGAGCGATTCGTAAAGGGCGTCGGCGCGGGCCGCGTAATCGTGGGCGCCGGGCGGAGCCTTGCCGGTGAGCACGGCCCCGAGCCCGGCATTCCACGCGAGGGCGAGATTGTACGGCGTGGCCGGCCGGCCTTTCTGCTCCAACGAGAGGCGCAACCATTCCAGATGAGCCGCGGCCACCATCGCGGCGAGTCTGCTATCGGAGCTGGCGCGCGTAAAAGGAGCCTGGCAATACTCGCGCCAGACCTCGGGTGAGATCTGCCACGCGCTGCGCTCGCCGCGACGCCCAATCTTGGCGCATGGCCGGCCCACATCGATCGTGCCAGTCTCCAACTGCGCGATACCATTGAGAAAGGCAGGCCGTTGCAGAGCAGCGGACGAGGCCGAGGGCGCTCCATGCAAAAGGCCGCCCAGGAGGAAGTGGGCAAACGGGGTGAAGACGGCGAGGGATTTACGAAGTTTGTTTGGCATCGGCAACGGCCCGCGCGAGGCGGTCTAAACTGGACGTGAGGAGATAAATCCCGCCGAGACCGGAGGGGTGAGCGTCGGCAATCACGCTCTCAGCCATCGCCAAAAGGCGGCGGCGGTCTTGGGCGAGCTTGCGCGCGGCGGCGGCAAGCTCGGGCGTGGGCGCATCGCCGTGGAGCCCGAGGGCGGCGGCAAGGGCGGCGAGCTTCTTGGTCTGCTCCAAGTAAAGCGCGGAGAGCTCAGGATTGGGCAGCGCGGCGTTCATTTGCCCTCCTTGTTTTGGGCGGCCCGACGCCGGGAGAACCACCGCGCCGGCCAGAGCGATAAAAGGAAAAGCCCGAGGAAACAGACG
>CAIQUL010000264.1 GCA_903874975.1 uncultured Chthoniobacter sp. | reverse complement strand
GGCGTGAGCGCATCGAGGCCGCCCTTCCAGCGGGAGACTCGCTCCCACAAATCCCGCTCATCATCGTCCGCCGGCTCGGGAAAAAATGCGTCACGCCTTCCGCCCGCGTCTCCCGAGCAGCCAGCCGACCAGCGCGCCGATAGCCACTCCCCCGCCCGCCAGCCATTGCACCGCCTTGGTTGCCGACGTCAGCAGCGGGTTGTCGAAGAGGTTGTCCGAGGTGTGCAAATTCGCGATCAGCCATTTGCCATCCTCCTTCACCAGCGTCGCGGACCAGCGCCCGGTGAACTCAAACTTCCGTCCCCTCACCATCGTGAAGCGCTCCTGCGCGCTACCAAAGGCAAGCGCCGTGTCGCCGCCGTGGATGATGCTGAGTTCCTCCACCTTCACCTCCGCGCCGAAACTCTCCACGACCTTCGCCGGTCCGTGCAGCATCCGGTCCAGATACTTGCGGACGCCGTCGCGCCCGCGGCTGACCTCGGCGTTGTGCCACGTCACGACCACATTCGGGTGAAGAAACGGAAGCTGCGCCTCAATGTCGCCGCGGTTCATCCCGGCGAGCAGGCCGTCGCGCACGGCGCGGAGTTCATTGTGCGCGGGATCTTCCTCGGCACGGGCGGCGAGGGTGAAGGCGCACGCAAGTGCGGCGAGGAGGAGTTTCATGTTCATACGAGTGCGGGTTGGTTTGTGGGTTGCGGCTCACGCGCAGCCTCCTGCGGCAGGGCGACGAGCCAGTGGAAAAAGTCGATCATGTCGGCATCGGCCTCGACGAACCGCGCGGCGGCGTTGCGCGTGCCGTAGAGCTGTCCGCACTTCCAAAATCGGCTCGCGTTCTCAAAATACAAATCGAAGGCTTCGTCGGCGCTGCGATTGCGGATGTGGTGGCCGATTTGCCCCTGCCGGATGAGGTGAAATGGCGCGGAAAAAAACAACGCGAGCACCGTGCCGACGGCGTCATTCAGCCCGCGATGCGGGTGCAGGATGCCGTGCTCGGCCTCGTGCCGCATGGCGTAGCCGAGCGCGAGCAGCGCCCCCGCCCACCACGGCGTCACCTGTCCCGCGGCCCCCAGGAGGCTGAGCATCGCGATGAGCTGAGTCGACGCGACGACGAGGTTCCGCCGGGCGGGAATGGCGAAAGTCTTCATGCTCGCGGAGGAACGTCGCCCGGCAGCGTTTGCGCGAGCAACGCGAACTCCGGATGCGCATCAAAACGCGCAAAGGACCGGGGCGTGATCTCCCGGGAATAGAGCGAAGCCAGATACGCGGCGTTACTTTTCAACTCCCGCATCTCCCGAAAAAGCGCCGCTGCATCGAGCTGCGGAAACGCCTCGGCGATGAAGCGCCGGTCCGATTCGACGCGGGTGCCGCTCGCGGGTCCGGCGGGCGATCCCGAAATCAGGGGTTTGTGGAGGGCAGTCATGAAACGCGCGGCGGTGCCCGACGTCATAAACGGAACCTTACCGTGGCGCGCATCGAAAAATGCAATGCGTGGAAATGGAGGTTGCCGACGCGCCGCTCGGCTCCCGCAAGAAGTGCGCGCCGCCGTGGATGCGCCTCCGCAGCCGGGTCGCGGTGCCGAGTTGCGGCGCGCCGGCCCGAACGAAGCCCGCAAGAAGTGCTGCGCGCGCCCACGAACTGCGCACCGGCGAGAGCTACACCGTCATCGTCACCACCGGCGGAGGACTGTGGCGCTACCGGCTCGGCGACCTCGTGGAAGTGGACGGCTTCATCGGCGCGACGCGCTCGCTCCGTTTCCTCGGGTGCGGCGCGAGCGTGTCGGATCTGTGCGGCGATAAACTCGCGGAGACGTTCGCCACCCGCGCCATCGCGGCGGCCTGCGCGGCCTGCGCATGCACCCCACATTTCGCCCTCCTCGCCCCGGAGCACGACCCCGCCGGTCGCTGGAGCG
>CAIQUL010000263.1 GCA_903874975.1 uncultured Chthoniobacter sp. | reverse complement strand
GGCACCACTTACAAGGCCTCAAACGGGCTGCCGTTGGGCTTGAGCAAAGGGTGCGGACGGCACCGGCAGAACCGCCGTCGGTCGGACCACAGATGAAATGGAAGAACGCGCCCCCGCCTATCTGCGCCAAGGCGTCGTCCCGCCCAAATACGCCGCCAACGCCGCGCGCGATGCCGTCTGCACCGTGGCCCGGCTCCAATACCTCGTGAGCTGGAACTTCAAACACCTCGGCGACGTCCAGCGCGAAGCCGGTTTCAACGCCGTCCATCGATTGCAGGGTTATCCTGCGCATGCCGTTCCGCAAAGGCAAACTCCCCCCAACTCCCTCAAATGGCCACTGGTGTTGAGGGCATCAGGCTGACATGGCTAGAAGTCGGCAGCAGAGTCCAAGACAAGCTCAAGGAAGCCTGCGGAGAGCATGCCCTGGACGACGCTATCATCATTGACCTTCATCGAGAGCGCTTCGGACTTATTCTGCCCGTCCTCGGCATTGTTTTGGGGCGTGGTGCTTATCTTCATGGCCAACATAGCGTTCCGGCGTCCGCGAACCTCCGTCAGTCGCCGCAAGACCATCACGAAATTTCACTCCACGTCTCAAAAGGTTCTCTGGGCCGTAATCGTTTTGTGCGTAGCCGCCGGTTATTTCGGCGGCGAAGCTATTCGTGGTGTATGCGGCGGTCGCGGGGTTTTCGCCGCCTTCATTTCGATTATCGGCTTCTTTAGCTTCATATATGTGCGCCCGTACTTTCCGCGCGAAAGCGCCTGACCTCTTACAACCCCACCGGATGCCGCATCACGCACCCATCCGCCGGCCGATCCCGCGGCGTCCACTTCGGCCCCCGCGGCCCCTTGGTCCAGCCGGTATCAAACCGCAACCCCGCCACCGAACAGAACACGTGCCCGCGTTTCGCCCACACCGTGATCCACTCGCCCTCCCCCGACTCCCCGTAGCGGCGAAACTCCCGCGAAGTCCGCACCCCGCGCAGCAGCCCCGCATTGCGCAAAATGTAGCTCGCCGCCCCGCTGCAATCGTAGGCCGAGTCCTCACCCAACCCATGCCCCGCGCCGTAACAGTACGGCAACCCGGCGATCCGGTTCCCCGCCGCGATCGCCGCATGAACTTGCGGCGGCGCATCCGCCGGAGCCTCGGCATAACCACCGACCAAAGTCGCCGTCCGTCCCGGCACATAGCGGTAGGTATAACCCGGACACCCACAGCCGGCGAGGAGCGCCAGCAACGGCAAAAGAAGAAGCACGCGCAGAGACATGATCCGCATCCATAGCAAAGCCAAGGCCACCACCGCAAACCCGCGGAAAGTAGCTTGGACTTTAGTCCAAACGCCCCGCTGACTGTGGCCAAAGTCCGCGCTCCTTTATCCCGCTCCGCCCCGCACTCCGGGTGGAGCACTCGACCCGAGTGCCCTGGGCGGCGACCCGCCGCCCAGCCGGTGTGCGCGCGGCCGTCAGTTTCCCACCCGCTCCCGCAGCAACGCGCACCCGAGGTCCTTGGCGGGTCGCCGCAGACCGCATGCGGGTCAAGTGCTCCAACCGGGCAGCTCCTCCCGCGCTGACGCGCCCACGAAGTATCTTTGGCCTCAGCCCCAGAAACCCCCAGCCCGCGCCGCGTTTTCACTCGCTCCGCGGCTTCCCCATCGGGCAGCTTTTTGCCCATGCCAAAAGCGAAACGCCAACCGCTCATTCCCGAAATCCCGCTCGAAACGTGGCGCGCGCTGTACGAAGCGGCGGATGCGCTGGGAGAGTTGCGGCTCTGGGAGTGCATGGGCGATTCGGAACTGCTCGGCGTGGACCATCCGCACACCGACGAGCCGGTGCTCGGCGCGGTGATGGGCACGCTGGGCGAGGTGTTTGGCCTCGCGCTGCATCACGGTCCGGCGGCGCTGCGCTGGGTGCTCGAACTCGCGACGAGCGACGAGCCCGACGTGGACATGGATACCTTTCTTTCCATCGCGGTGGTGAAAGTGGAGTTCGTGCCCAAGCGCGAGCTGCCGCCGGAGGACAAGCAGCGCATGAAAGCGCTCGGCTTCACGCCCCGCGGCGGCGCGCGGGCCAAGTGGCCGGCTTTCCAAAGCCACCGGCCCGGCTATCTGCCGTGGCACATCGATGAAACCGACGCGCGGCGGCTCCTGCACACGCTGCCGAGACTCACGGCGCTCGGCGCCGCGGTGCGTCCGCTTTACGAGAGCGACGATGCCTTTCCGACCGACGGTTTCGCCTTTTTTCCAAAAGGCCGCGCGCCCGGACCGTTGCGCCTGGAGGAGGTCGAGTGGCGGCAGGTCGGGAGGCCGCCGGAGTCCGCGCCTGCTTCGTTTGCCGTGGATGAAGTGACCGCGGCGATTCTCGCGAAGCTGCCCCAGCAGCCTTCCATGGTGCTCGAAGTGGAGGCGTTCTGCGGTGGTGGGGTTGTCGCAGACGGTGGCGAAAACGGACGTCCGTGGCTGGTCAAGGCGGCCCTCGCCGCGGAGGCGGAGTCGGGTTTCATCGCAGCCTTGGAAATGGGCAATGCGCCGGGTGACGCGCTGGAGGCCATCGCCAGCCGCGCGCTTGTGGGCGGGATGAAGGCGCTCGGTGTCCGCCCCGGCGCGGTGCATCTCACGAGCCCTCGCGCCGCGGAATCGCTCGCCGCGCTCGCCGCGCAACTCGGCTTCACGCTCAAGCTGCGCCGCTCGCTGCCAGCGGTGGACGAGGCGCGCGCATCGATGCCGCCGCAGTTCGGCTTCGGGCAGCCCAGGTAAGGCGCGCAACCATCCGCCCCGGGCCGCAGGCTTGCCGACCCATCCGGAGCGGGCTACGACACGCCGCATGGATTTGACGCCCTCCCTCCAGACGCACTTCGGCCACGACAGCTTCCGCCCCGGACAGGAGGACGTGATCCGCGCGCTGCTCGCCGGCGAATCGGCGCTGGCGCTCTTCCCCACGGGCGCAGGGAAGTCGCTCTGCTACCAGCTCCCGGCGGTGTTGCTGGAAGGGACGGCGCTGGTCATTTCGCCGCTCATCGCGCTGATGAAAGATCAAGTCGATGCGCTGCGGGCGCGCGGGATCGCGGCGGCGCGACTCGACTCCAGCCTCACGGCGCAGGAGACGCAGCGGGTGTATGCGGACTTGCGCGAGGGGAAGCTGAAGCTGCTCTACGTCGCGCCGGAGCGGCTCTCGGGCGAGGCGTTTGCCGAGCGATTGCGGCGGGTGAAAATCTCGCTGCTGGCGATTGATGAGGCGCATTGCATTTCGGAATGGGGTCACAATTTTCGCCCCGAGTATCTGCGCCTCGCGCGCGTCGCGGAGGAGCTGGCGCTGCGGCCCGTGCTCGCGCTCACGGCCACGGCGACGCCGGAGGTGGCGCGGGATATTTGCCAGGCGTTCGGCATCGCGGGCGAGCGGCATGTGCAGACTTCCTTTCGCCGGAAAAACCTGCACCTGCGCGTGACGCCGTGTGCTGCGGGCGAGCGGCTGGCGGTGCTCACGAAGCGGCTCGCCAGCGCGAAGGTCCGGCCCGCTGTGGTGTATGTGACTTTCCAAAAAAACGCCGAGGAGGTGGCCGCGCACCTCGCGCGGGCGGGCCTCGCCGCGCGGGCGTATCACGCGGGGATGAGCGCCGAGGATCGCGACGCGACGCAGGAGGCCTTCATGCGCGGCGCCTGTGAAGTCATCGTGGCGACCATCGCCTTCGGCATGGGGATAGATAAGGCGGACATCCGCAGCGTCATCCATTTCAACCTGCCGAAGACGCTGGAGAACTATCAGCAGGAAATCGGGCGCGCGGGCCGCGACGGCCAGCCCGCGCTCTGCGAATTGCTCGCCTGCGCGGATGACGCGGTGCCGCTGGAAAACTTCACCCTCGGCGACACGCCGGAGCCCGCGTCCGTCGAGGCGCTCGTGAGAAAAATGCTCGGCGCGGGCGAGGAGTTCGACGTGAGCCGCTACGACCTCAGCCAGGAGACGGACATCCGCCCGCTCGTCGTCGAGACCGTCATCACCTACCTCGAACTCGACGGTCTGCTCCGCCCCACGCGCGCCTTTTACGAGAGCACGCAGGTGCAGTTTTTGAAACCCGAGAGCGCCATCCTCGCCGGCCTCAACGACGACCGCCGCCGCTTCCTCACCGCGCTCTTCGCCGCCGGCCGCCGTGGCCCGAAATACCTCACGCTCGAACTCGAAGCCGCCGCCCAGAAACTCGGCGAACCGCGCGACCGCCTCGTCAAAGCGCTCACCTGGCTGGAGGAAACCGGCGCCATCACGCAAAAGCCCGCCGGCCTGCGCCACGGCTTCCGCCTCAGCGCCGACGCCGCCCAGCGCGACCCCGCCGCCGTCGCCGCGCACCAGGCCGAACTTTTCGCCCAGCGCGAAGCCCGCGACTCCCAGCGCCTCGCGCAGATCCTCGATTTCGCCACCGCCACCGGCTGCATCACCCGCCGCCTCCTCGGCTACTTCGGCGAACCGCTCCCCGACGAAAACTGCGGCCACTGCCACCACTGCCGCACCGGCGAACCCACCGCGCAAGTCGCGCTCCCCGCCACCCCCATCGCGGATTTCACCGAAGACGATCTCGAAGAAATCCGCGCGTTGATCTTCGAGGAAATCCCCTCGCTCTCCAACCCGCGCCAACTCACCCGCTACCTCTGCGGCCTCACCAGCCCCGCCACCTCGCGCGCCAAACTCACCCGCCGCCCCGCGTTCGGCCGCTACGCTACCACGCCCTTCCACACCGTCCTCGCGCAGGTCGAGGCGTGTTCGGAGTAGCCTTACCCGCCCGCCGCGAGCGCCCTGACGATACGTGCCAGCGTGGCCCTCGCTCTGGACCGCGCGAGCGCGCACTCCCACATGCGCCAGCCCGCCTTGCGCAACTCGCGCGTCACGTCACGGTCGCGCTGTGAGTTCCGCGCGAGCTTCGCTTTCCAAAAGGCGCGGTTGTTCGCGGACGTTGTCGCGTGGCGCGGGCATCCGTGCCAGAAGCACCCATCCACAGACATGGCGACCCGCTCGCGCCGGAAGACGAAATCCGGTTTGCCGAAGACTTTCGCGTTCCGTCGCCAGCCGGTGCTGCCGTGTTCGCGCATCAGCGCGATGAGCCGGAGTTCCGTCGCGCGGTTGCCGCTCCCACGGATGCGAGCCATCACCGCGCTCCGCTTCGCCTTGGTGAAAATGTCGGCCACTGCGCGGGCCGGCTACGCCCCGGCCGGTTCGC
>CAIQUL010000262.1 GCA_903874975.1 uncultured Chthoniobacter sp. | reverse complement strand
GAAGAGCCGCACGCGGGCTTCGTCGGGGTTGCAATCGAGGAAGACGCGCAGGTCGAAAAGGCTCTCCGCGTGCCAGTCGCGCAGCAGCACGTAGAGACCCTCGACGATGACGAGCGGGGCGGCGGGCGTGACGCGGATGGCGCCGGCGCGCGGGTCTTTTTCCGCGTGGTCAAAGGTGGGGAAAATTCCGCTGCGGGTGCGGCGGAGCGCGGTCAGGTCGGCGTGGAAAACATCGGCGGCGAAGGTGTGCGCCGCGCCGCGCCGCCGCAGTCCCTCGGCGTCGAGGCGGGAGCGCGGAATGTGGTAGCCGTCCATCGCAATGACGACGGCGCCGGGCACGCGCCCGGCGAGCGCGCGCGCGAGGGTGGACTTGCCGCTGCCGGGAATGCCAGCGATGCCAACCATGTAAATTTCGGGGCCCTGTTTTAGCTCCGCGAGGAGCGCATCGGCGAGTGCGACGGCTTCATTCATGCCCTGCAAAAAGCCCACTATCGCCGCCGCAGCTTGTCGAGCAGCACGGCACCGAGGATGACCAGGCCGAGCACGACTTTCTGCGTGTAGCTTTCGACGTTGGTGAGGTTCATTCCATTTTGAATGACCGCGATCGTGAAGGCACCGATCAGCGTGCCGAACATTTTCCCCTCCCCGCCGCTGAGGCTGGTGCCGCCGACCACCACGGCGGCGATGACGTAAAGTTCGTACATGTTGCCGTAAGTCGGCGAGCCGCTCTTGAGCTGAGACGCGATGATCACCCCGCCCACGCCGGCCAGCAGCGCGCCGGCCACATACGCAAACATCAGCACGCGCCGCACGGGCACGCCGGAGAGGCGCGCGGCTTCGCGGTTGCCGCCGACGGCGTAGATGTAGCGCCCGAGTTTCATCCGCGACATGACCATGTGCGCGAGCGCGTAGAGCACGAGCATGAGCACCACGGCATTGGGCAGGCTGAACATGTCCGCACCCCGCCCCAGCCAGACGAACGAGTCGGGGATTTGGTAAACCGACTGGCCTTTCGCCAGAATGTAGGCGAACCCGCTGCCGACGAGCATCATGGCCAGAGTCACGATGAAAGGCGGGATGTCGAACTGCGTGATCATCGCCCCGGAAAAAGCGCCGACGACCCCGCAGAGGAGCACAGCGACGAGGCACGCGAGCAGCATTCCGCCGGGCGAGGCTTCCGCGCCGCCGGCAAAATCGCGGATGAAAATCCCGGCCAGCACCGAGGACAGCGCGAGCAGGCTTCCCACCGAAAGATCAATGCCGCCGGTGATGATGACGAGCGTCATGCCGATGGCCACGATGGCGATGACGGCGATCTGGTTGGCGATGTTGAGCAGGTTTTCGGACTTGAGAAAATTCGGCCAGCGATAGCTGCGCGGCGTGATCAGGCGCGGCGCGCCGAGCGTGGGGAAGTCGGCCTTGAAGTCGGAGAAGACGAGCCAGGCGCCGGTGACTTTCGTGCAGGCGATGGCGTCGAGCTTGCCGCCGCTGGTCTGGATTTTCAGCAGCGCCTCGCGCGCATCCTTGGGCTCACCTTTCACGGTCGCCAGCACCTGCGCGCCCGAGGCGGTGAGGTCGCGTTCAAGTCTCGCGGCAAAGGCGGCGTCACCCGGTTGGTCGCTGGCGGCGATGAGCACGCGCGGGTTTTTTCCCATCTGCGCCTGGATGTCCGCGCTGACCTGCTTCGCGGCTGCCTCGCCGGTCGGCGACTGCTCGCTGTAAGTCACCACGCTGAAGAACGCGCAAAGCAGCAGGAGCACGAAGACCATGCCGTAGTCGGAGAGGAAGCGGGATTTCATAAGTTCAGGCGACGGCGAGCTGCATGATCTGCTCCTGCGTGGCGCGGCGGGCGTCGGCGATCTCGCCGGTCACGCGGCCCTCGTGCATGACGAGGATGCGGTCGGCCATGCCGAGCACTTCGGGCAATTCCGAGCTGATCATGATGATGGCTTTTCCCGCGGCGACGAGTTCGTTCATTAGCAGGTAGATTTCGTATTTCGCGCCGACATCAATCCCGCGCGTGGGCTCGTCGAAGATCAGCACGTCGCAGTTTCGCGCCAGCCATTTGGCCAGCACGACCTTCTGCTGGTTGCCGCCAGAAAGGTTGCCCGCGCGAGCATCCTGATTCGGCACCTTGATCTGGAGCTGGCTCACGTAGCGGCCAAACTCTTCGCGCTCACGCCTGAGTCCCACGAAGCCGCGGGTCGAAAGTCGTTCGAGATTCGGCAGGCCGAAGTTTTCACGGACAGAATGGCCGAGCACGAGACCCTGCAGTTTGCGGTCTTCGGTCAGGAGCCCGATCCCAGCCGCAATCGCATCCCGCGGAGAACAGATGGCGAGGACGTTGCCATCCAGCCGGATTTCGCCCGCCTCGCGCGGGTCGGCTCCGAAGATGAGCCGCACCGCTTCCGTGCGGCCTGCGCCGACCAGCCCGGTGAGCGCGAGGATTTCACCCCGACGAACGACGAACGAAACATCGCGCACCGCGCGGCCCCGCGTGAGATGCGACACTTCCAGCCGCGCCGGGCCAATCGCTGCGGTGCGCGCAGGGAATTCGTCCTTCAGCTCGCGACCGACCATCAGTTCGATCATCTCGTTGCGCGTGATCTGAGAGGTGGGGCGCTCGCCCACATTGCGTCCGTCTCGCAACACCGTCACGCGGTCGGTGATCGTGAAAACTTCATCGAGCCGGTGGCTGATGTAGATGATGCCGATGCCGTGGCTCTTCAGGTCGCGGATGATTTCAAACAGCCGCTCCACCTCGTGCGAAGTCAGCGCCGCGCTCGGCTCATCCATGACGATGATGCGCGCGTCGAAGGCGAGCGCCTTGGCGATTTCCACGAGCTGCTGCTGCGCCGTGGTGAGTTGCCGGCACGGCGCGTCGAGGTCCATCTCCACGCCGAGACGCTGGAACAGTTTCGCCGCGCGCTCACGCTCCGGCTTCTGCGCGATGAACCCCGCGCGCGTCACCTCCTGGCCGAGAAAGATGTTCTCCACCGCCGTGAGTCCGGGGACGAGATTGAACTCCTGATAGATCACCGCCACCCCCGCGCGCCGCGAATCCTGCGGCGAGTGCAACGGCGTCTCGCGCCCATCGATCGTGATCGCCCCTTCATCCGCCCGATAGGCCCCACCGAGCACCTTCATCAGCGTGCTTTTCCCCGCGCCATTTTCGCCGAGCAACGCCAGCACCTCCCCCGCCCGCAGCGAGAGGTCCACCCCCCGCAGCGCCTGCACGCCGGGGAACGACTTCACAATCCCACGCATCGTGAGGAGCGGTGCAATGTCGCTCATACCGGGTCCCTGCGAATCACCCCATCAAGCTGTGGAAATGCGGCGGCAGGAAAATAGGCGACGGTTCCACCCCCGCGCGGGCGATCGTAGAGAGGCGGCGCGAGAGAATCGGGACCGTCGTGCCACTCTACCCCGTCCTGGCCCGCGCGGTTGCAAACCTCGCTTACTTTGACGGCACCCCGTACACCCATCACCTGTCGGAAGCGGCTCACACGCCCATCGCGGATGCGAGTGCTTTGCGCATGACCTCCGCATCGGGGGTGAGGCCGGTCCAGTATTGCACGCCGACGATGCCTTGGTTCACGAGCATGCCGAGGCCGTCGATGGCGCGGCAGCCGCGGGCGGCGGCGTCGTCGAGGAAGCGGGTGCGGACGGGATTGAAGATCACGTCGGCCACGACCATGCCGGGCTGGAGCGAATTCACGTCGAGCGCGAGCCGCGCTTCCGGGGCGTAGAGGCCGATGGAGGTGCCATTGATGACGATGTCGGTGCCTGCGGGAATGGCGTAGTCGCCGTTCCCCACGGCGAGCGAGGCGTCGAGTTTCAGCTTGTCGCGCAGCAGGCCCACGAGTTCCGCGCCGCGCGTCTCGGAGCGGTTCACGATGGTGATTTGCCTGGTTCCCGCGAGGCCGAGCTCCACGGCGATGGCGCGCGCTGCGCCGCCCGCGCCGAAGAGGACGACAGACTTCCCTTTCGGGTCGATCTCGGTCTCCAGCGATTTCAGGAAGCCTTTCCCGTCCGTGTTCTCGCCGATGAATTTGTCCCCGCGTCGCACGACGCAATTCACCGCGCCCATCACCGCAGCGGATTCGCCCAGCCCGTCGAGGTGCGGGATGACGGTGACCTTGTGCGGCAGGCTGCAATTGAATCCGCGAAAGCCCATCGCCTTCGCCCCGCGCACGGCGGTGCCGAGATCCTCGGGCGTGACCTCCATATTCACGTAGCGCCAGTGCAGCCCGTGGTGGGCAAAGGCGGCCTCGATCATCGCGACGGTGGGGTTGCCGGCCGCGCCCTGCGACATCGAGCCGACGAGTTCGTGGAGAAATTTTCCTTCGCTCATGGTCGCGTGCGTTACTTGAGTTCCGGGTCCTTCAGCGCGTCGGCCTTTTTGTAGAGGCTCGTGGGGATGAGCATCTGCGGCGGCAACGTCTCGCCTTTGGAATGGCGGATGATCGCGTCCACGATCTGCACACCCATTTTGTCGGGAAACTGGATCGGGTCGGCGAAAATCTTGCCGTCCTTGATCGCCTGCTTGCCCTCGGGCTGGCCGTCGAAACCGACGATGACGATCTGCGTCTTGCCCGCCTTTTCCGTCGCCGCCCGCGCGCCGAGCGCCGCGGGATCATTGATCGCAAAGATACCGCGCAAATCCGCGTGGGCCTGCAGCGCGTCCTCCGCCGCCTTGAAGCCCACGTCTTTCGCGCCGCCGCTCTCCAGTTCCGCGACGATCTCGATCTTCGCTTTGCCGCTCGCATTGTGCGCATCAATCACCTCGCGAAATCCTTTCACACGCAGGATGCACGACTCGGCCTGTTTGAAGGCCAGCACCGCAACCTTGCCGCCCGCTTCGCCGAGCGCCTCGATCATGGCCTGCGCCGCCCCCTTGCCGCCGGCGTAGTTGTCGGTCGCGACCTGCGTCACGATTTTCACGCCGGGTTCGTTGCACGGGATGTCCACGGTGAAAACGGGGATGCCCGCGGCGTTGGCCTCTTGGATCACGGGGACGATCGCCTTGGAATCACAAGGGCTGAGCACGATGGCGCTGACTTTTTTGACAATGAAATCCTTCACCTGGTTGCCCTGCTTCGCAGGATCCTTGTCGCCGCTCACGACGATGGTTTCGTAGCCGTGCTTCCGGGCCTCGGCGGCGATGTTGTCGCCGATGACTTTGAAAAATGGATTGTCGAGAGTGAGCAGCGAAACGCCGATGGTGCCTTTCGATTTCGTGTCGGAAGACGGCGCGCTGGATGATGAATCTGCGGGCTTGTCGCAGCCGGTGAGGCAAGCGAGCGCGCAGGCGAGGAGGGTGAGGAAGCGGATTTTCATAGGTGTATGGTTGAGATGAGAAGTGGAAGGGATTGAGAAGTCGAGAGTGGAAAGAAATGCGTCAGACTTCATGCCTCGGCCAATGCGGCCGGGAGGCGTGGCGTCGCACCGTTCTGCGCGCAGACATGGGACGCGACGGCATTCGCGTGGCGATTGATTTTCGCGAGCGGCAGGCCGCGGAGAAAGTCGGTGACGAGGGTCGCGGTGAACGCGTCTCCGGCGCCGACGGTGTCCACGACATTGGCCCGCGGTGCCGGACATTCGTCCCATTCGTTTGCCGAAATGAGCAGCGAACCAAGCGGACCGCGAGTGAGCGCAGCGAGGCGCAGGTCGTGGCGGGTCATCAACTCGCCCAGCATCTCGCGCGGGGTCGCGGCGTGGATGCCGCACAACTCCGCCACGACGGGAAGTTCGTCATCGTTCAGCTTCAGCGCGGTGGCGATTCGGAGCGAGGCGTCGATCGTTTCCCTGTCATAGAAATGCTGGCGCAGATTCACATCGAAAACACGCAGTGCGGTGCGCGGAGTGGCTTCCACAAAGCGGCGGATGGTATCGCGCGACACGGGAGAACGCTGGCCGAGCGTGCCAAAACAGACGGCGTCGCAGCGCGCAGCGAGCGCGGCGAGGTCGTCGGTCCACGAGAGGTGATCCCACGCGGTGTCGGCGGCGAATGCGTAGCTGGCGACGCCGGCGGCATCGAGGCGCACGAGCACCGTGCCGGTCGCGTGGTGCGGGACTTGCGCGAGATGGGCGCAGTGGACGCGGTGCTCGCGGAGCGCAGCGCGCGCGCGGTCGCCGAGTTCGTCCGCACCGACGGCGCTCACCATCCACGACTCCGCGCCAAGGCCCGCCGCATGACACGCAAAATTTGCGGGCGCTCCGCCGAAGTGCGCGGCGTCGGGGTAAACGTCCCACAGCACTTCGCCGAGCCCGACGATGATGGGGCGCGCACTCAATTCGGATTGAGTGATTTCATGATTCGATCCGGGGTGCGGTGCGGCGCAGACTGCCGCAGCAGCCGCTAAAGTTTCCCGGTCCGCAGAAACTCATGCCGCACCGGTGCCGTCACGCGCTTGCCGGTGGTCGAGACGAAAGTCACCTCGCCCGGCGCGAATTCCACGCTCTTCACGTTCTCGAATCCCTCGGGGATTTTCACCACGCCCTGAATGTAGTTCACCGCGGTCGGCTTCTCGGCGGTCAACTTCACGGTCGTCTCCACGCCTTCCTTGGTGAGCGCGTTTTCCTTCATCGACGCCGCGAGGCCGTCCGCGAAGTGCGCGGTCACGTCTTCGAGGCCCAGGCAGTTGTTGCGCCCGTTCCACGGGTGAGCGTGCCGTCCGTGGTTCTCCATCCAGAAAACCGTGCTGTTCAGGACCGCGGGATCCTTCAGCGCGAACCAGACGAAACCGCCGTCTGCAAAGGTCGCGGTCGTCCACGCCGGCCCGTTTGTCTTTTCCCACGATTCGTTCGCGAGTTGAACGAGGTCCGCGTATCCGGAGCGGCCGGGGAGGCTCGTGAGATCGGCGTCCGGAGCGTCCTTCCACGCGGCGGGAACCTTGGCCAGGTCCGTCCACTTCGCGCCGGGCTGCAGCGCCTGATATTCCCGCTTTTTCGGATCACTGAACAGCGACGGACACGTCATGCCGAAGCGCATCGCGCTCGTGGCGATCCGCACCGCACCCTCCTTCTCCGGCATCGCCAGCGTGGCGTGATGCCCGAGCGGCACGGCGCCCGCAAAGCCCTCGATCGTGTGCCGCGAATAGACGACGTTCTGGCCATCGACTAGCGAGAGTTCCTTGGTCACCTTTCCTTTGCGCGCCTTGGTCTCGATGCCCAGCGTGAGCGTCGTCACGTCTCCGGCCTTCTTCGTCCCTGCCACCTTCCACGCGCTCCCGGCCACCTCGCCATGCGGCGGATGTTTCTCCCCCGCGACCTCGTCCGAATTCCCCCCGAACGGCATGCAGAAAAAATCCCCGCGCAACGGGACCATGACCGGCGCCGGAATCTTCGTCGCCTTTTCGTCCTGCCACGGACTCACGTAATAGGGCTGCACCGGTTTGCCGCTGTCGCGGAAAAATGTGACCGGCGACATGTGGCCGCCGAGTTTTGTGACGGCCAGCTCCACCTGTTTCGTGGAAAGGAGCGCGCTGGGTTGGGAGTGGATGGTGGATGATTTCACGTTTTCTGCGGCACTCAGGGTGGCGGTGACGACCACGAGCGAGACGGGCCAGAGGAGGAATTTGCGGGGATTCATAAGACGGCAGTCTATGGCAGCGGGCCAGCCGCCGGGCAACCACTTTCAGGCAACTCGGACACGGATGCGGATGCCGACCCGCCGGTTTCTACCGCGCGCCCTCGTCGTCCTCGGGCAGCGGCTGGCCTTTCGTCTCCGGCGCAAAGACCACGGCCACGATGCCCACGAGGAAGATCGCGCACATGGTCATCGCTGAGTAGCGATAGGGCAGCGGCGGGAGGTAGCCGCTGAATACTTCCTTCGTCAAAATCGCCGAGAAGAAGCTGCCGGCGGCGGCGGCGAAACGACCGACGTTATAACAGAAGGAAATGCCCGTGCTGCGCAGGCGGCTGGGGAAAAGCTCCGGCAGGTAGATCGCAAAACCCGCGAACGGCCCGAGTTGCACGGCACCCATGAGGAACATCATCCAGTAGGCATCCGTGGGCGTGTTCATCTTCCAGTAGGCAAAGACGGTGACCACCAGGGCCGCACTGAAACCAACGACAAAGGCCACGCGCCGGCCGGTCGCCTGGGCGAGCTGGGTAAAAAGCCACATGCCGATGGCCGCGCCGGTCATTTGCCAGAAATAGGCCCAGTTTTTCGCGCTATCGACGTGCTGCTTGACCCACATTTTCGCATCGACCACACCCGCCGGAACCTGCTGCTGGTAGTAGCTGCCGAAGACCGCATTTTGCAGATCCACGGCATACTCGCCGATGGCCCACAGACCGACCACTCCGGTGGACGCAATGAGCGCGCCGACGATGAGATTCTTGCGCCACTTGCGGTCGCTGAGCAGGCCGACATAAGGCGAGAAAATGCTCCCCTTGGGCAGCTTGCCCTCGGCTTTCAGCTTCAGCCACGGCTCCGTTTCCTTGAGCCGTTTGCGGGTGAAAAGGATCATCAGCGCCGGCAGCGCACCGATCAGAAACATCCAGCGCCAGCCGCGGTCGGGCGCGATGGTGCCGGCGGTTTGCAGCGAGTCGATGGTCGTCTTGCAGAGCACCGCGGTGAGATTCCCCACGGTCGAGAGCACCTGGAGCATGCCCAGCGCCTGGGCGCGCGCGCCACTCGGGACGGTCTCGGCGATGAGCGCCACCGCGAGGCCAAAGACGCCGCCGACCCCGAGCCCCGTCAGGAACCGGTAGATCGTGAAGTCAATCTTGCCGACGCTGAAAAAAGTCAGGCCGGTAAAGCTGGAATAAATCAGAATCGTCAGGGTGAGCATTTTCGCCCGCCCAAACCGGTCGCCGAGCGCGCCGAAGATCATCCCCCCGACACCCCAGCCGATCAGGAACCAGGCCGTGGCCACCTTGCCAAACGCCTGCACCTCCGGCGCACTCCCAGGCTGCCCCATGAGCGACGACAGCGCCGGGATGCGCGCGAGGGAAAAGAGCCGCTGGTCGAGGCAGTCGAAAAACCACGCCGACGACGCGACGATGAAAACGAACCAGTGGTAGCCGGTGAGCTGACGCCACCAAGGAGCGGAGGATGCGGGAGCGGACATGGCTGGGGAAGATGGATGCCGTGGCCGGAAGGGCCAAGCCAAATTGACGCGCGGGCCGGGCTATTCCTTGGCCGCCGCGTCGCGCTTCATCGCCGCGGAGAGTTGTGCCACTCTCTGGCGCATGATCTTGCCGGATTTGAACTTCACGGTGGCACGCGCCGGGATGGGGTAGCTGCTGCCGGGCTCGTTCGGGTTGCGACCGACGCGCGGCTTGGTCAGGCGCACCTCGAGCACACCGAAGTTGC
The DNA here is from genome assembly GCA_903874975.1 of uncultured Chthoniobacter sp. Lineage (GTDB taxonomy): Bacteria > Verrucomicrobiota > Verrucomicrobiia > Chthoniobacterales > Chthoniobacteraceae > Chthoniobacter. Next base: position 1,539 of record CAIQUL010000262.1, on the reverse strand, counting down.
GGAGCTCCACCGTGTCGCCCTGCGCGAGCGCGTCGATGATGTGATCGAGGGTTTTTTGCACCACTTGAAAAACCTGATTCTGCACCTGGCCGGTTTCATTGCTGATCTTCACGACGAGATCCCGTTTCGTTAAAGTTCCCATAATTTGATGCCAGAACTAAATCAGCGGCCCCGCCGGCGGGCAAGCGCTTTGCCAAACAAACTGCGGCCCGCAAAACAGCCCGGATAAAGGTTTCGCGGGCTATCGGGTGAAATCGTGGGCCGGGGGCGCGGGGTAGGCGTCGGGCGCGATTTCGGACGCGGTTTTGAAATGCACTTTCGCCACCGCGCGCAAAATTTCCGGCCCGCGTGCGCCGACCAGTTCACGCCCGACCGCCTTCACCTGCGCCGACGCCCCGCGCGGCAATTCCCTGGCCAGCTCGCTCCCGCTTTTGCGCAGCCAGTCGATGAACCGCTCGCGCGCCAGGATGGACGCGGCGGCGACGGCGAGGTCGCTCTCCGCTTTCGTGCGCTGCTCGAGCACGATGCCACGCCCGCGCTCCATCAGGGCGCGCTCGATGAGCTGCGGGTTGGCAAACTGATCGCTCAGCGCGCGCGGACATTCGGGCCGCTGCTCGAGCAGCGTCTCAATGACCTTCGCGTGCCCCCACGCGAGCAGCCGGTTGAGGTTGCCGAATTTCTTGTAGAGGTCGTTGTATTTCTCCGGCCCGATCGCCACCACGCTCTGCGTCGCGCCCGGTGTGCGGCGGATCATCTCGGCGAGTGCGCGGATGCGCGCATCGCTGCCGATCCGCTTGCTGTCTTGGATTCCGGCCTGCATGAAGGCCTGCGCGATCTCGCGATCCACGTAGCAGCCGGCGATGACCAGCGGTCCGAAAAAGTCGCCCTTCCCGCTTTCGTCCACGCCGAAATGCGGCGCGAACATTGCGGGATTGTGGACTTCCTCGTAGCCAAGTTTCGCCTCGCCGAGCACCTCCGGCTCCAGTCGAAACGTGACGAAGTCCTGCGTCCCCTTCCCTTGCAAAACCACCTTCGGCCCTTTCTCGTAAACAGCGACGTTCAGCTTGTCCTTCACCGCGTAGTAGAGCGTGTACGGCTTGGGCTCAAACTGGTAGCCGTCCTCGACGAGCAGCGCGCGCAGCTTGGCCGCCTGCGCGGTGGTCAGCGGGGCGGTGTAAAGTGTGAGCGGCTTGGGATTTTCCATTTCTGATTTTCGATTGGAGGGGTGCGCGGTTAGGGAGTGTCGCCAAGCCGGTGGAAAATCCAAAATCCAAAATCGAGAATCAAAAAATCCGTGCCGCGCTCGCGCGTTGGTTTCGCGCGCACGGGCGCGATCTGCCGTGGCGGCGGACGCACGATCCTTACGCCATCATGGTTTCCGAGTTCATGCTCCAGCAGACGCAGGTCGCCACGGTGCGGGACTTCTACGCGCGCTGGCTGGTGAGTTTCCCCGATTTCGCCACGCTGGCCGCCGCGAGCGAGGCCGCGGTGCTGCATGTCTGGCAGGGGCTCGGCTATTACTCGCGGGCGCGCAATCTG
>CAIQUL010000261.1 GCA_903874975.1 uncultured Chthoniobacter sp. | reverse complement strand
TCACGTGCCGCAGAAAGTGCGGCAGCGGGGGGTGCCGGCGGGCGGGGAATCGAGCCGGGAGTGGCCGGGTTCGGCGTAGGGATTGGCGAGGGCCGGGAGGAGGCTTTGCAAAGGAGTGAGATCGTGCGCGGTGGCGGCGGTGAGGGCGGCTTCGACGGCGTGGTTGCGGGGAATGACGGCGGGGTTGTGGGCGTGCATGCGGCGGGTGACCTCGGTGGCGGGTTGGGGTTGGCGCGTGAGGCGGGCAGTCCAGCGCTGGTGCCAGGCAGCGAGGGCGGGGTCGCTGGGATCGGTGGTGGGGTGGAGCTGGCGAAAGGTGCGGGTGTAGTCGGCGCGAGTCTGGTGCAGGAGGGCGAGGAAGTCCTCGGCCAGCGTGGCGTCGTCGGGTTCGTCGGTGAAGAGGCCGAGTTTGCCGCGCAGGGCGGCGAGCCAGTGGCGGCGGAAGCGCTGGTGAAAGGAGTCGATGGCTTCCTCGGCGAGGGCGAGGGCGGTTTCGGGATCGGCGTGCAAAATGGGGAGCAGAGCTTCGGCGAGGCGGGCGAGATTCCACGCGGCGATGGCGGGTTGCTGGCCGAAGGCGTAGCGACCGTGGCGGTCGATGGAGCTGAAGACGGCGGCAGGGTCGTAGCTGTCGATGAAGGCGCACGGGCCGTAATCAATGGTCTCGCCGGAGAGCGCCATGTTGTCGGTATTCATCACGCCGTGGACGAAGCCGACGCGCATCCACTGGGCGATGAGCGCGGCCTGGCGCTCGATGGTTTCCACCAAAAGCGCGACGACCGGTTGCTCGGACTCCGCGCGCTCGGGGAAGTGCCGGCGCAGGGTGTGATCGGCGAGGAGGCGCAGGGCGGCGGTATCGCCGAGGGCGGCGAAATACTCGAAGGTGCCGACGCGGATGTGGCTGGCGGCGACGCGGGTGAGGACGGCCCCGGGGAGGGGCTGCTCGCGGAAGACGGATTCGCCGGTGGTGGCGACGGCGAGGCTGCGGGTGGTGGGGATGCCGAGGGCCTGCATGGCTTCGCTGATGAGGTATTCGCGCAGCATCGGGCCGAGGGCGGCGCGGCCATCGCCGCTGCGCGAGTAGGGCGTGGGGCCGGGGCCTTTGAGCTGGATGTCGAACCGCGCGCCGGCAGGTGTGAGGTGTTCGCCGAGCAGGATGGCGCGGCCGTCGCCGAGCCGGGCGAGGTGGCCGTATTGGTGGCCGGCGTAGGCTTGGGCGAGGGGCTCGGCGCCGGGGGGAAGTTGGTTGCCCGTGAAAAGAGCGGCGGCGGCGGGATGGGCGCAGGCGTCGGGATCGAGGCCGAGCGCGCGGGCGAGCGGTGGGTTGAAGAGGACGAGGCGCGGCTGGGCGACCGGGGTGGGGGCGACGCGGGTGTGGAAAACGGCAGGGAGGCGGGCGTAGGAGTTGTCGAAATTCCAGCCGGCGTGGGGTGCGGATGCGAAGGTGGTGGGCATGGTGGGGCGAGTGTTCAGGATGCAGTGTTCAGTGCGCAGCTTGCAGTTCTGCGTCCGACCGTGAGCACTGCAAACTGAATACTGAACTCTCCCGCGCTCAAGCCATCGCTGCCGCAGTTCTCGAGAGTCGATGATCCCCTCCCCGGCTGGACCAGTTCCCTTTGACGCCGGGCGGCCGCCCAGCCAGCCTGCGGCCATGTTGCGCACCCTCGTCCTCGTCTGCGCGCTCAGCGGGTGCGCTGCGCTGCACGCTGCGGAGCGCGATCCGAAGTGGGCGGCCCAGATCGAGCAGGCGGGGCTGCCCAATTTCCACCGCGTGGCCCCCAATCTCTACCGGTCCGCCCAGCCCACCGCTGCCGGATTCCAATCCGCCCAGAACTTGGGCATCAAGACCGTGATCAATCTGCGCGCGTTTCACTCGGACACGAAGCAGACTGCGGCAACGAAACTCCGGGTCGAGCGCATCCGTTTCAATACCTGGCACCCCGAGGAGGAGGACGCGGTGCGGTTCCTCCAACTCGTCGCCCGACAGCGCAACGGGCCTTTTCTCGTCCACTGCCTGCACGGTGCCGATCGCACGGGCACGATGATCGCCATTTACCGCCTCGCGGTGCAGGACTGGAAAAAGGACGACGCGATCCGCGAGATGACCGGCGGCGGCTACGGCTACCACCCCGTCTGGGCCAACCTCATCCGCTACCTGAGAGAGCTGGATGTCGAGGCGTTGAAAAAGAAGGCCGGGATGGCGCGGGCGCGGTAGCCGGTCACGACACTTTCCGCAGCCAGATGCTGCCGGGGGAGGCGGCGGCGGGGATCGGGTAAAGCGGGCGAGTTTTCAGATGCAGAGTTTCGTCGCCTCTCCCGTTCACGGCGTGTAGGAAGGACGCGTGAAATCTCTCCCGCTCCGCGAACGGATCCTCCGCCAACTCCAGACCAAGGGCTACCGCCCGCTCGACAAAGTCGGCCTTTCGCAGGCGCTGAAATGGCCGCATGAAAAGCGCGGGGTTTTGAAAGACATGCTCCTCGAGATGGAGCAGGCCGGCGAGATCGCGCGCATCCGCGACGACCGCTACGTGCTGCCGCAGACCGCCGACCTCATCACCGGCACGCTCCAGGTCCACACCGGCGGCAACGCGCATCTGCTCAGCAGCACCCCGGGGGCGAAGGACATCTTCATCTCCGCGGTGAACCTCGGCACCGCCATGCACGGCGACAAAGTAACCGCGCGCGTCATGCACGAAGGCCGCCAGCAGCGCCCCGGCACGGAGGAAGGCCGCGTGGTGAAAATCCTCGAACGCGTAAACACGACGGTGGTCGGCACGCTGCAATCGTCGAAGAAATTTTTCTTCGTCATCCCCGACGACTCCCGGCTCCAGCACGACATTTACGTGCGCCTCCCCGGCGAGCGGAGGAGCCGCGATACGCCCGACGTGGTGAAACCGGGCCGCGCCAAACGGGAGCAGCCAGCGCCGCGCGCCGGGCGGGCGCTCACGCCGAAGGTCGGCGACAAAGTAGTGGTGCGCCTCGACCCGTGGGAAAGCCGGCACGTCAATCCCGAAGGCGAAATCATCGAGATCATCGGCCCGGCCAGCGCGCCGGGCGTGGACATGCTCTCGATCATTCGGAAGCACAACCTGCCGACCGAGTTTCCCGGCTCCGTCGAGCGCGAGGCCGAACGCATTTCCGAAGCCATCCCCGCCGACGAAATCGCGCGCCGCGAAGACCTGCGCGGCGGTTTCATCATCACCATCGACCCCGACGACGCCAAAGACTTCGACGACGCCATCCACGTCGAGCGCACCGCGAGCGGCTGGCACCTCGGCGTCCACATCGCCGATGTCTCCCACTACGTCCGGCCCGACGGCGCGCTGGACCGCGAGGCGCGCAAGCGCGGCAACTCCACCTACCTCGCCGACCGCGTCATCCCGATGCTCCCCGAGCGCCTGAGCAACGGCATCTGCTCGCTCAAGGCCGGCGTCGAGCGGCTGACCTTCTCCGCCTTCATCGACTTCGACGCGCAGGGCCGCGTCACCAAAGCCCGCTTCGCCCGCACGGTGATCAAGAGCGCCGCGCGGCTCACCTACCGGCAGGCGCTCGCCATTTTGGAAAATCGCCCGCCGCCGCCCACGCCGAACTACGAGCGCGGCGGCAAAGTCCACCTCGACTCCGCACCCATCCCGCTCAACGTCACGCCCGAGCTGCACACCCGCGTCCATGGCGCGTGGGAGCTGGCCTCTTTGCTGCGCAAAAATCGCTTCCTCGCCGGCTCCCTCGACCTCGATTTCCCCGAGGTGAAAATCTGGCTCGACGACCAGGGCCGCGCCGAGCGCCTGGAGAAAATGGACAACGACATCTCCCACCAGCTCATCGAGGAATTCATGCTCGCGGCCAATGAAGTCGTGGCCAAGGAACTCAAGCACCGCAACACCCCCGCCATCTACCGCATCCACGAAGACCCCGACGCCGACCGCCTCGCCGACTTCCGCACCCTGGCCGCCACCTACGGCTTCCGCGCCGGCGATCTCACCCAGCGCCGCGAACTCCAAAAGCTCCTCGCCAGCACCAAAGGCACCCCCGAGGAATACGCCATCAAGCTCGCGCTCCTCAAAAGCCTCAAGCGCGCCGCCTACGGCACGCAGCCCGTCGGCCACTTCGGCCTCGCCAAGGTCAACTACACGCATTTCACCAGCCCCATCCGCCGCTACGCCGACCTCCTCGTCCACCGCGGACTGGCCCGCGAAAAGATGGGTCCCATCGGCGACCTCACCGAACTCGCCACCCACATTTCCACCACCGAGCGCACCTCCGCCGACGCGGAGAAAGACAGCACCATGCTGAAGAAGATGGAATTCTTCCAACGCCAGCTCGCCACCAAAAAGCCCGGCGAATTCCGCGCCCTCGTCGTGGATGTCCGCAGCTACGGCCTCTCCGTCGAGCTGCCCGACGTCCTCGTCACCGGCCTCATCCACGTCAGCGATCTGCCCGAGGACTTCTACGAGTTCGACTCCGTGCGGCTCCGCTTCATCGGGCGCAAAACCAAACGCATCTACAAAATCGGCGACGCCCTCCAGGTCATCGTCTCCCGCGTGGACGCGTATAAGCGCCAGATCGACTTCGTGCCCGCGAAGCCGCGGTAGAGCTGTTGGTCCGGGGAGCGCGCGCGTCCCGCGTGCTGGTTTTGGCGTCCCGCCAAAACGGACTTCCTGCGACCTGCCTGCGGAAAGGCGTGTCCGACTCGCGATTCGGCAGCGAGTGAAGTTTTCCCCTCGTTCCCAAACTCCGTTGGGGAATGCCCATGTCCCCGCAACTCTGTTGCCCACCGAGCGCGTCCACTCCTACGATTTCCACAGCCTTGCGGCACAAAGGCGGAGAGAACGCCCTTGGCGTTCGAAGGCTCCATTCATGCAACTCGACTGGCTCAACCGGATCACTCTTCACCAATCACCAATCACCAATCACCAATCACGAAGCCTCCCCCCGCGCTTCCAGCCAAAGATCAGCTCACGCCTAGCGGCGGCGGCGGTTCATGGCACCGAGCGCGCCGAGCAGCAGCAGGCCGAGCGTTCCCGGCTCGGGCACGGCGGCAGCGCCTGCGAAACCCGCGCCTTTTTCGTCGCCGCTGAATGATCCGCTGGCCGCGCCGCTGGTGAAGACCACGGTCGATCCTGCGCCGATGGTCAGCGAGCCGAGCGTCTGGCTCACCGTGCCAAAGCGCAGCTTCGTCGTCGCTCCGGTCACGCTCACGTCGGAGGTGCCGCCGCCGAGGACGCTGTTCACATTGGTCGTGCCGTCTTGCGCGGTCAGGTCGCCCACCCCTGCCAGCGAGCCGCCGCCGCCGGCGGGTCCAAAGGTGAGGATGCCGGCACCGACCTTGGTGATGCCGAAGCCGCCGATGATGGCTCCCGAGAGTGTCAGCTCTCCAGCGAGGGAGGCGATGGCAATGTCGGTGCCCAGGGTGATCGCGCCCGTCCATGCGTTGTTTCCGCTGACGTTCTCCAGGGCGGCGGAGGAGATGTAGCGCACGATCACGATGCCGGAACCGCCGACACCGGGGAGATCGTCCGAACCGCCGCCGCCTCCTCCTGTATTGGGCGCGCCGGCCGTTGCGTGAAACTGTACGGGGGTCTCCTCAGGTTCGAAATAGTGAAAACCACCCTTACCGCCGCCGCCGAGTCCACCGAGACCCGAAGTAGTATTGTCTTCTGTGGCACCGCCGCCGCCGCCGGCGTAAAACGTTGCTACTCCACTGATTGAGGAGGACAGGCCCACCCCGCCGTTGCCACCGACCGTTCCGCCTGAGCCATTACCTCCGATGCCTCCGGCGCCGCCGCCGCCGCCCCCAGCCGTGTCGCCACCACCGTAGGCACCGCCCGCGCCACCATTACCACCGAGAACGCCTGCCGGGAAGGGGGTGGACTCTTTCCACCCATTCCCACCGGCGGAACCCGTTCCGACTCCCCCGAGGCCCAACCCGCTCAAATTCTCCCCGCCTCCACCACCACTGCCAAAAGCGGAGACGGAATTGGAGCCGGAGATGAGGCTTGAGGTTCCTCCGTTGGAACCCCGGCTTTTCCCATTAACGCCTCCGCCGGCACCTCTCGTGACGGTGAAGATTTCGTCCGGAGTAACGGACAACGACCCCGTGCGAAATTGGCCTCCCCCGCCGCCACCACCACTTTGGCCACCTCCACCGCCACCGCCGCCGACCGCGAGGTATTCGAGGCTGCCGCCGTCAGAGACGGTCAACGTCCCGTTGCTGGTGAACGTGCGGATCTCATAGGCTCCATAGGTCGTCGCGGTTCCGCCGGTGGCGACAACCAAATCGCCACCGTTCAGCGTCAGCGCCTCGCCGGTGACGGTAATGTTATTCTGCAGTTGCAGCCTGCCGCCCATGGCCACGGTGGTGCCGCCGGCCGCGGTGCCGAGAGCCGTGTTGCTCTGGATCTTCAACGTGCCGGCGTTGACGGTGGTCGGGCCGGTGTAGGCGTTGATGCCGGAGACGGTCAGCGTTCCGCCGGCCATCTTGTTCAGCGAAGCGGTGCCGGTGAGGGCGGAATTGACGATGGTGTTTCCTGCCGTCCCGTTGTCGGTGATGCCATCGCCACCGGTGATATCGATCGTGCCGCCACTCAGGGTGTAGTTGCCGGCAAACGGCTGATTGAAAGTGAGGCTGGTGGGGGCCACCGCGCTGGTGACCGTGACCGCGCCCGCCGTGCCGCTGGTGCCACCGCCAAACACGGCGGTTTTGTTGTCGGCCCAGTTCTGATCAACCCCGGCATCGTTCCAGTTGGGAGCGCCCACAGACCAATTACCCGCGCCATCCGTGATCACGCCGAGATCGCCGGCAGCGACATCCCACCTGGAGGTGGCCGCCTGTCCCATCGGCAGCAGCATGAGCACTGCACAGGCCGCGATGGACCCCGCGAGGATGCGGGCGGACTGGCGGGAACGGGAGGGTTTGGGTGTCTTCGTGGGATCGGGATTGATGGAGATCGGGCGGGTGGAAGGCACGGAGTTGAGGGCGGTGGCTGGAGTGGTCATGGTCGGATTGGCGTGGGCTTGCGCAGGATTGAGTTGGTGGGTTCAGCGGGCAAGATTTATGGGAAACCCCGGTGCATGATGCACTGCGCGAGAAAACCGCAGCGGGCGGAAAGTTTCACGGAGTTGCCTGGACTGGGCTGGCTGATGACGAGAATAGAAGATTTTATAGTGCCGTCAATTAGGCGTGTGGGTTTATCTTCTTCGGTGTTGCGCAGCACCCAAAGGCGGGGCCGCTCTCCTGGCCC
>CAIQUL010000260.1 GCA_903874975.1 uncultured Chthoniobacter sp. | reverse complement strand
TCCCCGCGGCCGCCGCTGCGGTCGGTTTCGGAGCATCCGCCGCGCGCAGTGCCGGCGGGACGAGCAGTAGGGCGAAGGTGCAAGCGGAGAGGAGGAATTTCATAGGCCGACATCCCTAACGACGGAGCACCGCCGCACGCGAGAACAGACTTGCCTGTCCTCCCCGCACGCACCCCCCCGCACGAACTGACCCAGCATTCCGCCCGCAGACAGCATATCGAAAACCTCTCCGTCATGGTGTGAGGCCGAACACGCGGCGGGGGTTTTGGTGCGGGATGCACCGGAGGAAGCCAAGGAGCGGCGACATTCCAAGATCCGCTCGTGAAGCGCACACCCGACGCCGCGAGCGCGTCGAGCTGCGGCGTGGGGATTTCTTTCGAGCCGTGGAATCCCACATCCGCGTAACCCAGGTCGTCGCCGACGATGAGCAGGATGTTCGGTTTGGTCCTGGCCTTTTCGGCAAAGGAGGAACTGACCGGGATGAGCAGAGCGGCGAGAAAGATCGGGACGATGCCGGAAATTTTCATGGCGCAAACTTGGCGAGCCCGCCGCGCGAAAGTCCCGCCCCTTTCGCCCGACCCGCGCTACCGCAAGTCCCGCCGCAGGTCGCCCGCGTAGCCGGTGAGTTCGAGAAAAGCGGAGCCGATCTCCGCGCCCTGCTCGTCGAGCACGCGGCAGGCTCCCTCCCAATACGCCAGCCCGGTGATGCACCCGGTGAGTTCCTGGTCGCGCGCCAGCGGGACGATCCGCCAGCGCACGCGCTGACCGGTCGCCGGGTCGAGCGCGCCCAGTTCCATGCCGGACGGATACTCCGCGCCGCTCTGCGGGCTCCGCCATTTCGCGAGCGGCGTGAGCGTGAAGTCCCCTGCCCCGGCGTGCCGCACGGTGCCGTCCGGCTGCACCCACGCGAGCGTGGAAAAAGGGTCCGCGGTGCCGTCGGCGCGCCGCATCCGATAGACCATCACCGAGCGTCCGTCGCGAAGCTGCAGGCACGCCCAATCCCACCCGACTTGGTCCGCCGCAAGCTGACTGCTGCTCATTTCGTGATCCATCCACGACTCGCCCTGCACGCGTAACTTCTCCCCGGCGACCGTGAGCGTGCCGCGCGTGGCGAGGCGCGGGAAGGTCAGGTAATGGCTCGCCGCGCCGGCCTCCGCGCCTTTGCGCGAGACGCCGTCCTTACCAAAGACCACGAGCGGCTGCACCGGGCGCAACTCGAACTCGAACAGCGCCTCGCCGCGCACCGAACCCGCGAGTTGCAGCACGTCGGGCTGCGTGAGCCGGAGCGACCACGGGCCGCAGCGCACATCGAGCGTGGTGGCCGACGCGCCGGCATCCCAGCCCTCGCGGTTGAGCCGCTCCTGATGCAGAAAGCGCCCCGTCTTCACATCGAGCAGCGCCATGTGCGCGAGGTAGATTTGCACGCCGCCGGGGCGGTCCGCCGCGCGGCGGAAAAACGTGGCCTGGTAGCCGAAGCGCCGTCCATCCTCGGCGGCGAGATGGCCGGTGACATACCACCACTCGATCTTGAATTCCGGATGGCTGCCGTGATCGCGCGGAAACACAAACCGCCGCCCCGGCTGCGGCAACGCGAACCCCTCCAGCGTGATCGGAGCCTCCGCCGCCGGGGCGCGGGCAAGGAGGAAAAGGAGAGCCGTGAGGATGGCGATGCGCATCATTTTACTCCTCCCGATCGGCGGGCAAACCCGCGCCCCACAGGCCCACGGCCGTCGCCGCCGCGAGCGCGGCAAGGAGCACGAGCGCAGCGAGCAGGAGCAGCGCGGGCGCGGGCACGCCGAGCAGCAGTGTCCAGCCGAAGGTCTGTTTGTTGATGACGTGAATGAGCAGCCAGCCGAGCAGCCCGCTCGCGACGAATCCCGCGAGCAGCCCGGCGAGCGCCGTGGCCGCGCCTTCCAGTGCGGTGCTCAGCGCGATGCCGCGCCGCGTGACGCCGAGCGCGCGCAGCGTGGTGAGGTCCGCGTGCCGGTCGAGCAGCACGCTCGCGAGCGTGAAGGTCAGCCCGAGCACCGCGACGACCACGCCGATGGCTTCCAGCGCGTAGGTGATCGAAAAGGTCTGGCGAAACATCCGCAGGACCTCGGTGCGGAGGTGCGCGTTCGTGAAAACCTGCACGCCCGGCGACTCCGCCAGCCAGCGCGTGCGCACCGTTTCCGCCGCTGCGGGGTCGCGCAGTTTCACGATCACGCTGCGCGCGGTGTCGTCGCGAAACCACGCGGTGAACTGCGCGCGCTCGATCAGCACCGTGCCGCGCTCGCTGCCGTAGTCGGCAAAGACGCCCGCGATCCGCAGCGACTGCATGCCCGCCGGCGTCGGCACCCTCAGCGTGTCGCCGCGGCGCACGCGGAATCTTTCCACAAACGCCTCGCTGACGAACGCCGCGTCGCCCGCGTCCGGCCACGGCTCCGGCGCACCGCCCAGCCACGCAACGCTCCCCTGCTCGCGGGTGAAACGAAAGTCCACGCCGAGCACCGTGGCCGTGCCGCTGGGAAAACTCACCTCCGCGCTGTGCATCACATTCGCCGACGCGACCGCCGGATCAGCCACCAACCGCTGCCACGTCGCCGCGCGCAGCCGGTTCTGGCTCGACGCATTTTCCGCTCCGCTACTCGAAACGTAGAGGTCGGCTTGAAAGGTCGCGGCAATCCAGCGCTGCATCGTTTTCTCGAAACTGCCGACGAGGATCGCCATGCCCGCGGTCATCGCCACGGCGCACGCGAGACTCGCGGCGGCGAGCCGATGCCGCCCCGACGGCGGGGTGAGCTGCGATGCCGCGAGCCGGGCCATCGCCGAGTGGTGCCCGATCGGGCGCAGCAACCGCCCAAGCCAGCCGAGCAGATGCCCGCTGAGCAGCCCGCCCGCGAACAGCCACACCACCGCCGCCGCGTATCCGCCCAGCGCCAGCCGCACGCCGCCGTCCAGTCGCAGCGCAGGCAACGCCGCCAGCGCCGCGCCGAGCACGACCAGCCCGATCGCCAGCGCGCCGCTGCGCAACAGGCGCGAGCCGGGCGACGCCGCGGAAAACCGGCTGAGCAATTGCGCGGGCGGCAGACCCGCCGCGGTGCGCGACGGCAGCCACCCCGCGACGAGGCTGGCGATGACCGCGAGGAGGATCGCCCACCCGATTTCCACCCACCGCAGCTCCACGCCATCGGCCGCCGTGGCAAAGTAGAGCACGTTCACCGTGCGCCCGACCAAGCGCACCGCGAACTGCGCGCCGACCCAGCCGAGCAGCGCGCCGAGGGCGCCGCCGAGCACCCCGACCGCGAGCGATTCCAGCAGCCACGCGCGCCCGATGGTGCGCTCCTCCACGCCGAGCGAAAGCAGGATCGCGATCTCCTGCCGGCGGCGCAGCACCGCGCCTTCGAGCGCTTGGAAAATGAGGTACAGCCCCACCGCGAGCGCGATGAAGGACAGCGCCGTGAGGTTCAGCCGAAAGGCGCGCGTCATCAGCGCGCCCGCCGCCCGCCGGTCCGCGCCCGTCGCGAGCAGCCAGCGTCCCTGCGCCGCCGCCCCGAGCAGCGCCGCCACCTCCGTCCGACGCTCCGCGCGCTGTGCGCCAGACTCGATGAACAACTCCACGCGATCCACCTGCCCGCGCCGTTCCGTCAGCTCCTGCAGCGCCGGCAGATCCATGATGAGCAGCGCCCGCGGTGCCGCCGGAGCATTGCTCCGCTCGGGAATCAGCCCCGCGATTTCCAGCGTCACGACGCGGTCATCGAGCACCACTTCCAGCGTGCCGCCCACGCGCGCGCCGAGCGCGCGACTCACGAAAACGGCGATTGGTTTCGCCAGCCCGCCCGCCC
>CAIQUL010000259.1 GCA_903874975.1 uncultured Chthoniobacter sp. | reverse complement strand
TTCGCGCCGGCGGGACGCCTGCGCCAACACGCGGGACGCGTGTGCTCCCCGGATGAAAAATGCGCGCGTCCGCCCCGTACGGCACCAGCCAGATGCGCTCCCGCGGGATGCCGAGCGCGGCGAGTTGCTCGCGCACGATGGTCGAGGCGGCGCAGTGGAAACCGGTGAGCGCGTACTCCTCATCCTCGCGGGCGAAGTAGTCCGCATCGTACGGGCACACGTCCGCGAGCTTCAGCCTGACGCGCGCGTATTCCGGCTCCATGATGCGCACCCACTCGCGCACCGGGCCGGTGGCGTGGTTCAGCACCGTGCGGATGCCGAGGCGGCGCGCGGCGCGAAAGGTGTGGAGGCACTGGCCGGGGAGCCCGTGGACGAAATCGCAAGGCTCCAGATGCGCGCCCGTCCAGCGGTCGAAACCCGCGTCCTGCCACAGAAACAGCCGCCGCGAACTCGGGCGCAGTTTCTCCGGCGCATACTTGAGCAGGCCATAGACGATGTTCGTCCGCAGGCTGTGGGCGCGCACGGCGAGCGCGCGGGCGTCCTCACCGAGCTTCCACGCCGGGTAGCCGGAGTAGTAGCAGCCCAGGGCACCGGCGCGGGCCAGCTCCACGGCGAGCGGAAAGACGTGGCAGGGGTTCGTCGCGGCGAGGGAGATTTTCACGCGACCTCGCCTCCGAAAATGGCCGTCCACGCCGCGGCGTCGCGGATCGGCGTGCGGACCAGCCGCATCCACGCGAGGTAGCGGCCCCACGGCAGCGGACGGCGCGCGGCCAGGCAGCGCGGCACGCCCGCGAGCGCGGCCAGCCACCAGCGCGGCTCGCGGAGCGCCCACCCGGGCCCGCGGCTCCAGGCGTAGCCGAACTGCCGCGCCGCGCGGAACAGCGCGACGGCAAAAAGCTGCGGAGCCGGGCAGCGCAGGAGCACGCTCCACAGCTCGTTGCGGGCGTGGCGCTGGTGGGTGCGGACTTCGTTGCGCTGCGCGCCGGAAAAGTGGTGGCGGATGGCGAGCGCCGTCTCGTGCCGCACCTGCCAGCCCGCCGCCACGCAGCGGAGCGCGAAGTCCGGTTCCTCGTAGGCGTGAAAAAAGAAGTCGGGATAGCCGCCGAGTTCGCGGAAAACCGCGCGCCGGATCGCCGCGCCGGAATTGGCAAAACTCCCGACGAACTCCCCCGGCCCGAAATCCGTGGCGGTCAGCGTCGCGGGAAATTCATCGGTGCGCTGCGGGAAGGACGCCACCGCGAGCCGCGGCTCGGTGGTGAAAAGCGTGCGCACCCGCGCGATGAAATCGCCGTCGAGCGGGTAGCTGTCGTCGTCGAGGCTGACGAACACTTCGCAGCCGCACGCCGCCGCCATTTCGTTGCGCGACGGGATCGAGCCGCGCGCCGTTGCATGCACCAGCAGCCGCACTCCGGGATGCGCGCGGCGGAGCAGATCGAGCGTGCCATCGGTGCAGCCGTCCGCGGTTACGATGATCTCGTCGGGTGCCGGTGCGAGCCGCGCGAGCGCGGCCAGCGTGCGGCTGAGATCGGCGCAGCGGTTGTGCGTGGTGAGGCAAATGCCGACCGTGAGACTCATGCGGGCACGGGTTTCAGGACGCGCGCCGGATTGCCGACCGCGATCACGCCCGGCGGCAGAGATTTCGTCACCACACTCCCCGCGCCGACCACCGTGCCCTCGCCGATGGTCACGCCTTTCAGCACCGTGACATGCGCGCCGAGCCAGCAGCGTGCGCCGATTTTCACCGGAGCCGAAACGAGCGCGCCAGCCGCCGGTAGCGCCCCGGCCTGCACCGCGTGGTCGTGGTCCGTGATATAGCAAAACGGGCCGATCATCGTGTCGGCGCCGATCTCGATCCGCTCGCTGGCGTCGAGCATGGTGTGGCGGTTGATGTAAACCCGCGCGCCGATGACGATGCGCGCGGCCGCGCCGGTGGCCAGCAGCGTGATGCCGCGATCAAGCGCCACGCCGGGTTCGAGCGTGATGCTCCGCGGGTGGCGCGGAATTTCCACGGCGCGCAGCGCGACGTGGCCGGGGATGCGCACCCCGCGCGCCCGATGCCACGCCATGCGCAGGCGCGAAGCCAGACCGGCACCAGCGCGGAGGATCAGGTCCATGTGCCGAGGAGTTCCTGTTTCCATCCCGGCCCGCGCTGGCGCAGGACACTCACGCTCGCGAAAAGCCGGTGGAGCAGCAGTTTGATCGTCAAGACAGGCTCGCCGAGACCCAGAATCTCGCCTGCAACGAGTCGCTGGTGGTGCACCCGCAGGTGAGCCAGTTGGCGGGCGTTGCGTTTGAAAGTGCTGGGCGCGTCGTGGTGCTCAAAACCTGCGGTGCGGTGAAAGAAGACTTCGTGTGTGCGTGCGATGCGCGCGGAGACATGCACGTCCTCGAGAAAGCTATAGCCCTCAAACTCGGGAAAGCGTTCCCGCCGAAACAGCTCGGTGCGGTAGAAGACGCATGTCGAGTTCAACCAGTCCGAGCGGATGAGTTCGCCGCCACTCTCCGAATACGTTGGCAAGCAGTTGATCGCGGGGCCAAAAAGTTTCCCGCCATAAGTCGGGTGCCCGTATCCCGCCTGGAGACGGTAATACCACCAGAGCAGACCTCGCGGCGGAGTGTGCTGCATCCCGCTGATCCGCGCTGCGATGCCGCCGATACGACCGGTCTCGTCCCGATCAAAGGCGGTGCAGATCGTCGCGAAGGTTGCCGGTGGGACGAAGACGTCATCGTCGAGAAAGGCCACGAGCGGTGTTTGCACGTGCGCGGCGCCCTGGTTGCGCTGCACCGCGGCGCTGGGTCGGTGGGCCCGTTCGTAGCGGAGCGGGAGTTGCGTCGCAAAGTTATCGCAAACCGCGTGGGTGTCGTTGTCGCCCGACGAATCGACGATGATGACGGCTCTCGGAAGGCGGGTCTGCGCGGCGATTGATGCGAGGGTGACGCGCAACTCCGTGGGACGCTCAAAGGTGGCGATGACGATGCTGTATTCGAGGTCGGGCACAGGAGAAAGTGTGGGCATCAGCGGCGCATGGCGGCGAGTTTTTCCGCGCCTGTGAAACCGACCAGGCGGCGCGCAATTCTGTAGGCGGGGGGGGCTGAAGGGCCTGAGACGTGGATGAGTCCGTGCTCGGCGCGGTCGCGGTGATATGCGGCGGCTGTGCGGAGGTCTGTCTTTGCGAGAGTGCGCGACATTTCAAAGCACGCACGCCCGGCGGCTTGGCGGTGCTCGTCTCGCCAGAGCCCGCGCTCCTGCATCCACGATTGCAGCGCGTCGATGAGCGCCGTCCGCAGGCGGATCACCATCCGCGGATCGCGTCTGCAGACGGTCTCCTCGGACCACAGGCGATAGACGGCGTGTGGCGTGGGCGCGAAGACGAAGCGCAGCCCGGCTTGCAGCGCGCGAAGGTAAAGCTCGTGCTCCTGGCAGCAGGGCTGGCTTTCCTTCCAGCCGCCGAGCGTATCGAGCGCGGACCTGCGCCAGAGGCATCCGCCGGTCTGCGGAAGCTGCCAGGTGATCCACTGCACGTAGAGGTCGCGCGTCGGGTCGAGCACGCCGCGCTCACGGTGGCCGGTGCGGGTGTCTTCCATCCACGTCGGGCTGTAGATCACGTCGGCCGCTGCGCCGCCATCGGCCTCGGCAAATTGTCGCGCGAGCTTTTCGGGTTCGAGGTAGTCGTCCGCGTCGAGGAATTGCAGCCAGTCGCCGGTCGCCTGGCGGAGCGCCTCGTTGCGCGCGTGATTGCCGCCGCGGTGGTCGGTGCGGACGAGGCGGATTGCGGCCCCAAATTTTTCCAGAATCTCCGTCGAGCCGTCGGTCGAGCCGTCATCGACGACGATCACTTCCTTCTCCGGCCACGTCTGCGCCAGCGCACTTTCCACGCTCGCCGCGATCCAGCGCGCGGCGTTGAAACAGGGGATGCCGATGGTGACGCGCGCGGTGCTCATGCGGCGGGGGTGCCGGCGATTTTCTGCGACCAGATTTCGTAAAGCCAGAGCGAGTAGAGCGTGCGGGCGCCGTCCCATGCGCCGGAGAGAAAGTCGTCCCACGCGGCGCGGAGGAGTCGGCCGTCGAGGTGCGCGAGGGCGGCGGAGTTCGGGGCGAAAAGGGCGTCTTCGAGCGGGCCGCGCAGCGGGCCGGTGAACCATTCGCGGAGCGGCACGGGAAAGCCGCGTTTCGGGCGGTTGAGCGGCTCGTTCAGTTTCCGCGCGAGACAGTGCCGGAGGACGAATTTTCCGGGGCCGCCGGGCGGGAGCTTGAGCGCGGAGGGGATGCGCGCGGCGAGTTCCGCGACGCGGAGATCGAGGAGTGGCGTGCGCAGTTCGATGGACGCGCCCATGCTCATCTTGTCGGCCTTTTGCAGGAGTGATTCGGCGAGCTGCCAGTCGAGGTCCACGGTGAGCAGCTCGCTCAGCGTGTCGCGCTGCGGGCGGCGGATTGCCAGCGCGAACTCATGCGTCCGCCGGTGCAGGCGGACGAGCTGATCCTGGGTGAGTCCGCGCGGGGTGCGGACATCGCCGGGCAAACCTTCCAGGCGGAGAGAGAGCGCTTCCGCGGCTGCCGAAGTATGCGCGCGGCTGGCGAGGCGCTGCCAGCGCGAGGGCGCGGCGGCAGGATCGGGCTGCGGGAGGAATGGGGCGCAGTGGCGGAGCGTGGCCGAGCGCCTGAGCGTGGCGAGCATGCCAAGGTAGCGGGTGTCGTAGCCCGCGAAGAGTTCGTCCGAACCCTCGCCGGAAAGCAGCACCTTCACGTGCTGGCGGGCGAGTTCGCAGACTTTGAGCACGGCGAAGGCGGCGGGATCGCCGACCGGCTCGTCGAGGTGCCAGGCGATGCGCTCGAGGTTGTGCAAAAAATCGTCGGACGTGAGTTCGAGCGTGTGATGCTGCGAGCCGATTTCGCGGGCCGTTTCCGCGGCCCCCAGCGTTTCGGAATCCGGGCCGCCGAAGCCGACGGTGAACGTTTGCATCCCCCCCGGCTGATGGTCCTGCGCGTAGGCCGCGACGGTGCGGCTGTCGAGGCCGCTGCTCAGGAGCACGCCAACCGGCACGTCGGCGCGCAGGTGCTTTTGCACGGAGTCGCGGAGCGTGGCGTCGAGCGCCTCGACGGCGGGATCCAGTGCGGTCAGATCCGGCTCGGCCGAAAGCGCGTAACTCCAGAATTTGCGCGGCCGGGCGGCGTTCACGTCGGCGAGCGGCACGGCCAGGAAGCTGCCGGCGGCGAGTTTATGAATGTGCTGGAAATGCGTGCGCGGAGGCGGCAGCGAGAGCCACGAGACGTAGTCGAGAAAGGCCTCCGGGTCGCGCTCGCGGCTGACCCACGGGAGCGTCAGGAGGCATTTCAATTCGGAGGCAAAGGCGAAGCGTCCGTCGGCGAGCGTGTAATAGAGCGGCTTCTGGCCGAAGTGATCGCGGGCCACGAGCAGGCGGTTTTGCCGCGTGTCGAGCAGCGCAAAGGCGAACATGCCGCGGAGCTTTTTGAACATCGCCTCGCCGTGCTCCTCGTAGAGATGCACCAGTACCTCGGTGTCCGAGTGGGTGCGGAAAACGTGGCCGGCGGCGGTGAGCTGCGCGGTGAGTTCGATGTAGTTGTAGATCTCGCCGTTGAAAACGATGCCGATGGTCCGGTCTTCGTTCCAGACCGGCTGCCCGCCGCCCTCGAGGTCGATGATGCTCAGCCGCCGCATGCCGAGCGCCAGGCCCGGTGCGACATGCGTGCCCGCGCCGTCGGGGCCGCGATGCACGATGCACGCGAGCATCCGTTCGAGCCGCGCGGCGGTTTCATCCGCAGGCAAACCGGGCGCTACGAAACCGGCGATGCCGCACAGGGTGGTTGGGGTGGTTGAACGGACGCTGCGCCGAGCACGCGGGCATAGACCTCGGCAGTGGCGCGGGCGATGCGCGACCATGCCGTGGCCGCGCGCCAGTCGGCGGCGGCCGCGAAACTCGGGGTCGTGGCGAGGGCCCCGGCGAGCGCCGCAGCGAAGTCGGCGGCGAAAGACTCGAAGCGCTGCACGAACGGGCTCGGCTCCGCGAGATCGAGGGTGGCGAGCCGCTTGGGAAGGATGATCGGCACGCCCCACGAGCGGGCGAGCGAGGCCGCGCCCGAGGTGAAAATCTGGGGGTAATTGAAAAGCACGGCGTCGGCCGCGGAGAGCCACAGGCCAAGCTGTTCGTCGGGCATCCAGTCGAGGCGAAGCGAGACGTTTTGCAGACCCTGAGCCAGTTCGCTGATCTGCGTGGCGTACTCCGGAGTGCAGGGTTTTCCCACGACGAACAACGCCGCTCCGGGCCGGGCCGCGCGCCAATGCGCGAGCACTTCCTCGATCCCTTTGTAGGGTTCCACGGTGCCGAACATCAGACAGAGCGGGCCTTCCGGGAGGTCGAGTCGGCGGCGCGCTTCCGGGCGCGGGACCGCTGTGCCGAGCGGCAGCGAAAGATCGCCATGAGGGATGACGTGGACGCGCTCCGCCGGCACCCCGCGCTGCTGCACGATTTGGTCGCGTGCCGCCGCGGAGTGCGCGATCACCGCGCGGGCCTGGACGAACGGCGCGCGGGCGTTGCGCTCCTCGCAGAATTCGCCGGAGCGATTGTGCGGCGCGAAATTGTGCGCCGTGAAAACGAGCGGATGGTGGCGTGTGGCGAGCGCCAGATCCGTGGCGAAGCGGGCCTGCCGCCACCAGTCGAAACCGTCGTGCATCCGCGGGTAGTAGGCGTCCGGCCAGTGCAGGTGCAGCACGTCAAACTCGCGCGCCCGCACCAGCCGGGTGAGGGCCAGCGCGCGCTTGTAGCCGGCGAGGAACTCCACCTTCACACCCAGCTCCGCGAGCGCCGCGGCGAGGAGCGTCTGGTAGGGCACACCGGCGCGCCAGTCCGGGGCGAAAAGCACCTTCATTGCGCGCGAACTGCGGACACAGGAATGATCGGGAATGGGCGCATGGTGAGGCTCTGGCAGAAAAGCCTTTAGGGGTCTAGCAAATGCCAAGCGACCAACCCCCGCCGCACCTACGCAATCGCCGCCAGAACCGCGTCCAGATCGCCCAGATCCTCGAAGAGAAAATCCGGCGTGTGCGCCGCGAGGTCGGCTTGGGAGAACTTGCCCGTCGCGATGGCGATCGCCTTTGCCCCGATGGCCCGGGCGCACCCGATGTCGTGCGGGGTGTCGCCGAGCACGAAGATCCGCTCCGGCGGAAACTCGATGCCGCGCTGCGCCCGCGCGCGGGCCTGGGCGAAAGGGCCGAGCTGGTTCCGGTCATGATGATCGTCGGCGAACGCGCCGAACTCGAAGTAGTGCCACACGCCGTAGTGCCGCAGCTTGATCTCCGCGCCGCGCGCGAGATTGCCCGTGAGCAGCGCCAGCACGATGTCGGCGCGCGGCTGGAGCGCGTCGAGCAGCGGCAGGATGCCCGGCAGCAGGCGGCCCGGCGTGCGCGGGATTTCCTGTGCGAGATGGTGCAGGTAGCCATCGAGAAAAGCCGCGATGTTTTCCGGCGTCGCCGGCAACCGGTGCGCGGCCAGCATCTCGCGCACGATGCCGGAATCCGTGCGGCCCGCGATCTCGATGGAAGAAAGATCGTCATCAATCCCGAAGCGGTCGCGGAACCCGAGGCGCAGCGCGCGCTCCCCCGCGCCGCCGGAGGTCAGCAGGGTGCCGTCGATGTCGAAAAGGAAAAGTTTGTGGGCGGTCGTCATAGCCGGGCAGCGTGGCGGAAGGTGCGCCTGCTGTCATCCCGGTTGGAGGGTCTTCGCCGGGAGCGGCGAACCGGATCGCGCGCCCGCTTTACCGCCGCGCCGCCCGCTGCTAAGCCCTCGCGCCACTCCGCGTGAACGCCACCTTTACCCAACGCAGCCTGCGTCTCGAAATGCTCCAGGTCGCCCGGCTCGCCCCGGCTCTGCTGGGCGATTCGGCGGCTTTGGTGCGCGCATTTTTCGAGCGGCAGATCGCGGAGCAAGGCGGCGGGCGGGATCGCGAGGGGCGGCCCGACCTTTACTACACGATCTTCGCGCTCGCGGGCTTGCAGGCCCTGCAGGAGGAACTCCCGGCGGAGCGGGTGGAGCCGTGGCTGCGCGGCTGGGGCGACGGGGCGGGGTTGGACTTCGTGCATCTCGGCGCGCTCGCGCGGTGCTGGGCTGCGCTCGGTTGGGAAAAAATGCCCGCATCGTTCGGGGCGGCGGTGCTCGCGCGGATCGAGGCGTTTCGCGCCCGCGACGGCGGCTACGATGGCGAGGTCGGCGCGGATTCCGGAAACGCCTACGGCTGCTTCGTGGCGCTCGGGGCGTATCAGGATCTCCGCGTTGCTCCGCCCGACCCGCTGCGCATGGTCCAATGTTTGAAATTTCTCGAAACCCCGGACGGTGCGTGGGCCAATGCCCGCGGCCTCCGCATCGGCTCCACGAACGCCACCGCCGCCGCCGTCACGCTCCTCCACCAGCTCGGGCTGCCCATCCACGACGCCGCAGCCGACTGGCTGCTCGCGCAGGCGCATCCCGAGGGCGGATTCCGCGCCATGCCCGCCGCCCCGCTGCCCGACCTCCTCTCGACAGCCACCACCCTCCACGCCCTCGCCTGCTTGGAGCGCCCCGTGCCCGCGCCGCTCCGCGAGCGCTGCCTCGATTTCATCGACACCCTCTGGAGCGCCGAAGGCGGCTTCCACGGCCACTGGGCCGACGACCACCTGGATGCCGAATACACCTTCTACGGCCTCCTCGCCCTCGGGCACCTGAGCGTGGGGTGACGATAAAGTCCTCCTACGCCTGACCGGGGGCGAAGTTTGAACTGGGGATTGAAGATGGAACGTTCATAACGGGTGGAACTCGCGGTAGGTCAGGCGTTAGGAGCGACGTCTTGTTAGGTCTTGAGTTGCTTTGCATACGATTCAATTCGCCGACTTCGAGCATTTATGAACGACTCTACCCTGATTTTGTAGGCAAGGTAATCATTTGCATCCATGAACTTTGGTGGTGACTGAAAGTTGTCAAAAGGCAAATAGAATCTAACCGTACCTTG
This sequence comes from uncultured Chthoniobacter sp., assembly GCA_903874975.1. Classification (GTDB taxonomy): domain Bacteria; phylum Verrucomicrobiota; class Verrucomicrobiia; order Chthoniobacterales; family Chthoniobacteraceae; genus Chthoniobacter. The sequence goes on along the minus strand of CAIQUL010000259.1, from coordinate 3,798 downwards.
CTCATCGAGCAGGTCATCCAGGAGAAAAAATTGAATGTATCCCTCGAAAGTCTCAAACAGTTGAAAGAACGCCGCATACCTTTTCAAGGTTTCTGCTAGCGGACTCGTCTCGTCGGCGTAATGGCGTCTGATGCACTCCAAGGTCAAATCGAATCGGTCGTCAATGAGGCGCAATATGCCTCTGGCCTGATTGGGTGTGTGCTTCCGCTCCACTTGGTTATTGGGAAAGACGAGGTATGCTCCGATCGTTGACCCGTGATTGAAAAGCTCCTGCACTTCCTTCGGAATTTGCGTCGTCAGCCACTTCTTGTTGATCTGATTCTTGTAGGAGTGCGTGATGGCGTCACTCCCCAGTGAAAAATCTCCCAATGCAGAGCTGTGGTAAAGGTAGTAACCAGGCATGTCATCGCGCAAGACGAAGTGGTCGCCACTGGGCAAGGACTTGCTCCACAGAAATTTGTGGTAGCTTCGCAACGTGGGACTCGTGGCATCAGGATCTCCGCCATCGGCGTCGCTATACATATTGAAGCTTGTATCAATCATGGATAATCGTTGGGCGGGGATTTCTGACAGAACGTCAAAGGTGTGGCACGGCGGAGAGAAGATGTCCAGAGCGAAGCGAACGAGGGACGTTACCCGCCGTTGCCACTACCGTCTTGTTCTGTCTTTCTTCGTTTCATAACTATCCGAAAAGGGGTGTAAAATACCGAAAGCAAAACGGCACCAACCAGCCCGGCTGGAACCGCAAAGATCGGGATAAATAGAAAAGAGATAGCCGTAGTCGATGACACGTGTTCATCGGTGTAAAATGGGCGTTGAGCGTCCCAAGATCCCCAGATAATGATGGTCAGAATTCCAACTAGGCCGCCATAAAATACGGCGAGTGAATAATCGCTGATCTTGGTCTTAGAAAGAATCAAAAGGGCGACTCCTAGCCCTACATAAGGGATCAATCTGAATGCAGTAAAAAACAGGTATCCAGAAATCGAGAAGTATTCGAATGCATCTTTAAATCCCGCGCCGACGGACATACCGCCCACCTGAATAGCTAGCGCCCATTGCACAATATTCTCATTCACGATCAGTCCGGCCAATAGCAGCACAACGAGATACCAGTATTTTCTCATGGTCTTCATTTTTGACAGAACAGGGAGTTTATCGACAAATCTGTGTGTTTGTCAGCGGCTTTATATCCGACAAAAATGTCGGAATATCCCGGGGTTTGGGGTGCGTGGTGGTTGCGTTATGCGCGTAATGAGCGCAAAGCAACGGTTCTGTCGGTATCTGCGCAAATACGGGGGGTAAAATGCATGTATGAATATTACGGCGGAGGTTTTCCGGCGGTGATTGGCGGGGGTGGGTGGGCTCTTACTTTTTGAAGGTCTGGAGATACTGCCAGATGGCGTCGTATTGCTCGCTGGCTTTGCCGCCGAAAAGGTCCGTCAGCGCGGTTTTTCCGGTGTCATCGGCGAAGCGGGGCATTTTCGTATCGGGGTCGATGCGCTGGGGGAAAAGCAGCCAGCGATGGTAGTAATGCGGGCGGATGCGGATGCGGGTGAGGTCGAGGTTCGGGCCGGGGGCCTCGAAGACGGCGGTGGCGGCGCGGTCGCCGAGGCCGTGGCACTGGCGGCAGTTGAAGCCGCCGTTTTCGGTGAGGAGAGTTTCGCCGGCTTGGAGTTTCGCGGCGGCGGGTGCGGCGGCGGGTGCGGCGGCGGGTGCGGGATCGGTGAGGGGAAAGCCGTGGCTGTGGGCCAGGCCGTGCGCCAGCCCGGTGGAGACGGCGGGGAAGCCGGGCATGCGGGCGACGAGCCACGGGCGCGGCTTGGTTTTTTCCTGCCCGGCGATGAATTTTGCCATGTACTCGGGGTGCAGCTTTTCGCCGAGCCACGTGAGCGCGGGAAGGGCGGTGGTGGCGATGGGATGGCCCTCGCCTTCCTCCAGCGGGGCGGCGGCTTTGAGCGGTTCCATTTCGCTCTCGACCTGCGACCAGACGCTGGCGTGGCCGTCGCGCGCGTGGCAGGCGATGCAGCGCTGGGCGGTGATCTGGCGCTCGGCGAATTCGGCGGGCGCGTCCTGCTTCAGCGAGCCGAGGCCGGTGGTGGCGAACGCAGCGAGCGCCTCGCGCTGCGTCGCGGTGAGGGCGAAGTCGGGCGCTTTGCCGCGCGCGGTGGCGTCGGGCGCGAGGCAGCCTTTGAGCCAGCCGGTCTGGAGCGTGGCGGCGAGCGTGGGCGCGGTGGTGGGTGGCAGGCCGGCGTGGCAGTTCAGGCAACCGGCGCTGACGAGGAGTTGCGCGCCGCGCGTGGCGTCGCCTTTCGGCCCGGCGGGGAACTCGCGCTTGGCGGACAGAAAGAGGTAGGCGGTGAGCTTCGCGGCTTCGTCGTCGCTCAGGCGGAAGTGCGGCATGCGGCTCCAGGCAAAACCTTGCGCGGGGTCTTTGAGATAGGCAGTGAGCGCCGGGGCGTGCCATTTGGCGCGGACGTGGGCGAGCGGGATGCGGTTGTGCTCGTCCTTGGCGGCGGCCTCGGCATCGGGCCGGGTGTGGCAGGCGATGCAGCCGAGATTGGCAAAGAGCGCGCCGCCCTGCGGGAGGAGCGCCGGGTCGAGCGGCTTGGCCTCGGCAGGTTTGCCCTGCGCCACGAAATATGCCGCGAGGTCCGCCGCGCGCTGGTCGATCTCGCCGGGTTTGCCGCCGGTGAAGACGCGCGGCATGAGCGTGTGCGGACGGATGGCGTGCGGGTCATTGATCCACGCGGCGAGCCACGCCTCGTGGAACTTTGACCCCAACTCCCCGAGCACCGGCGCGTCCTGCGCCAGCTCGGGCATCCCTTCGCCTTTTGCCGGGACGAGGCCCGCGCCGTCGTGGCAGGCGGTGCAGCGGAGCTGCGCGAAATGCAGCCGCGCCGCGCGCAGACCCTCGCCGGCGAGGAGCGCCCCGGCGCTCGCGTCGTGCTGGAAAGCGGTCGGCGGCACCGGCTCCCACGGGAATTCCTTCGACGACCAGAGGAGCCGCAGCATGGCCTCGCCCTTGGCCGGGCTGGTGAACTCGACGGTGATCGGGTTCGCGCCTTTTTGCAGCTTGATCGGCGGGCTTTCGACCCGCGCGCTACCCTCCAGGATCACCGCGCCGTTGAGCTTCACCTTCACCGTGCCCCTTACGTCGGCGGCGAAGGAAAACTCCGCGCGCAAGTCCGACAGGATGCTCGCGTCCCAGCGCGCGGTGAACGGCCCCGCCGGGAGAAACGGCGTGGCCGACTGGCCGGCGGGGACTTCCAGCGCCACGAGCCGCGCCGCGCGCGTGTCCGTCTTGCCGCCCACGGAAAAGGTCAGCGTCACGCCCTGCTTCGGCTCGGGTTTGCGCATCATCTTTCTGTCCGCGCTCTCTTGCGCTGGAAGCGTGAAAGGAAGCAGGCAGGCGAGGGGAGCGAGGAGGCGGGCGGCGAGTTTCATGGTGCGGTGCGGAAAGGTGCGGCGTCGGGAAGGGTGCTTCCGCGCGCTTGCATCGGTGTAGCCCCGGGTCCGCCGGGCCGTCAACGGCAGGCGTGGCCGGGACGCGCCCACTTTTCGACGGCACCAAAAGCCGCGGCGGACCTCGCGGCCTCACCGGCGAAGTGTTGGGCAAGCCGCTACCGCTTTTCCCCGATGCAGTAGAGCGCCTGGTCGGTGCGGAGGAAGATCTGGCCGTGGCTGAAGGCGGGCGAGGCGTAGGTGGGTTCGCCGAGGGTGGCGGTGGCGAGGACGGCGAGTTTGTCGGCGGGTTTCACGATGCGGCAGGTGCCGGTGTCGTCGAGGAAGTAGAGG